>NZ_JBWKQE010000001.1:415815-837911 GCF_059418605.1 Duganella sp. GW821-FHT07G03
GTGGTGGAGGTAAGCGGGATCGAACCGCTGACCTCTTGCATGCCATGCAAGCGCTCTCCCAGCTGAGCTATACCCCCCGGGCGCAGAAATAATAAAAGCCGCTTGCGCGACTTTTGTTTTCACTACTTGTATCTATCCAGCATAAAGCCAAACATCAAACAAATCAGTACAAACAACGTCAACTACAACATCTACAACTCATCACAACCTTGGCGTCCCCAGGGGGATTCGAACCCCCGTACTCACCGTGAAAGGGTGATGTCCTAGGCCTCTAGACGATGGGGACTGCGAACAACCAATTCTGCAACGTGGTGGAGGTAAGCGGGATCGAACCGCTGACCTCTTGCATGCCATGCAAGCGCTCTCCCAGCTGAGCTATACCCCCGTTTGCTGCAGAAACAAGAGTATAGCAAAGAAGCTGGACTATGCAAATACCCTTTTGCAACTTTGCTCAGGATTCAATTCAGAATCAGAGAAATTTCGCCAGGCGCGCCACAATCGCGTCGCGGCCGAAGATCTGCAGCACGGCGTCGATGGCCGGCGTTTGTAGCTGGCCGGTGACGATCAAACGCAGCGGCATCGCCATCTGCGGCATCTTCAGCGTGTTGGCCGCCAAGACTTCCTTGATCATCGCGGCCAGCGCTTCCTTGGTCCACTCCACCGTGGCGCAACGCTCGGCGAACTGCGCCAGCGCCGGCTTGACGGCGTCGGTCAGGTGCTGGGCCATCAGCGCGGCGTCCGGCTGCGGTGCGCGGTAGAACAGCATGGCGGCGTCGGCCAGTTCGTTGACGGTGTTGACGCGCTCCTTCATCAGCGCCAGCACGGCCGGCAGCGCAGGCGCGCCGTCGAACACGGCGCCGGCGGCCAGCATGCGCGGCTGGGCCAGCGTGGCCAGGCGTTCGTTGTCGGCCTGCTTGATATAGTGGTTGTTGAGCCAGTTCAGTTTTTCGATGTTGAACTGCGCCGCCGAGTTCGACAGGTGGGTGCCGTCGAACCAGCTGCACACCTGCTCCATCGAGAACACCTCGTCGTCGCCGTGGCTCCAGCCCAGGCGCGCCAGGTAGTTCAGGATCGCTTCCGGCAGATAGCCTTGCGCCGGGTAGTCCATGACATTGACCGCGTCCTTACGCTTGGACATCTTCTGGCCGTCGGCGCCCAAAATCATCGGCAGATGGCCGTACAGCGGCAGCGGCGCGCCGATGGCGCGCAGGATGTTGATCTGGCGCGGCGTGTTGTTGACGTGGTCGTCGCCGCGCAGCACGTGGCTGATTTCCATGTCCCAGTCGTCGACCGCCACGCAGAAGTTATAGGTCGGAGTGCCGTCGGGACGGGCGATGACCAGATCGTCCAGCTCCTTGTTGCCGATGGTGATGGTGCCCTTGACGAAATCGTCCCAGCTCACTTCGCCGTCCAGCGGGTTCTTGAAGCGCACCACCGGCTTGCGGTCGGCCGGGATGGCCGGCAAGGTCTTGCCCGGCTCCGGACGCCAGGTGCCGTCGTAGCGCGGCTTTTCGCCGGCTTCGCGCATGCGCTCGCGCATCGCCTCGACTTCTTCCTGCGACGAGTAGCAATGGTAAGCTGTGCCCGCCTCCAGCATCTGCGCCAGAACTTCGCGGTAGCGGTCCATGCGCTGCATCTGGTAGAACGGGCCTTCGTCATGGCTCAGGCCCAGCCACTCCATGCCTTCGATGATGGCCTGCACCGCTTCCGGGGTCGAACGCTCGAGGTCGGTGTCTTCGATGCGCAGCACGAAGGTGCCGCCGAAGTGACGGGCGTAGGCCCAGGAATACAGCGCCGTGCGGGCGCCGCCCAGGTGGAGGTAGCCGGTCGGGCTCGGCGCGAAACGGGTGCGGACTGGCTTGGCTGTTGCAGTAGTCATCGAAGTAGGAGTGCTTATGTGTAAAAGAAGCTATTTTACCGCGTCGGCGAAGGTGCGGCGATAGCGCTCTTCCGCATCGGACCGGGTGTTGATCTCAAACAGCAGCCCGCCCGGCGCCTCGCAGAAGAAGCGCGAGCCGCGCTCGTGGTGGAAGACCTCGGTTTTCATGGTCACGCCCTCCTCCTTGAATCGGGCATGCAGGGCACGCACCTCGTCGGCGCTCGGCAGCTCGAAGCCGAGATGGAAGTTGTGCGGCCAGACGGTCGTGCGGTCGCCGCAGTCTTCGATGACGATGTCGAAGCCGTCGCGCTTGAGGATGCTGGTCGGGCCGGCCAGCTCGACCCGGCAGCCCAGCTGGCGCTCAAAGAAGGCAACGCTGGCGGCGACGTCGTTGGAAGGGAAACTCAGATGATTTAAACGCATGGTGGACTCCGGTTGCGTGGGTTGGTAGAGACCACAGCATACGGAGCCGGCCGGGCGCCGGCTATTCGCCGCAGTGCAGCTGCGCCGCGGCGTATAGATGGTGTTAAAACAAGGGCTTACGGCTTAGATCAACAAATCCCTGGCGGCGCCATTCGCTTTTTTGAACTCAGGCCGACGTCAGCGAAGTGAACAGCGCCACCTGAAGGATGTTCATGACCAGCGGCGAGCCGCCGTAGACATTCCGCATCGCCCTGGCGACATACAAGGCCAGCACACCCAACAGCAGGCGGGTGCCCCACACGGGCGTCAGATGCACCAGCGCCATGATGAAGAAGGCGAACGAACGGTCGAGCGATTGCTGGAAGGTCGGGAACACGGCACGCAACGCCGACAGTCCCAGGGAAGGATGTTCGCTATCGGGCAACGCATGTAGTTGACCCGCTTGCCGGTCATATAGGCCTTGGTCAGCGCGCCCGGACGCAACCGGGACAGAATTCGGGGCTCGCGTGCGGAACGGACTTCAAGACTGGCTGATTCATCGCTCACCTTTCAGACCGACGTGATCGCCAGCACTTGCATCACCTGCATGACCAGCACAAGCAACGTCAACAGATAGGCCGCCACCAGCAGCAGCCACCTGGCCAGCGTGGCGAGCGCCGCGCCCCCATACACGTTCTGCATGGCGCGGCCGAGGTACGCCAGCAGCACCAGCGCCAGCGCACCCACGCCCCACAGCCACGGCATCGCATGCATCAGCGCCATGACGAAGAAGGCGAAAGCGTTGACGTGCAGCGCGAACAGCAGGTATTCGCCATAGGGCCGGCGCGACGGCAGGTACAGCAGCTTGAGGAACAGGGCGAACACCGGCACCATGAAGAAGATCACGTACGGCATGCGGACAAAGAAGCCGTGCGTCATCAGTTCGGCCTTGGTCTCCGCCGGCAATTCGCCAAAGCGCTTGACCTTGTCATCGTACTTGGGGATGACCAACAATATCGCCGAGTGCAGCATGGAGGATTGTTCGCTATTCGGAACACTGAAATTGACCCCGAACTCGGTCGATTTCCCATCGCGCAGCAGGGTGACACTATAGTAGCCAAGCGAGGCCGTATATCTGGTGGCGCCGGCGACCACTGGCGCCGGAGCGGCCGTGGAATCGGTCTGCTTCATGTCGGCAGTGAAGACCATCTCACCCGATGCAGGCTTGACGTCGTTGCTGTCGATCTTGAAGCCGCCGAACTGCAATAGCGAAAAAAGGATCACGCTCAACGTCAGGAACAGCCGCAGCGGCTGCATGTAGTTGACGCGCAGGCCGGCCATATAGGCCTTGGTCAGGCCGCCCGGACGCAGCAGCAACTGGACCATCGTGCGCCACAGCTTGCCTTCGATGGCGACATAGTGGCCGATGAACTCGGCGACGAACTCGCCCATGCTGGGTGGATGCAGTATGGCTTCCTGGCCGCATTGCGGGCAGAAATTGGCGCCGAGGCGGGTCTTGCAACTGGGGCAGAATTCAGGGGCGGCGTGGTGTGCGGCCGGCGCGGGGGCCGCGTGCAGATGGGACGACGTCAAGGCATGCTCTCGGCAAAACAAAACCGCATGCTAACCCATGGTGTTGCGTTTTTTAGTATCTTTTTTGGAATAGTGCGTGCAGTGTGGGCCGCACGCAACCAATCCGTCGACGTAAACGCTTACTTGACGGTGACCTTGATGGACGTGCTCATGCCCGGACCATAGGACTGGTGCAAGCCGTTGGCGAACTGCAGCGACAGGACATAGGTGCCGGGCGCCAGCTTGACTTCGGTCTCGGTCTGGCCCTTGCCGAAGTGGATGTGCTGGTCGTCGGCCGGCACCACTTCACCCGCCTTGACCGGCGCAGCGTTGATCAGCAGGTGGTGGTGGCCGGTGTTGGCCGTCATGTCGCCGGCCGGCTTGACCTCCATGCCGGTGACGGCGAACTTGACCCGGAACGGGCTGGTGACGGTGGAGCCATCGAAAGGCTCGACGAAGGCCACCGACTGCTGGGCATAAGCGCTGGCGCCCACGGCCATGAAGGCTGCGGCGGCGATAATTTTTTTCATCATGGTTAATCTCCGGTTAGTCGTTCTTGATGACGATGCTAGGGAACTTGCTGGTCATATCCTTGGCCTTCTCAGCGACCTGTACTGCAATCTTGCGGGCGATGTCCTTGTAGATGGCGGCCACCTGGCCGTCCGGCTCGGCCACCACGGTCGGCTTGCCGGAATCGGCCTGCTCGCGGATGGACAAGGTCAGCGGCAAGGCGCCGAGGAACTCGACGTTGAAATCCTTGCACATCTTGGCGCCGCCGCCGGCGCCGAAGATCTCTTCCGCATGGCCGCAGTTGGAGCAGATGTGGGTGCTCATGTTCTCGACGATGCCGAGGATAGGAATGCCGACCTTCTCGAACATCTTCAGGCCCTTGCGTGCGTCCAGCAGCGCGATGTCCTGCGGCGTGGTGACGATGACGGCGCCGGTGACCGGCACTTTCTGCGACAAGGTCAGCTGGATGTCGCCGGTGCCCGGCGGCATGTCGACGATCAGGTAGTCGAGGTCGCGCCAGTTGGTCTGCTCCAGCAGCTGCTGCAGCGCCTGGGTGACCATCGGGCCGCGCCACACCATCGGCTCGTCCGGGTCGATCAGGAAGCCGATCGACGACACTTGCACGCCGTAGTTTTCCAGCGGCTCCATGGTCTTGCCGTCCTTGGTCTCCGGACGGCCGGACACGCCCAGCATCATCGGCTGCGACGGGCCGTAGATGTCGGCGTCCAGCAGGCCGACCGAGGCGCCCTCGGCGGCCAGCGCCAGCGCCAGGTTGACGGCGGTGGTCGATTTGCCCACGCCGCCCTTGCCGGAGGCCACGGCGATGATGTTCTTCACATTGGGCATCAGCTTCAGGCCGCGCTGCACGGTGTGCGAGATCACCTTGCTGTGCACGTTGACGCTGACATTGCCGGCGCCCGGCAGCACGCGCAGCGCGGCGATGACGCTGGCGCGGATGGCGTCGAACTGGCTCTTGGCCGGGTAGCCCAGCTCGATATCGAGGGAGATATCGCCGCCCTCGACCTTCAAATTCTTCACGGCCTTGCCGGACACATAGTCTTTCGTTGTATTTGGGTCAACGATTTGGGACAGCGCGGCTTTGACGTCTTCTACTGTGATGCTCATGTAACTCTCTCCGTAAAATGTGCCCTCATTCTAGCGCATAGCGACAGAAAACCCCTCAGACGTGTGCAGTTGCGGCTTCCACTGTTAAAATGTTCTTTTTCCACCCACAAAGTGCATCAACCATGACCCGCAAGCTGTTCGTCACCACTGCCCTGCCCTACGCTAACGCCGCTTTCCATATTGGCCACATGATGGAATACATCCAGGCCGACATCTGGGTCCGGTTCCAGCGAATGCAGCGCGACGGCGATGCGCAACGTGTCGTGCACTTTGTCGGCGCCGACGACACCCACGGCACGCCGATCATGATCGCCGCCGAAAAGGAAGGCATCACGCCGCAGGAATTCGTGGCCAAGATCGCCGCCGGCCGCGCCCAGTACCTGGACGGTTTTCATATCGCCTTTGACAACTGGTATTCGACCGACTCCCCGGAAAACGTCGAACTGTCGCAGGGCATCTACCGCAAGCTGCGCGATAACGGCCTGATCCAGACCAAGATCGTGCCGCGCTTCTACGACCCGGTCAAAGGCATGTTCCTGGCGGACCGCAACATCAAGGGCGAGTGCCCGACCTGCCACGCCAAGGACCAGTACGGCGACAACTGCGAAGTGTGCGGTGCGGCCTACCAGCCGACCGAGCTGATCAACCCGTTCTCGGTGTTCACCAACGCCACGCCCATCCTCAAGGATTCGGAGCAGTACTTCTTCAAGCTGTCCGACCCGCGCTGCTACCAGTTCCTCAAGGACTGGCTGAACACGCCCGGCCGCCTGCAGCCGGAAATGGTCAACAAGGTCAGCGAGTGGCTGGGCGAAGCCGGCGAAAAGCTGGCCGACTGGGACATCTCGCGCGACGCGCCCTACTTCGGCATCCCGATTCCCGACGCGCCGGGCAAGTTCTTCTACGTCTGGCTGGACGCGCCGGTCGGCTACCTGGCCAGCCTGAAGAACTATTGCGAGAAAAAGGGCATCGACTTCAACGCGCTGCTGAACGATCCGGGCACCGAGCAGATCCACTTCATCGGCAAGGACATCGTCTCCTTCCACCTGCTGTTCTGGCCGGCCATGCTGAACTTCGCCGGCCATCCGGTGATCGACAAGCTCAAGGTCAACGTGCACGGCCACCTGACCGTCAACAACGAGAAGATGTCGAAGTCGCGCGGCACCGGCATCTCGCCGCTGCGCTACCTGAACCTGGGCATGAACCCGGAATGGCTGCGCTACTACATCGCCTTCAAGCTGAACTCCAAGGTCGAAGACCTGGACTTCACCGGCGACGACTTCGTGGCCCGCGTCAACAGCGACTTGATCGGCAAGTACGTCAACATCGCTTCGCGCTGCGCCGGCTTCATCGCCAAGAAATTCGACGGCAAGCTGGCCTCGTCGCTGTCCGAGGGCGCGCAGGGCTGGATCAAGCGCGCGCTGATCACCGCTGACGGCGTCGAGCGCCAGGCCAGCATCGCCGCCAATTTCGAGGCGCGCGAGTTCGGCAAGGCGCTGCGCGAGATCATGGAGATCGCCGACATCACCAACCAGTATGTCGACGAGAACAAGCCGTGGATACTGGCCAAGGACGAGGCCAAACTGGCCGAGTTGCACGACGTCTGCACCACCGCGCTGATCCTGTTCCGCCAGCTGACCATCCTGCTGTCGCCGGTGCTGCCGGGCGTGGCCGCCAATGTGTCGAAGTTCCTCAACGACGAGCAGCTGCTGTGGGCCGATACCGATGTCGCCAGCGGCGTGGTGTCGAACGCGATGCTGGGCCGCACCATCGGCGCCTATGCGCACCTGATGACGCGCGTCGACGCCAAGATGATCGAAGACCTGTTCGATGCGCCGGCCCAGCAAGCTGCCGCGGCAGCCGCTCCGGCGGTCGCCGCCAAGCCTGCCAAGCAGGCCACCGCGCCAGCCGCGCCGGCGCTGCCGATGCCGGAAGGCGTGGAAGAACTGGCCCCGCAAATCAGCATCGACGACTTCGTCAGGATCGACCTGCGCGTGGCCAAGATCGTCAACTGCGAACACGTCGACGGTTCGGACAAGTTGCTGCGCCTGACCCTGGACGTGGGCGAAGGCCGCCTGCGCAATGTCTTCTCGGGCATCAAGTCCATGTACCAGCCGGAAGAACTGGTCGGCAAGCTGACCGTGATGGTCGCCAATCTGGCGCCGCGCAAGATGAAGTTCGGCGTGTCCGAAGGCATGGTGCTGGCCGGTTCGGCGAAAGACGAGAAAGCCAATCCAGGCATCTACATCCTCAACCCATGGCCGGGCGCTGAGCCAGGCATGCGCATCCGCTAAGGGCCGGACGATGAACATCGTGGTTCGGGAAGCAAGGGATGACGATGCCAAGCTGATTGCCGAACTCACGCGCGCTGCGTGGGCCGGCAAGGTCAGCGTCACGTCCAGCGGCCACCGCGAAACCGCCGTCCTCGTTGCAGAACATCTGCGCGATGGCGGCGGTTTTGTTTTGTTGGTCGATGAACAGCCGGTCGGTTCGGTGCGCTGGCTGCCGCTCGATGCGGAGCCGGATGTCTGGGAAATCTGCCGCATGGGCGTGCTGCCGCAATATCGGGGCAGCAATCTGTCGCAGCATCTGCTGGAGGCGGTGATCCATCACGGCCTGGCGAGCGGCGTGGAGGAAGTGCGGCTGGCCGTGCGCAGCGACCAGCCCAAGCTGATCGACTTCTACACCGCCTTTGAATTCGAACTGGCCGAAGAGCTTGAATACTCGCACGCCAATCCGATGGAACCGCCGCCGCTGGTGATGCGGCGTTCGCTCAAGTACTAAACCGCTAGGTCGTGGCGTGGTTGATGTGCTTGAGCAGGGTTTTGATATCGGCTTCCGCCTCCGGCGACACCTGGGTGAACATGCAGCCGACATGGAGCTGTTCGCCCAGCAGGAAGGAACGGACGCCGCGCGTGACCCGGATTTCCATTTCCGTGACGACCACGGATTCCGACTCCGATTCCGTCTCCAGTTCCAGGCGCACCTCCACCACCTTGCGGCCCTTGAGCAAACCCTTAGTGGCGCTCTTGGTGCAGCGCAGGCCCATTCCGCCCATCGCGAAATCGTAGATGGGCAGCTCATACATCCTGCCGTTCACCTCGAACGAGGCCATGAACGTGACGCCGAGCGGCGTTTCCACGCGCTCCGATGCGCGCCGGTTCAGCACTGCGCAGGTTTCCGGGAATTTCATCGGGATCAGGTGCGGCTGGCCGGGCAGCGATTTCCAATCCGGATCGGACAGGCGAAACTGAATCTTTGCATTGCTCATGACGGTGACAAAGTTGACTTTGCCGGGCGGCAGGGTCATGCCTTCGTTCAATTCCATCACGAAATGCGGCTGTTCGGGATCGACTGACAGTATGCGCCCAAGCACCGGCTCACGGACGCCGCTGGTGTACATCGAGATCGCTTCACCGCTTGCCGCCAGGGACGTGAATGCATCGCCGATATCGTCTTCGGTCGTCATGTCATACGTGTTGGCGGCGGCTGGGATAGCGCCTATTGCGTCTTGTGGCCGTGGCGGTCCTTTGCGGATCGTGACGGCAGTGTGCTCAGTGAGTAGCATGTCACCACCTATATGTAGACGTTATTTGGGTCTCTTTATAACTTAATCATAGTTTGTGATTTGCTCCGTGGCAACCTATTTTTTATAACTTGAAATATAGGAGTGAGAACAACCCACCCCCGCCCCCTATTCTTACTTGTAAATACCACAACCGATCACGACGTCCTCCACGCGCTCGACGTAGGTGCGCTTGCCGTCGACGGTGCCGGTGCTCGGGTTGGGCCACTTGTAATCGACCCAGCCCTTGCCTTCCTTGCCCATGCCCAGCGCCAGGATGTCCTTGATCAGGAACTTGCCGTCTGCATCCTTCATCTCCAGCACGTTCTTGCCGACCAGCTTGATGTTGGCGCCGTTGGCCAGCTCCACGCCGTCGCCGTTGGCGCCGAAGACGAAGATGTACAGATCCTTCTGGATAAACTGCCCCTTCGGATTATTGAACTCGGCGAGGGCTTTTTCCTTGCCGTTCTTCTTCAGGAACTCGCTGGCTTTCTTGACCATCGCCACCGCTTCATCGGCCGTACCCTTCTCCGCCGCGCCCGCCCCCAGCGCCGCCAACATCATCAGTCCAGCAAACAAACCCGTGAATAGTTTTTTCATGACCGCTCCTTAGAAAACGTGACGAATGCCGAGATTGAGGCCGCGATTGCCGCTACCGCCTTCGATCGCGCTGCCGACCGTGTAGCCCGCGCCGTTTTTATTGCGGATGTAAGCATACACCCCGTATAAGTCCGTGCGTTTGGACAGGTAGTGGCGATAGCCCGCCGCCAGCTGCTGCGCATCCTGGTTGAAGCTGGTCTTGTCGTTCTTGCGGATGTAGGAGGCCAGCCACGTGCCCATCCCCTGCGGCACCGTCACGCCCAGCAGCACCACGCTGCTGTCGATGGACGGCGTCGGCGCGACGGCGTAGCCGAACGGGTTGTTCAGGTTGCGCGGCAAGGCGCTGTTCAAACCCTTGTCGACGCCGTAGGCAAAGTGCGCCTTCGCCACGCCGAAGTCGTACAGCGCGGTCAGCACGGTGTTCTTGGCGCTGCTGGTGTTCTTCAGCGTGGCGGTGTCGTTATTGCGGTTGTGATGCGCGAGGCGCACCACCAGCGGGCCGCTGGTGTAGGCGAGCGCGCCGCCGAACTGGCGCTGCGCCGTGCTGTCGCCCGCCACTTCGCCGACGCCGTAGACCAGTTCCGCATTGAAGCCGTTGACCACCGGCGACGCGTACTTGACCGCGTTGTCCATGCGGCTGGCGCTATTGCCGGTGGAGGCCATCAGGTTCTTGGTGTCGCCCGCCGTGCCGGAGCCGAAGGGATCGACCGCCGCCACCGCCAGGTACTGCGGCGTGTACTGGCGGCCCAACGTCAGCGTGCCGGCCGTCTTGCTCTGCAGGCCGACGTAGGCCTGGCGGCCGAACAGCAAGCCGCCCTGCCCCATCGCGCCGGTATCGGCCTGGAAGCCGTTCTCCAGCAGGAAGATGGCGGACAGGCCGCTGCCCAGATCCTCGGTGCCCTTGAAGCCCAGGCGCGAGCCCGATTCAACGCCGCTGGTCAGCTTGGTGCTGGAGGCGGCCGTGCCGACGCCGCCGCTTTCGCGCACCACCGCCACGTCGACGATGCCGTACACCGTCACATTGGATTGGGCCGCAGCCGTACCGGCCAATGCGCTCAGCGCCAGCGCAAACATAGTTTTATTCATTTTTTGTCCCCAGTTGTACAGGCTCTGATGTTGGAGGCGGGATAACGAGCCCTGGCTACCCCGCCACTTTGCTTATTTGATACCGAAGCCGCCGCCGCCCGGCGTCTCGATGGCGAAGACATCACCGGCCTGCATTTCGGCGGTGTGCGTGGCGCCGAACTCCTCGACCGTGCCGTCGCCGCGCTCGACCCAGTTGCGGCCCAACGCCCCGGGCTCCGCGCCTTCCAGCCCGAACGGCGCGATGCGGCGGTGGCCGGCCAGGATGTTGGCCGTCATCGCCTCCAGGAAGCGGATGCGGCGCAAGGCGCCGTCGCCGCCCCGCTGCGCGCCCTCGCCGCCGCTGCCGCGACGGATGGCGTGGGTTTCGACCAGCACCGGGAAGCGCCACTCCAGCACCTCCGGATCGGTCATGCGCGAGTTGGTCATGTGGGTCTGCACGGCGGCCGTGCCGTCGAAGCCCGGCCCCGCGCCGGAACCGCCGGCGATGGTTTCGTAGTACTGGTGCTCGGCGTTCCCGAAGGTGAAGTTGTTCATCGTGCCCTGCGAGGCCGACATCACGCCCAGCGCACCATACAGCGCATCGGTGACGTACTGCGACACTTCCACATTCCCAGCCACCACCGCCGCCGGATAGCGCGGGTTGAGCATCGAGCCTTCCGGGATGATCAGCTTGAGCGGCTTGAGCACACCCTCGTTCATCGGGATGTCGCTGTCGATCAGCGTGCGGAACACGTACAGCACGGCGGCCTTGCAGACCGACAGCGGCGCGTTGAAGTTGGTCGGCCGCTGCTCGCTGGTGCCGGTGAAGTCCACCGTGGCGCTGCGGCTGGCGTGGTCGATGGTCAGCTTCACCTTCAGCATCGCGCCATCGTCCATCTCGTAGGCGAAGCTGGCGTCGCGCAGGCCGCCGATGGCCTTGCGCACCGCCGCTTCGGCGTTGTCCTGCACGTGCTGCATGTAGGCCAGCACCACGTCCTCGCCGTAGCAAGCGGTGGCCTTCAGCAGCTCGTTGGCGCCGGTTTCGCAGGCGCCCAACTGGGCGATCAGGTCGGCGATGTTCTGGTCGATGTTACGGCTCGGCCAAGGGCCGGCGCCGAACAGCTCGCGCACCAGCGGCTCCAGGAACACGCCCTTGTCGACGATCTTGATGTTATCGAGCAGGACGCCCTCTTCCAGGATGCTGGTGCTGTTCGGAGGCATGGAGCCGGGCGTGATGCCGCCGACGTCGCCGTGGTGGCCGCGCGCGGCGACGTAGAACAGCGGCTGGTCACCGTCGCCGTACACCGGGCAGACGATGGTGATGTCCGGCAGGTGGGTGCCGCCGTTGTAAGGCACGTTGAGCACATAGGCGTCGCCCGGCGCCATCGTCGCCGCGTGCTGGCGGATCACGCACAGCACGCTGTCGCTCATCGAGCCCAGATGGACCGGGATGTGCGGCGCGTTGGCGATCAGGTTGCCGTCGCGGTCGAAGATGGCGCAGGAGAAGTCCAGCCGCTCCTTCATGTTGACCGAGTAGGCGGTGTTCTCCAGCGTGGTGCCCATCTGCTTGGCGATCGCCATGAACAGGTTGTTGAAGATCTCCAGGTGGATCGGATGCACGTCGGTGGTCATCTTGTGCGCGCTGCCGGCGGCCACGCTGCGCTCCAGCAGCAGCGAGTGGTCGGGCAGCACGCGCGCGCTCCAGCCGGCGTCCACCACGGTGGTGGCAATCTCCTCGCGGATCAGCGCCGGACCGGCGACGCGGCTGCCCACCGGCAGTTCGGCGCGCACGTGCAGCGCGATCGGCACGGTCTGGCCGTCGACGTAGCTGTAGACGCGTCCCGGCGAATCTGCGCCACCGCCGGCCGGCACTTCGATGACGAAGTCGGCGCCATCGCCCGCGCCGATCGCTTCGGCCGATACCGATTCGATCACCAGCGGCTGGCCTTCCATGACGAAGCCGAAACGGCCGCGATACAGCGCCGCAAAGGCCTCGCTCATGTCGGCCATGTCGGCCAGCGGGATCACGAAGGCGGAATCGCTGTCCTGGTACTTCAGCCGCGCGCACAGTTCGACGCGGATATCCTCCTGCGCCACCTGCTGCTCCAGCAGTTCGGTGGCGGCGTCGCGCGCCAGCGCCACCAGTTGCGGACCCAGTTCGGCCAGCGTGGCGTCGCTGAGCGGCTGCTCGACCGCGCCTTCGCGCATGGCGCGGATGTCGGCCAGGCCCATGCCGAAGGCCGACAGCACGCCGGCGAACGGGTGGATGACGATCTTGGTCATGCCCAGCACGTCGGCCACGCGGCAGGCATGCTGGCCGCCGGCGCCGCCGAAGCAGCACATGGCGTAGCGGCTGACGTCATAACCGCGTTCCACCGAGATCGACTTGATCGCCTGCGCCATGTTATCGACCGCCACCGCCAGGAAGCCGTCGGCCACGGCGGAAGGCGATAGCCGGGTGCCGGTTTCGTGGGCGATCTTCTCGGACAATTCGCCGAAAGCGCGCACCACCACATCCCGGTCCAGCGGCTGGTCGCCGTTCGGACCGAACACGCGCGGGAAGTGCTCCGGCTGGATACGGCCCAGCATCACATTGCAGTCGGTGACGGTCAGCGGGCCGCCCTTGCGGTAGCTGGCCGGTCCCGGATTGGCGCCGGCAGATTCCGGCCCGACCTTGAAGCGGCCGTTCTCGAAGCTGCAGATAGAACCGCCGCCCGCCGCCACGGTATGGATGTGCATCATCGGCGCGCGCACCCGCACGCCGGCCACCACGGTCTCGAACACGCGCTCGTAGGCGCCGTCGTAGTGGGCGACGTCGGTCGAGGTGCCGCCCATGTCGAAGCCTATCACCTGTTTCAGGCCGATCGCCTCGCAGCTCTTGACCGCGCCGACGATGCCGCCGGCGGGACCGGACAGGATCGCGTCCTTGCCCTGGAAGCGGCCGGCGTCGGTCAGGCCGCCGTTGGACTGCATGAACATGATGCGCACATCGCCCGCATCGGCCGATACCCGCGACACGTAGTCGCGCAGCACCGGCGACAGGTAGGCGTCCACCACCGTGGTGTCGCCACGGCCGACGATCTTCATCAACGGGCTGACCTGGTGGCTGACGGAGATCTGCGTGAAGCCGACCTCCTCGGCCAGCACCCGCAGCCGCTGCTCGTGCTGCGGATAGCGGTAGGCGTGCATCAACACGATGGCGATGGCGTCGATGCCTTTGGCGCGCATCGCGACGAACTGGCCGCGCAACACCTCTTCATCCGGCGCTTTCAGCACCTCGCCGCGTGCGCCGATGCGTTCATCGATCTCGATCACTTCTTCGTAGATCAGGTCCGGCAGCTCAATGTGCATGGCGAAGATGTCCGGCCGGTCCTGGTAGCCGATGCGCAGCTGGTCGGCGAAACCACGCGTAATCGCCAGCGCGGTGCGCGCGCCCTTGCGCTCCAACAGCGCGTTGGTGGCGACGGTGGTGCCCATCTTGATCACTTCGATCTGATCGGCCGGCAGCGGATCGCCCGTCTTCAGTCCAAGCAGGTCGCGCATGCCTTGCGTGACGGCGTCGTCGTAGCGTTCCGGGTATTCGGACAGCAGCTTGTGCGTGACCAGCTTGCCGTCCGGACGGCGCGCGACGATGTCGGTGAAGGTGCCGCCGCGATCGACCCAGAACTGCCAGCGAAGTTGTTGGGCGGGGATGTCGTTTTTCATGGTCTTACCTTTTTGATTCAAGATTCAAGTTGTTTGCCGGCGGTTTCGGGCAGCGTCAGGGCGGCCAGGATCATCACGCCGTAGGCGGTGCCGGCGAATATGCCGATCGCCTCGCCCAGCGCCATCGACTGGCTGCTCAGGCCTATCATCAGCGGGAACAGTGAGCCGATGGCGCGCCCCATGTTGTAGCTGAAGCCCTGGCCCGAACCGCGGATCGAGGTCGGGAACAGCTCGGTCAGGAAGGCGCCCATGCCGCTGAACACACCGGACACGCAGAAGCCCAGCGGGAAACCGAGGAACAGCATCACGCCGTCCGTCACCGGCAAGCGGGTGTAGGCCAGGGCGATGCACAGCGAGCCGGTGGCGAACAGGATGAAGTTCTTCTTGCGGCCCAGGTAGTCGGTCAGGAAGGCGCTGACGATATAGCCCACATACGAGCCGACGATCACCATCGCCAGGTAGCCGCCGGTGCCCAGCACCGTCAGGTGGCGCTCGGTCTTGAGGAAGGTCGGCAGCCAGGTGGTGATGGCGTAATAGCCGCCCTGGGCGCCGGTGGTCAGCAATACGGCGCGCACGGTGGTGCTCAGCATCTTGGGCGCGAAGATCGCGGCAAACGAGGCGCGGTCCTCCGGCGCCACCGCCTTCTGCTGCGCCACGAACACTTCCGGCTCATCGACGAAGCGGCGGATGAAGATCACGAACAACGCCGGCAATATCCCCAGCAGGAACAGCGAACGCCATGCCCACTCAGGCGGCAGCAGCGAGAACATCAGCGCATACAACAACGCCGAGACGCCCCAGCCGATCGCCCATCCCGCCTGCACCATGCCGACCGCCTTGCCGCGATCCTTGGCGCGTATGACCTCGCCGATCAGGATGGCGCCGGCGGTCCACTCGCCGCCCATGCCAAAGCCCATCAGGCCGCGCGCCACCAGCAGCTGGGTGAAGTTCTGCGCCAGTCCGCACAGCACGGTGAAGAAGGCGAACCACAGGATGGTCAGTTGCAGCGTCTTGACGCGGCCGATGCGGTCCGACAGGATGCCGGCGATCCAGCCACCGAGGGCGGAGGTCAGCAAGGTGACGGTGCCGATCAAGCCGGCGTCGCCCTTGGACAGGCCCCAGGTGGCGATCAGCGTCGGGATCACGAAGCTGAGGAACTGCGTGTCCATCGCGTCGAGCGCGTAGCCGATCTTGCAGCTCCAGAAGGTGCGGCGTTCCTTGCCGGTCAAGGCGTGGAACCAGGAGAAGAATCCCTCCGGCTGGGTGGTTGATAGTGCTCTGGTATTCATGGTGGTCCCCTTTTTGTCTGGCGTAGCACTCCCCTGCGGACGCGCTGTGCGGGTCCGTCGCGGGTGCTACTTTGGTTTTAAATCAGAACGCGGCTAACGATGCATTGAGTATGTCGGTTACCAGCATGTAGCCCGGCTGGTGGGTGATCGCCAGCGGCAGGCGCGCGTGGCGTATGGCTTCCTGCGGCGTGACGCCGCATGCCCAGAAGACCGGTATTTCGTCCGGCATGATCTCGACCGGATCGCCGTATTCGGGCCGCGCGATGTCGGCGATGCCGATCAGCGACGGGTCACCCAAGTGCACCGGCGCGCCGTGCACCGCCGGATAGCGGCTGGTGATCTGGATCGCGCGGATGGCGTCGGCGGCCTTCATCGGCCGCATCGACACCACCATCTCGCCGCCGAACGGGCCGGCGCTCTGGTTGCGGATATTGGTGCGGTACATGGCGACGTTGCGGCGCTGCTCGATGTGGCGCAGCTTGATGCCGGCCTCGATCAGCATTTGCTCGAACGAGAACGAGCAGCCGATCGCGAACACCACCAGGTCGTCGCGCCAGACGTCGTGCAGCGAGTGGGTTTGCGACGCCAGTTGGCCGCCGCGATAGATGTTGTAGCCGGGGATGTCGCTGCGCAGGTCCATGTCGGCGCCCAGGCGCGGCAGGTTCCACTGGCCAGGCTCGCCCACCGCCAACAGCGGACAGGCGCGCGGGTTGCGCTGGCAGAAGCGCAGGAACTCGTCGGCATGCGCCTGCGGCAGGATCACCAGGTTGGCCTGGGCGTAGGCGCCGCAGTAGCCGGAGGTCGGCAGGCGGAATTCGCCGCTGCGTACTTTGTGACGTAATTCGAGTGGGGTCATGGCGCTGGTCTCGTTCATCAAATCGTGAATAACTTGCATGAGTTAAGAATAAACTTGAATAACCCTACACGCCATCTAGTTATTTTTGCTGTTGTTGTATAGTTTTTCTTACCACTCTGCGCTATCTTGGTGCGTCAGGTTAAGGTATTCTTGTTTGCTATGAACATCCGCTTCCTGGAGACTTTCGTCACCCTCGCCCAATTGCGCAGCTTCCGCGCCACCGCCCGCGCGTTGCACGCCACGCCGGCCGCCATCTCGCTGCGCATCAAGACGCTGGAGGAGGAACTGCAAACGGAATTGATCGACCGCGCCAGCAAGGAGTTCCGCCTCACCGCCAACGCCGAATACCTGCTGGGCCACGCCAAGGCGGTGGTCGACGCCACGCGCCGGCTGATGGCGGCGGCGCAGAAGGACAGCGCGATCCGCGGCCGCCTGCGCGTCGGCGTGATCGAATCGGTGGTGCACAGCTGGCTGGCGCAGTACATCCGCGAGTTGAACACCATGTACCCGGAGCTGGAGGTCGACCTGACCGTCGACATGAGCAATGTGCTGGAGCGGCGCCTGCGCGCGCGCGAGCTCGATCTGGTGATCCAGGTCGAGGGCGTCGAGAGCAGCGACATCGTCTCCGAGGCGCTGGCCGTGTATCCGCTGCACTGGATCGCCCGCAAGGGCCTGATCGACACCCGCAAGGAAGGCCTGAACCAGCGTCTGCTGGCGCTGCCCATCCTGACCTTCGGGCGCGGCACGGCGCCGCAACGCATGATCGAGGAGATCGTCAGCAAGATGGCCAACCTGGCGATGGTGCCGCTGGAGCAGACCCGCATCACCTGCTCGCCGTCGGTGGCGGCCATCGTCCAGCTGGTGAAGGACGGCTACGGCGTGGCCGCCATCCCCAGCCTGTTCGTGGTCGACGCGCTCAAGAACGGCGAGTTCATCGAACTGCCGGTGCAGCCGGAGCCACCAGCCATCATCGTCTCGATGTGCTTCCACTCGAATGCCGAGATGCTGGTGCACGCCGCCGCCAACGCCGCCCGCCAAGCTTGCGCCGGCTACTGCGCGCAGATCGATCCCCGCTACATCAAGTCGCTGGGCTGAGCCTTTTCCTGCTGATTGCACAACAGTAAAAATACTGGGGTGCGCGTGCGCGCGCGGTTTTGATCTACTATTTTCCTGCTGCCGGCGCACCCACCAACAACAACGGAGACATATCATGGCTATCAACATCAAGCGATTGATGGGGCACGCGTTCGTCTGTATCGTCTGTACCATCCTGCTGGCGGCGGCCTGCCCGGCGCAGGCGGTGACGGCCGGCCCCGGCACATGGAGCGCGCAGCAGACCTGGGCCGCCGACAGCGTCAACGGCGGCAACCTCACCGGCTATTTCTACTGGCCCGCCTCGCAGCCCACGCTGGGCGGCAAGCGCGCGCTGGTGCTGGTGCTGCACGGCTGCCTGCAAACGGCCGGCGGCGACGTGATCGACAGCGGCGGCGACGGCGGCTACAACTGGAAGGCGATGGCCGATCGATACGGCGCTGTGATCCTCGCGCCCAACGCCACCGGCAATGTCTACAACAACCACTGCTGGGACTACGCCAACACCACCCACACCCGCAGCGCGGCCGGCCACGACGCCATCCTGCTGGACCTGGTGAGCCGCTTCGTCAACGATCCGCAGTACGCCATCGATCCCAAGCAGGTGTATGTGACGGGCCTGTCGTCCGGCGGCGGCGAGACCATGGTGCTGGGCTGCCTGGCGCCGGACGTCTTCGCCGGCGTCGGCATCAACGCCGGGCCGCCGCCGGGCACCACCACCTTGCAGATCGGTGCTGTACCGCCCGGTTATACCGCCACCACGGCCGGTAACCAGTGCAAGGCGATGGCGGGCGCCAACGCCGGCGCCTTCGCCACGCAGATCGCCGGCGCCGTCTGGGGCACTTCCGACTTCACGGTGGCGCAGGGCTACGGTCCGATCGACACGGCCGGCATCCGCCTGGCCTACGGCGGCAGCTACAGCAAGGGCGGCGCGGTCCAGGTGGCGGGCGGCGGCAGCAACGTGCCCTACACCGACAGCAACGGCAAGCTGCGCACGCACGAGATCACGGTGACCAATATGGGCCACGCGTGGCCGGCCGGCAGCGGCGGCCAGAACACCAATTATGTCGACAACACCAAGGTCAACTACCCGGCCTTCGTCATGGATTTCTGGTTCAAGAATAATCTGCGCGCTTCGGCGACGCCGGGGCCGGTGATGACTTCCTGCGGGACCACGGTGATCAGCGGCAGCGGCGTCACCATCAGCGGCGCGGCCACGGCCAGCGGCGCCGTGGCCAGTTATGCGGTGCAGCTGAACGGTCCCACCGCGATCAACGATGCGGCGGCCGGCAGCGGCGCCAGCTTCAGCAAGGGCTACAACGTCGCCAGCGGTTACTACACCGGCGGCGTCACCGCCTCCGACACGCTGGGCCAGGTTTCGACCGCCTGCCCGCTGGCGCAATTCCTGGTCGGCAGCGCGCCGGTGCTGCCGCCTCCGACCGGCTTGAGCGCGGGCACGCCGACCGCCAGCGCGGTGGCACTGACCTGGAACGCCGTCAACGGCGCCACCGGCTACAACGTGTATCGCAACGGCGCCAAGGTGACCGCATCGCCGCTGAACGCCACCAATTACACCGCCAGCGGGCTGGCGGCCAGCACCAGCTACAGCTTCGCGGTGTCGGCGGTCGGCGCTGCGGGCGAGAGTGCGCTGTCGGCGGCGATCAACGTCACCACCGCGTCGGCGTGGAGCTGCACCGCCGTCAACGCCAGCAACTACGCCCATGTGCACGCGGGCCGCGCGCACGACAGCGGCGGCTACGCGCTGGCCAACGGCTCCAACCAGAACATGGGACTGGACAACCTGTTCTTCACCACCGTGCTGGCACAGACGTCGGCCGGTTATTACGTGGTCGGCGCCTGTCCCTGAGGCGTTACAGCGCCAGCACGACGGCCGCGCTGCCGGCGGCGGGAACGGCGGAACACATCAGCACCTGCCCCGCCGCGACCTCGGCGCCGCAGGTGCGCGTGTATTCGACGGAGCCGGAGACCAGGCCGACCGCGCACGAACCGCATAGTCCCGAACGGCAGCTCGATTCCACCGGCACGCCCTTGGCTTCAGCCAGTTCCAGCAGGCTGGCGGCGCTGCCGTCCCATAGCGCAGCCATGCCCGATTGCGCAAACTGCACCGGCACCGGCGCGGCCGGCTTGGCCGCGCCAATGGCCACTGGCACATCGCGCCGCACGCTGGCCGGACCGAAAGCCTCGAAGCGTATGCGCGCGTCGGCGATGTTCAGGCTGCGCAAACCGTCGTACATCTGCTGCATGAACGCGGCCGGGCCGCACAGGTAGAAATCGTAATCGTCGAACGGTAGCTGGGACTTCAACCAATCGAGGTCAATGCGGCCGGCGCTGGACTGCCAGTTGGCGATGTCGCTGGCCTCGGCCTCGCCGCCGCTGTAACGTATGTGGACGTTGAGGTTGCGATGTCCAGCAGCCAGCGTTTGCAGGCGTTCGGCAAACGCGTGTTCACCGCGGTTGCGGGCGCCGTGGAAGAAGTGGATGGGATGGCGGTGCCGCGTGCGGCTGCCGTTCACCAGTAGACCATTCAGCATGGCGATCATCGGCGTGATGCCGATGCCGGCCGACAGCAGCACCGCCGGCCGCCGCGTACCCTGCTCGAACGTGAAATCGCCGCCAGGACCCAGCAGTTCGATGCGCGCACCAGGCGCCAGATGCTCGTGCAGCCAGCCGGATACGGCGCCGTCGCGTTTGACGCTGATGCGGTAGCTGCGGCCGTTCGGCGCGTCGGACAGGGTGTAGCTGCGGATGCGCGACGCGCCGTCGGCCGGCACGCGCAGCGAGACGAACTGGCCCGGCACATGCGCGGCCACGCCCATGCCGTCGGCCGGCTCCAGATGGAACGATTGCACCGTGGCGCTCTCCCGCACCACGTCGGTGACGGTGTAGGGCCGCCAGGCGCTGGTCAACGCGGCCGCTTGCAGCACGCGGTCCGCCTCCTCCCAGACGCCGGTGCGCGCCACTTGCGCGGCCGGCTTGGGCGCGCTCCAGCGGAACGGCAGCGCGCCCACATTGCGCACCACTTCGCGCACGTGGAAGCGCAGCAGCTGCTCGGCGCCGGCGAAGGCCCGCAGTTGCGCGCCTTCCCAGATGATCTCCGCCTCCACCGCCACATGCAGCATGTCGCCGCGCTCGAAGTCGATGAACAGCAAGCCCGCGCGCGGATAGCCGAGCAGATTGCCCATCGTGTTGAAGAAGAAGTTGCCGACGAATTCGGGCGACGTCAGCGTGCGCCCGTCGTCCACCCGCACGAAGCCGGGCCGGCCGCCGCGATGCGAGACATCGACGCCCCGCCCTGATTCGGTCTCCAGGTTGGCGCTGGCGATGAAGAAGGTGTCGGCGCGGGCGATCAGCTCGCGATCCTGCGCGCTCAACACGGTGCCACGCAGCACCTGCGGCACAGGCGCGGCCGGCACCGGCGTCTGCACCCGGTCCTGGATGTACTGCGGGCAGTTGCCAAAGCTCTGCGTCACCGCAACGCGCATGCCGGCTTCGTCAATTGCCGCGATCACGCCGTTGACGCGATTGCGCCGCCGCGTCGTCGGCACCAGCCCCAGCCCGCCGATGTGGGCGCCCTCACGCAACTGGCCTTGCAGCGGATCGCCGGCCAGCATGCCGCCGGCGATGTGCAGCGTGCGCGCATCCGGCGTCGAAACGAAGCCCGCATCGTTGACCAGCATGGTGGCCCACGGCTGGCCCGCTCCGTCCAGTGCACCGATGAAGAACAGCGGCAGCTCGCCGAAGAACTGGCGATGCTGGTCCGGCATGTAGTCGCGCACGCCGGCGGCGCCGGCGCCGGCCATCTGCTCGCGCACGCCCACCCGCTGTTGGATCGCCAGTTCGCCCGCATGGAAAGGGGTGGCGCTCATGATGGCCTCCGTTCAGTAGGTTTCGGGCGCCAGACCGCATGCCGTGGCGACCATCGGCACGAAGCCGGGCAAGGCGCGGACGTTGGCCAGCCAGGCGCGGATGTTCGGATACGGCTTGAGCGACACGCCACCTTCCGGCGCATGTTCGATGTAGCTGAAGGCGGCAATGTCGGCGATGCTGGGTTGCTCGCCCAGCGCGTAGCGGCGGCCGGCCAGTTCCACCTCCATCGCATCGAACAGGCGCACCGCGATGCTCTTGGCGCGCTCAAGATCGAACGGCATGCCGAACGCCACCACCAACCGCGCCACGCACGGGCCGTAGGCGATCTTGCCCGAGGCGTTGGACAGCCAGCGCTGCACTGTGGCCGCCGCCAGCGGTTCACGCGGCAGCCAGCGGCCGCTGTCGTCGTATTTCGAGGCCAGATAGACCAGGATCGCGGTCGAATCGGGCAAGGTCACGTCGCCGTCTTCCAGTACCGGTATTTCGCCGAAGGGGCTGCGCGACAGATGCTCGGGCGCGCGGTGCTCGCCGGCCCGCAGGTCGAGCTGGACGAATTCGTACGGCACGTTCAACAGGCTGAGGAACAGGCGCACGCGGTGGGTGTGGCCGGAAAGGGGGGAACCGTATAGCTTCATGATCAATCTCCTGTGACGTTGGATAGTCCGGCCAGTATATTGAGCCGCAATCGTGCTGATAAGCTGGACAAAACCGGACACTAAGTTCACTCTAGGTGAACAATCACTCTCCGCACACGCCATGGCCGATTTAAGCAACGTCAACCTGAACCGCCTGATTACCTTCGTCGCCGTGGTGGATGCCGGCTCGTTGACGGCCGCCGCCGAGCGCCTGGGGCTGGCCAAGTCCATGGTCAGCAAGCACATGCAGTTGCTGGAGGCCGAGGTCGGCGTCGGCCTGTTGCTACGCTCGACCCGCAAGCTGTCGCTGACCGAGGCCGGCCGCGACTTTTACGACGCCAGCCGCCAGCTATTGCAGCAGGCCGAGCTGGCCATCGAGCAGGCCCGCAGCGGCCGCGCCGTCCCGCAAGGCACGCTGCGGGTGGCCGCGCCGATCGACTACGGGGTGATGGTGGTGGCGCCGGTGCTGTCGCAATTGCGGCAGCGCTATCCGGCGCTGAAGGTGGAGCTGGTGTGCGGCGACAGCCTGATCGACCTGATCGCCGAAGGCATCGACGTGACGGTGCGGCTGGGCAAGCTGGCCGATTCGGGCTACATGGCGGCGCGCGTCGGCCGCATGGTGCGGCTGCTGGTGGCCAGCCCGGAGTTCGTGGCGCGCTACGGCATGCCGGAGCATCCGCAGGCGCTGGCCCAGTTGCCCTACATTTCGCTGACGGTGCTGACCCAGCCGAACAGCTTCACACTGGGGGACGGCACCGGCCAGCACAGCGAAGTCCGGATGCGCAACATCGTGTTCTCGACAAATACCGCCCCCGCCTGCCGCGCCGCCGCGCTGGCCGGCGACGGCGTGCTGCGCGCCACCTGGTTTTCGGTGCGGGAGGACTTGGCGGCGGGCCGGCTGGTGCGGCTGCTGCCGGAATGGTCGCTGCCGGAGGGCGATATCCATGCCGTGTTTCCAGCCACGCCGCACCTGCCGCAAAAGGTGCGCGTGTTCATCGACGCGCTCAAGCTGGCGGCCGGCGACTAGCCAGCCAGCGGCGCCAGCGTGTCAGCAGCGCCATCGCCAGCACCGCCG
Organism: Duganella sp. GW821-FHT07G03; assembly: GCF_059418605.1. NCBI lineage: Bacteria > Pseudomonadati > Pseudomonadota > Betaproteobacteria > Burkholderiales > Oxalobacteraceae > Duganella > Duganella sp. GW821-FHT07G03. The sequence continues at coordinate 439,071 of NZ_JBWKQE010000001.1, forward strand.
CGAAGCCGAACCAGAGCCAGGTCGCGATCACCGACGGCGGTTTGCGCTCGCTGGGCGCGGCGCCGTCCGTGAACGCCGCCGGCAGCACACGCGGCGCCACCGGCACGATCTTCCAGTCCGCGTGGTTGGCCGGGGCGCGCCGCTGGTATTCGCGCAGCGACAGCACCGGATCGTGGCCAAAGGCGCGCGACGACGGGAACTGCGGTATCCGCACGAACAGCAGCGCCTCCAGATCTTCGCTCAGCTGCGACTCCAGCGTGCCGCCGGCCGCCCTGCCCGGCGCCGCCAGGCGCTTGAGCAAATCATCGGCAATGGTGTTGAAGGCGACGAAGGGCAGCAACTCGGTGCGTTCGGTCTTCAGGTAGTCGTAGGCGCTCTGGCCGCTGGCCAGGCTGACTTCCTTCAACGCCATGTACGGCAGGGCCACCGCAGCCTTCAGCGGGCTTTCGCCGCCCAGGCGCGGAATGTTCCAGCCCAGCGTGCGCAGGGTTTCGACGTTGATGCCGGCGCAATTGGTGCTGGCGTGGCGGTAATGGAAATCCTGCCGGTAGAAGTGGTTGAACACGCGGCCTATCGCCTCCTGGACCAAGGCGGGCGCGCGCTGGTCTTTCAGCACCGCCACCAGCATGTAGGATGGGCGGTACCAGGCCTGGCCGCTGTTGAGGTCGCCCATGTAGGCGTCCATCGGCAGGATAGCCGCGACGATGCCTTTTTCGCTGATCGAGGCCAGGCTGTAGAAATTGTTCACCAGCCAGTTGTCCCATTCGCCGGCGGCCCCGAAGCGGCCGGTGGCGACGGCGAAGTGGCCGCCATAGGATTCATCGTCGTCGCCCTGCGCGCCGTTGAGCATGAAGGCCAGCACCGGCTTGCCCGCCAGCGGCAAGGGCACGCGGCCGCCGTCGCGGCGCCACAGGGTCCGGCTGGCGTAGGGGGCGGTGGCGCCGCCGTGCTGGGCGCGGACCAGGCTTTCGATGGTCTCGCCAGCGGCCAGCGGCGCGCTGGGCGCGGCCGCGCCGAGCGCGTAGCGCCTGGGCCACAGCGTGCGCATCACGAAGCGTTCCTCGGTCAGGGCGCCACGGGCCTTGACCTCGCCGCCGGCAAAGAACGCCAGGCTGCTGCGGTCCACATACGAGCGGTTGGTCGATAACCTGGGCGTGAACTCGACATTCAGGGGCGCGGCGCCGCCGGGGCGTGTCAGCCGCGCATCGGGCTCCAGCCGTCCCTCGGCCACATGGGGCGAACCTATCCACACCAGCGGCGGCGCCTGGTCGCGCGCGCGCGCGCCGCCTGCGGCCAGCCAGGTCTTGACGTCCTCCTGGGCCCGCAGCCGGGGCGCATAGCCGGCGCCGTCGGCCTTGGCCACGGCGATCATGTCGTCGCTGAAGTACCACAGCGCCTGACCGGGCGCGGCGCAATCCTGGCAGCGGCCGGTCGCCAGCTTGAAGCGGTCGCTGGGATAGAGGCCCAGCAAGCCTGGCGCGAGCGCGTCGCGCACGCTGGAATCGACGGCTTGCGCCGCTTGCCACGGCAGCGCGGCGCCGATCAGGGCCGCTGCCGCCAGGATGCCGCTGGGGCTGAATGGATAATGCCGCATGATGTCGCTCCGCTGGGTGATGGCGAAGCTGCAGTGTAAGGCGGCCGGTTTTGCTGCTTGTTACGTTCCGTCAATATTTCTTGCGCTAGCGCCGCGCCGACACCACGATGCCGCCGACGATCAGCGCAAACGCCGCCACGTGGTAGCCGTGCGGCGCCTCGCCCAGGAAGGCGGCCGACAGCACGGCGGTGAACAAGGGCGTCAGGTTGACGAAGAAGGCGCCAACCGACGGCCCCGCCGCCTGCACGCCCTCGCCCCAGCAGCGGAAGGCGATCACCCCCGGCCCGACCGCCACGTAGGCCAGCGCGGCCGCCAGGGTCCAGCTCCATTGCACCGGCATCGCGCCCAGCGCCTGCTCGCCCAGCGCGAAGCCGCCCGACCACAGCACGCCGAACGCCACCTGCGCCAGCAGGAAGCCGGCCCAGTCGGCGCGCAGCGCGGCCGGTTCGCGCGCGCGCGTGAGCAGCCAGCTGTACAACGACCAGGCGATGGTGGCCAGGATCATGAACAGGTCGCCCGCCACCAGCCGCAGCGCCAGCAGATGGTCCCATTCGCCGCGCGCCAGCACCAGCAGCACGCCGGCGATCGACAGCACGGCGCCGGCCACCTGGCGCCGGCCGACCGGCACGCCGAAGAACAGCCAGCCGGTCAGCATCATCCACACCGGCATGCCCGAGGCCACCAGCGTGACGTTGATCGGCGTCGAGGTTTGCAGCGCCATGTACTGCAGGGTGTTGTAGAGGCCGATACCGAGCAGGCCCAGCAGCGCATACTGTTTCCAATAGCGCCACATGCCCGCCGCCCGTCCGAACACCGGCCCGGCCAGCGGCAACAGGATGACGCCGGCCAACGCCCAGCGCAGGAAGTTGAGCAATACCGGCGGCAATTGGTCGTGCACCAGCCGGCCGACGATGGAATTGCCGGCCCACAGCAGCGGCGGCAGGGTCAGCAGGAATACGGTGCGGGGCGTCAGGCGCTGGGTCATCGATGGCGGACAGTTGTTGAGAAATGAATTGCTGCTGTGCCAACGCACTGCTAGCATGGCGCCTTGCTGATTTGCCAAGGCATGCAATCATACCGGGGAACGCGATGCAACGCATAGTGATGGGTATTTTGATACTGTATGTATCTTTTTTCGGAACGGCGCGCGCCGCGGGCTACGAGGTTGAGATGCGGCAGGTTGTCTACCGCGACCTAGTGGCCCATCTCTACCTGCCCAAGACACACGCCAAAGTGCCCGTCGTGGTGGCGATCGGCGGTTCGGAGGGCGGGCTGGGCACCGGCGACGCCAACGGCCAAATGATGGCCCCGCACGGTATCGCCGTGCTGGGCCTGGCCTATTTCAGCGCGCCGGGGCTGCCGGCCACGCTGGACCAGATCCCGCTGGAATATTTCATCCGCGCCCTGGACTTCCTGCAGACCCAGCCCGAAGTGGACGCCACGCGCATCGGCTTCGTCGGCGGTTCGCGCGGCGCCGAAGCGGCCTTGCTGGTGGCGTCCCTGGATCAGCGCATCAAGTCGGTGGTGGCGACCACGCCCAGCTCGGTGGCATGGTTTGGTCGCACCCTGCCGAGGTCGGCCTGGACGTGGGAGGGCAAGGATATCCCGGCCATGAGTCCCGCGCAGGACCAGACCCTGCCCCAGGTCGGCCGCTTCCTGGCGGCGCTGGACCAGCGGCAGGTCGTGCGTCAGGCGCGCATCGCGGTGGAGAAGATCAACGGCCCTATCCTGCTGATTTCTGCGCAAAACGACCAGATATGGCCGTCTTTCCAGATGTCCAACGATATCGCGGCCGATTTGAAGGCGCAACACTTCCCGCACGCGGTGACGCACGACAGCTACCCGACCGGCCACGGTTTCAGCCAGGAGTTGGCGCCGCACATCAAGCAAAGCATCATCGACCACTTTTTGCACACCCTGTAGCCCCGGCGGACGCGGCGGTCAACGATAGAATTACCGCCGGCCGCCGCGGCGCGGTAAAATACGCGTTGCTGATCCACCCACTTAAAAAATATGAAACTCTCCAAACAACATTCGATGTACGAATCCGAGCACACCCTGTTCATCAAGGCGCTGAAGGAACAGAATCCGGGCATGGAAGCTGGCCAGCAACAAGGCCGCGCCTTGCTGTGGGACCGTCCGCCGGTGTCGCTGGATGAACAGGAGCGCCAGCTGAAATCGGCCATCAAGCAACAAGCTTACGTTTACCAAAACAAAGTCTAAGCACCGGGGCGGCAAGGATGTTGCCAGACGATACGGCTGAAGCCCAGCCGACTGTGGCCGACCACGGCATCGCCGAGGCGGACGCGCAGCCGTTGCCCGAGGCATTGAACGAGGCGGTCGCCGTGACCACCGAGGTCGCCGCCCTCGCCCGCCTGTACGGCGAGCCGCTGCTCAAGATGCCCAACGACCTGTACATCCCGCCCGACGCGCTGGAAATCTTCCTCGACGCCTTCGAGGGTCCGCTGGACTTGCTGCTCTACCTGATCCGCAAGCAAAACTTCAACATCCTCGACATCCCGATGGCGCAGCTGACGCTGCAATACCTGAAATATGTCGACCAGATCCGCCTGTCCAACCTGGAACTGGCCGCCGAGTACCTGCTGATGGCGGCCATGCTGATCGAGATCAAGTCGCGCATGCTGCTGCCGCAGCGCCCGTCCGAGCTCGACATCGAGAGCGACGACCCGCGCGCCGAGCTGGTGCGCCGCCTGCTGGAATACGAGCAGATCAAGCTGGCCGCCTACGACCTGAACACGATCCCGCAGCTGGACCGCGATTTCGTCCGCACCCAGATCTTCATCGAGCAAAGCCTGGTGCCGGCCTGGCCGGAGGTCGAGGCGATCGACTTGCAGCAAGCCTGGCTGGACGTGATGAAGCGCGCCAAGCTGACCCAGCACCACAAGATCAGCCGCGAGGAACTGTCGGTGCGCGAGCACATGACCGGCATCCTGCGGCGCCTGCAATCGAGCCGCTTCGTCGAGTTCGCCGACCTGTTCGACATCGCCGGCGGCGTGCCGGTGGTGGTGGTGAACTTTGTCGCGCTGCTGGAGCTGGCCAAGGAAACGCTGATCGAAATTACCCAGGCCGAGCCGTTCGCGCCCATCTACGTGCGGCTGGCGTACTCGCCTGCCTGAATCCCCCCATTCCCATTACGTCCAGAGCGACCACGACATGAAAATCGTCACCTCCATAGAAGAATTGCGCGACCAACTCAGCGGCCAACTGCGCACCGCTTTCGTCCCGACCATGGGCAACCTGCACGAAGGCCACCTGTCGCTGATGCGCCTGGCGCGCAAGCACGGCGACCCGGTGGTGGCGTCGATCTTCGTCAACCGCCTGCAGTTCGGCCCGAACGAAGACTTCGACAAATACCCGCGCACCTTCCAGGCCGACGTCGAGAAGCTGGAGAAGGAAGGCGTGTACGTGCTGTTCGCGCCGACCGAGAAAGACCTGTACCCGGAGCCGCAGGAATTCCGCGTGCGCCCGCCTGACGACCTGGGCAACACGCTGGAGGGCGAGTTCCGTCCCGGCTTCTTCACCGGCGTGACCACCGTGGTGCTCAAGCTGTTCTCCTGCGTGCAGCCGCGCGTGGCGGTGTTCGGCAAGAAGGATTACCAGCAGCTGATGATCGTGCGTAACATGAGCCGCCAGTTCGCGCTGCCGACCGAGATCATCGCCGCCGAGACCTACCGCGCCGACGACGGCCTGGCGCTGTCGTCGCGCAATATGTACCTGTCGCCGGCCGAACGCGCCGAGGCGCCGGCCCTGTACCAGAGCCTGAACTCGGTCGCGGCCGAAGTGCGCGCCGGCCACCTGGACGTGTTCCAGCTGGAGCACAAGGCGATGGACGACCTGGCCCAGCGCGGCTGGCAGCCAGACTACATCTCGATCCGCCGCCGCATCGACCTGCAACCGCCGAGCGCCGGCGACCTGGCGCAAGGCACGCCGCTGGTGGTGCTGGCCGCCGCCAAGCTGGGCTCGACCCGTTTGATCGACAATCTGGAAATTTAAGGTTTGGGGGGCGCTGCGGGCGCCACCGGCAACACGGTGATGCCCTGGGGCGGCAGCTGGATGATCATGGCCGGCACCGCCGCCGCGGCCGGCTGCGCCTTGGGGATCGCGTTGTTCAGCACGAAGGTCATGACCGTCACCACAATGGTGATCGCCGCGACCAGCACGCCCACCATCCATTTGACGGACTGCGACGTCGCCCGTTCGAAAGCGCTGTCGATTTTCGCCTCCAGCGCCGCGCGCGTCTCTATCATCATCGCAACGATGGCTGCGAGCTTGGCGTCGGTGGCTTCGAACTTGGCGTCGAACTTGGCGTGGATGGCGGCGAAACCGGCATCCATCTTGGCGTGGGTGGCGGCAAGCCCGGCATCGAGCTTGTCGTGGGTGGCGTCGATCTTGGCATTGGTGGCGGCAAGTCCGGCATCGATCTTGACGTTGGTGGCGTCGATCTTGGCATTGGTGGCGGCCAGCCCGGCATCGAGCTTGTCGTTGGTGGCGTCGATTTTGGCGTTGGTGGCGGCAAGCCCGGCATCGAGCTTGTCGTTGGTGGCGTCGATCTTGGCATTGGTGGCACCAAACCCGGCATCGAGCTTCGAGTCGAACGATGCCACCTTGGCGTCGATATAGTCTTTGTCGGAATTGGCGTTCATGCGCCGATCATCCGCCTCACCATCGGCGCTGTCAACGCCCGCTCGGACGCCGCTTGCGACCGATCAGGCCGCGACGTTTTGCGCCCAGGCCAGCGCCGACAGGTGGGCTTGGTTGACCTCTTCCGGGCTCAGCTTGAGGGAGGCGGCCAGCGAGGCCACCAGGTCGGAATTGAGTTCGCAGGCCTCGGCCAGCGCCAGGTACGGCCCGTACTTGCCGCTGCGCGTCAGCAGCGCGGCGACCACGTCGTCGGACAGCTGGATGTTGGCCAGCACTTCCTGCATGGCGATCCCCAGCAGCCGGTCCAGCAGTGAGAACATGCCGGCCACGAAGACGTTTTCCGCCTCGCTCTTGCCCAGCGCCGCCAGCGCCAGCAGCTCGGCCAGGCGGCCGCGCACCACCGCCGTCTCCAGCAGCACCGGCGAATAGCCCGAAGTGCTGGCCGTGGCCAGCAGCAAGGTCAGCCAGCGGTACAGCGGCGTGTAGCCCAGCAGCGTCAGCGCCTGCTTGAGCGACTGGATCTCGCGCCCGGCGCCGAAGCCGGCCGAGTTGATGAAGCGCAGCAGCTTGTAGGACAGCGTGGCGTCGCGCTTGAGCACCGCCTCCAGCTGCGGCAGGTCGGCGTTCTGGCGCACCATCTGCATCAGCTGCATGATGATGGTCTGGGCCGGGTTCATGCCCTTGCTGTCGCTGCTGGGGCGCGGCGTCAGGTGCAGCTTGCCGACGAAGGCGTTCAGGCCGAGCGCGGCGCAGGCGTCGAAATCGGCCCAGTTGCTGACCGGGCGCGCCACCATCGCCACCGCCGACTGCTTCAGCGCCGCGTAGGCGCGCGCCTGGCTGCCGACGTCGGCGCCGGAAAAGCGCACTTCCACATACGAGGCGATGGTCGGCAGGCGGGCGCCGATGCGGGCCAGGTCGGCCTCGCGCAGCAGGATGCCGACGCCGCCGGCGCGCAAGGCTTGCACCGCGGCCAGGGTGTCGGGCTGGGCCAGTTCGGAGGTCTTGATCGACAGCACGGTGCGTTCCGGCGGCAGCTGGTGCAGCGCATCGGTCGACAGCATGGCCGGCACCGCTTCGAGGAACAGGGTCTTGTCGCGCAGCAGCCAATTGCCGTCGTCGTCGACCATCTGGCCGGCGACGAAGGCCACCAGCAATTCCAGCTCGGCCGGCGTGGACGGGGCCGCGCCCTGCCGTTGCCAGCAGAGTTCATACCCAACCACACGCTGCTTGGGGTCGAGCAGCGGCTCACGGACGAGGAAATTGGATTGATGCATGATGCTCGTATCGGAGTAGGCCCGCGGCGAACGGGCCGGTACAGATCAGAAGCCCAGACTATCCAGCAAGTCGTCCACCTGCTCCTGGTCAGCCACCACGTTCTCGCGGGTCGGATCGATTTGCGGTCCGTTCAGCAAGCCGTTGTCGATTTCCTTCTTCATCTGTTCGGGCGCAAAATCGATCAGCATCTGCACCAGCTGCTTTTCGAGGTTCTGCGCGATCGACGTGACCTTTTTGATCACCTGCCCGGTCAGGTCCTGGAAGTCCTGCGCCATCATGATGTCCATCAGATGCGCCTTGGTCTGCGAGGTCCCGGCCGATGCGCCGTCCAGCGCGGCGACGGTTTGCTGCGCCAGCGCGCGCCATTGCTCGTCCGAGGCGCCGGCCGCCAGCAGGCCGGTCCACGAGGCGCTCAATTGCTTCGCGTCGCCGGCGATCTGGTCCTGCAAGGGACTGGCGGCGTCGGTGGCGTTCAACACCTTCTGCGCCGCGTCTTCGCTCAGGCGCGCCACGTAGTCGAGCCGGTCGCGCGCGTCCGGGATGTCCGACGCCGCCTTCTCGATCAATTTGTCCAGGCCCAGGCCGCGCAGGCTTTCATGCAAGGCGCGCGTCATGTGACCGATGCGCGACAAAAACTCTTCATTCGGCTCCACCGCAGCCGCGATGGCGCCGTTTTGTTGCTCAACCATCATCAAGCTCCGAGCTTCTCGAAGATCTTGTTCAGCTTTTCATCCAGCGTGGCGGCGGTGAACGGCTTGACCACGTAGCCGTTGGCGCCGGCCTGGGCCGCGGCGATGATGTTTTCCTTCTTGGCTTCGGCGGTCACCATCAACACCGGCAGCTTGGCCAGCGCGGGATCGGCGCGGATGTTCTGCAACATCGTCAGGCCGTCCATATTCGGCATGTTCCAGTCGGACACGACGAAGTCGAAGGTTTCGGCGCGCAGCTTCGCCAGCGCCATCACGCCGTCTTCCGCCTCGTCGACATTGGCATAACCCAGTTCTTTTAACAGATTTCGGACAATGCGGCGCATCGTCGAAAAATCGTCAACGACTAAAAATTTCATCTTTGGATCAGCCATGAATTACTCCGTTGTTTCTCTACGCGGTGGTTGTTAATAAGTTCTACGTGCCAGCAAGTTGTAGGATAGCATTTTCGTTGCTTTAAGGCGAACAAAGTAGCAGTAAAACGTCACACTTGACGATTTAAAGCTTTTTACACCCGCAATGCGCGCATGCCGTGGGCCGCCAGGTAGCCCAGCACCATGCCCGGCAAGGCTTGCAAGGCCCCCACTTCATGGGCGGCGCCGATGGCGATCGCCTCGCGCGGCATGCCGAACACCACGCAGCTGGCCTCGTCCTGGGCGAAATTATACGCCCCCGCCCCCTTCATCTCCAGCATGCCGGCCGCGCCATCCTTGCCCATGCCGGTCAGGATCACGCCGACCGCGTTCTTGCCGGCGCACTGGGCGGCCGAACGGAACAGCACGTCGACCGAGGGCCGATGGCGGTTGACCGGCTCGGCCTGGTCGATCTTGGTCATGTAGTTGGCGCCGCTGCGGGTCAGGTACAGGTGCGAGTGGCCGGGCGCGATGTAGGCGTGGCCGGGCAGCACCCGCTCGTTGCCGGCCGCTTCCTGCACCGAGATCTTGCACAGCGAATCGAGGCGCTTGGCGAACGAGCGGGTAAAGCCTTCCGGCATGTGCTGGGTGATCAGGATGCCGGGGCAGTCGGACGGCATCTGCATCAGGAATTCGCGGATCGCCTCGGTGCCGCCGGTGGAGGCGCCGATGATGATCAGTTTTTCCGACGAGGTCAGCGGATTGCGCAGCTGCGGCAGCTGGGTTTGCCCGCCCTGGCCGTCGGCGCCGGGCTGCGGCAGGGTGCGGGCCCGCACGCGCGCCTTGGAGGCGGCGCGGATCTTGTCGGTGATGAGCTCGGTGTACTCGCGCATGCCGGCCTGGATCGAGATCTTCGGCTTGGTGACGAAGTCGACCGCGCCCAGCTCCAGCGCGCGCATGGTGATCTCCGAGCCGCGCTCGGTCAGCGAAGACACCATCACCACCGGCATCGGCCGCAGGCGCATCAGTTTTTCCAGGAAGTCGAGGCCGTCCATCTTCGGCATCTCGACGTCCAGGGTCAGCACGTCGGGGTTGGTTTGCTTGATCAGCTCGCGCGCGACCAGGGGATCGGGGGCCGCGCCCACCACTTCCATGTCGGGCTGGCTGTTGATGATCTCGCTCATCACGCTGCGGATCAGCGCGGAGTCGTCGACGATCAGGACTTTGATCTTCATAAAACGCTACTTTCCGGGCAATAGGCCCTGACTACACATTCAAAATAAGTTAAAACAGGTCGATCTCGCCGCCCACCGGCGCCTTCTTCAGGCGGCTGGCGTATTCGATCTCGCGCTTGGCCAGGGTGTCGTTGTGGGTCTGCATCAGCTTCTTGACCAGCACCTTGCCGCTGCGCGGGAAGAAATACACCTTGCGCGGATGGATGTCGTTCAAGTCTTCGGCCACCACGCGGATTTTCTCGACCTTGAGGAAGTTCAGCACGAAGGCGGCGTTGCGTTCGCCGACATTGATGGCGGTGAAGCCTTTCAAGACCGCGCCGCCGCCGAACACCTTGGCCTCCATGTTCTCGCGCTTGGCGCCGGCCTTGAGCAGGTCGTTGATCAGGATCTCCATCGCGTAGGTGCCGTAGCGGGCCGAGGCCGACACCGGGCTGTTGGTGTCGCTGCCGCCGTCGGGCAGCATGAAGTGGTTCATGCCGCCCAGGCCGGTGACGCGGTCGCGGATGCAGGCCGACACGCAGGAACCGAGCACGGTCACGATCAACATGTCCTTGTTGGTGAAGTAATACTCGCCCGGCAGGATCTTGGCGGCTTCACAGTCGAACGTTCTATCGAAATATACGTTCGTGGCAAATTGTTCGAGGTCCATGTTTTACTCTCATGTGCGTTGCGATGCTTTGAGGGCAGCGCCACGGTGTTGTTCGTCCAGCTCATACACCGTCTTGCCGCGTAGTTTGAGCGACTCCGACACGTAGAGGAAATTCTCCGAATGGCCCGCGAACAGCAGGGCGTCCGGTTTCATCAGCGGGACAAAGCGGGACAGTATTTTACGCTGTGTGGCTTTGTCGAAGTAAATCATGACGTTGCGGCAAAAGATCACATCGAACTGGCCGCTCAGCGGCCAGCTGTCGGCCAGCAGGTTGAGCGGCTTGAAGGTGATCATATTGCGCAGCTCGGGCCGCACGCGGGCCATGCCCTCGCGGTCGCCCTTGCCTTTCAGGAAAAAACGGCGCGAGCGCTCGGGCGACATCTTGTCCAGCCGGTCCATCGTGTAGACGCCGTTGGCGGCCGTGGCCAGCACATTGGTGTCGATGTCGGTGGCGATGATGTGGCAGTTGGGCGTGAGCGTGTTGAACGCCTCGCACACGGTCATGGCGATCGAGTACGGCTCCTCGCCGGTCGAGCTGGCCGAGCACCAGATGGTGATGGGCTCGCGCTTGTGCTTGACGTGCTCCGCCAGCAGCGGAAAGTGGTGCGCCTCGCGGAAGAACGAGGTCAGGTTGGTGGTCAGCGCGTTGGTGAACGACTCCCATTCCTCGCCCAGGCGGCCCGCCTCCAGATCGTCCAGGTACTTGCCGAACGAACCGATGCCGGTGGCGCGCAAACGCCGCGCCAGGCGGCTGTACACCATCTCTTGCTTGCTGTCGGCCAGCGAGATGCCGGCCCGTTTGTAGATCAGGCCGCGGACGCGTTCGAAGTCCTTGGGGTTGAAATCAAACTCTTTGACGGTGTCTTTGGTTTGCGGCATGTTCTGTATTCCTTCATTTAAAACTAACAATGCCTGCAACGGCGCCGGTGGCGCCGTTTTGCTGCGGACTACTTAAAACTCTTCCCACTCGTCGCCGGCGGCCGGCGCGGCGCTGGCCAGCTTCTTGGGCGCGGCCGGCTTGGCGGCCGTCACCGCCGCGCGCGGCGCCGGACGGGCGTTCAGCTTGGGCGCCGGACGGGCCGCCGGCGCGGCCACGCGGGCGGCCGGGCGACGGACGTCGTCCTGGGTCAGCTTGAAGATGCTGACCGCCTGCGCCAGCAGCTCGGCCTGCTCCTGCATGCTCTCGGCCGCCGCGGCGGCCTCTTCCACCAGCGCGGCGTTCTGCTGGGTCATCTCGTCCATCTGGGTGATGGCCTGGTTGACTTCCTCGATGCCGTTGCTCTGTTCCTGGGTGGCGGCGGTGATCTCGCCCATGATGTCGGCCACCTGGCGGATCGAGGTGACGATCAGGTCCATGGTCTGGCCGGCCTCGTCGACCAGCTTGCTGCCGGCGTCGACCTTGTTGACCGAGTCGCCGATCAGCTCCTTGATTTCCTTGGCGGCGCCGGCCGAGCGCTGCGCCAGGTTGCGCACCTCGGAGGCGACCACCGCGAAGCCGCGGCCCTGTTCGCCCGCGCGGGCCGCCTCGACCGCCGCGTTCAGCGCCAGGATGTTGGTCTGGAACGCGATGCCGTCGATCACGCCGATGATGTCGACGATCTTGCTGGAGCTGGCCTTGATCGAGCCCATGGTTTCCACCACCTGCGACACCACGGTGCCGCCCTTTTCCGCCACCGACGAGGCGGTCACGGCCAGCTGGTTGGCCTGGCGGGCGTTGTCGGCGTTCTGCTTGACGGTGGAGGTCAGTTCTTCCATCGACGAGGCGGTCTCTTCCAGCGAGCTGGCTTGCGACTCGGTGCGCGCCGACAGGTCGGCGTTGCCGGAGGCGATTTCCTGCGAGGCGGTCGAGATCAGGTCGGTGCCGGTGCGGACGTCGCCGACGGTCTTGGCCAGGCTGTCGTTCATGTCCTTGAGCGCCTGCAGCAGTTCGCTGGTCTCGTCCTTGCCTTCGACCTGGACTTGCGAGGTCAGCTCGCCGGCCGCCACTTTCTGCGCCACTTCGACCGCGCCCGACAGCGGCACCGTGATCGAGCGGGTGATGACCATCGCGCACACCACGCCCAGCGCCACGGCCACCGCGCCCAGCACGAACAGCACCATCATCAGGCTGCGGTCGGCGGTGACGGAACCGTCCATCACGTCCTTGGCGTTGGCGCGCTGCATGTCGACCAGCTTGTTAATCAGGGTCAGGGTCTGCTGGTTGAGCGGGTCGATGCGGCCGGAAATGACCTTGGCCGCGCCTTCGCTGTTAAACGCCAGCACCTGGCCGATGGCTTCCTTGAAGGCCTTGTCGACGTCGGCGTCCAGCGCGGCGATGTCGGCCAGCGCCTTCTTCTCGGCGTCGTTCAGGCCGAGCGCCTTGAGGTCGGCCAGCGCCTTGTCGTAGCGGGCGCGCTGGTCCTTGACCTTCTGCTCTTCCTTCTGCATCAGGCTGACGTCCGATTGCAGGCCGATGTTGCGCATCGCGATGCCGGTCTCGAGCATCGAACTCTTCATCGTGCCGGCCTGCAGGTTCTTGGCGTTGGACAGCTCCAGGCCGGCGGTCAGCTTGCTCTTGTTGCTGTAGTTGAGGTAGTTGGTCATCAAGACCATGGCCACCAGGATCGCCAGGATGCTGCCGAAGCCGATGCGCAGTCGTGCGCCAATTTTGAAGTCGCGTAAATTCATGTGGTTTTCTCCCCTATGCTGTCTGTTCTATCGTCCGCCGGGAACTGCCTGCGGACCCCGTTCTTGTGTAGGTGGCTGGGCGCGCACTCTGTCGGGCGCTGCCGTGCTTCGGTTGCGGCCCGGCCTAGGCCGCGATTTGCTCCATCAAGCCCATCTCGGCGCTCGACATCAGTTTGTCGATGTTCACCAGGATCAGCATACGCTCATCAATGGTGCCCAGGCCTATCATGTAGTCGGAACTGAAGGCGGTGCCCATTTCCGGCGCCGGCTTGACCTGCTCCGGCGTCAGGGTGGTCACGTCCGACACCGAGTCGACCACCATGCCGACGATGCGCCCGCCGATGTTGAGGATGATGACCACGGTGAACTGGTCGTACACCGGCGCGCCCAGATTGAACTTGATGCGCATGTCGACCACCGGAATGATGATGCCGCGCAGGTTGATCACGCCCTTGATGAAGGCGGGGGCGTTGGCGATCCGGGTCACCGTTTCGTAACCGCGGATTTCCTGCACCTTGAGGATGTCGATGCCGTATTCCTCCGAACCGAGCGTGAACGCCAGGTATTCGTGGCCGGCGATCTCGTTGGCCCCGGTGGTTAGTACGTCTGCCATGATGGTTTCCTTGGTGGGATTAGCTAAAAATCTGTTCGTCAGCGAGCTGACGGGATGAGCGTATCAAGGCGGCCACGTCGAGGATCAGCGACACGCCGCCATCGCCCAGGATGGTGGCGCCGGAGATGCCGGCCACCTTGCGGTAATTCGATTCGAGGTTCTTGACCACCACCTGCTGCTGGCCGACCAGGTCGTCGATGAACAGGCCGGCCTTGCGGCCGTCGGTCTCGATGATGACCACGATGCCCTGGCAGGGGTCGGTGAAGCGCGGCGCGATGCCGAACATCTGGTACAGCGGCACCAGCGGCAGGTATTCGCCGCGCACCTTGATGACCCGGCCCTTGCCGGAGATTTCCTTGACGTCTTCCGGCGCCGGCTGCAACGATTCGATGACAAAGCCCAGCGGCAGGATGTAGACCTCCTCGCCGACCCGGATCGACATGCCGTCCAGGATCGCCAGGGTCAGCGGCAGCGAGATCGAGATGGTGGTGCCGAAGCCCTTGGCCGAACGGATGTCGACCACCCCGCCCATGGCGGTGATGTTGCGCTTGACCACGTCCATGCCGACCCCGCGGCCGGAGACGTCGGTGACCTGCTCGGCGGTCGAGAAGCCGGGCGCGAAGATCAGTTGCCAGACCTCGGCGTCGCTCATGTTCTCGTGCAGCGGCAGGCCGCTCTGCTCGGCCTTGGCCAGGATCTTCTCCCGGTTCAGGCCGCCGCCGTCGTCCGACACTTCGATGATGATGTTGCCGCCCTGGTGGGAGGCCGACAGGAACAAGCGGCCGGCGTCGCTCTTGCCGCCGGCGCGGCGCACCTCGGGCATCTCGATGCCGTGGTCGATGGAGTTGCGCACCAGGTGGGTCAGCGGGTCGACGATGCGCTCGATCAGGCCCTTGTCCAGTTCGGTCGCGGCGCCGTTGGTGATGAAGTCGACCTTCTTGCCCAGCTTGGCCGCGAGGTCGCGCACCATGCGCGGGAAGCGCGAGAACACGAAGTCCATCGGCATCATGCGGATCGACATCACCGCTTCCTGCAAGTCGCGGGTGTTGCGGGTCAGCTGGCTGACGCTATTTAATAGCCGCTCGTGCGCCATCGGGTCCAGGGTGTCGACGCGCTGCTCGATCATCGCCTGCGTGATGACCAGCTCGCCCACCAGGTTGATCAGCTGGTCGACCTTCTCGATCGACACGCGGATCGACGACGATTCGGCGCCGCCCCCGCCCCCGCCCTTCTCTTCCTTCTTGGCCGCTTTCTTTTCCTCGTCGACGGCGGCCTGCTGCACCGCCGGCGCCTCGATGACGATGCCGGCGGCGGCGCGGATCTGCTCGACCGGCTGGAAGAAGCCGTAGCCCTGGGCGTCCTCGCTGCCGGCCTGGGCGGCGGCGCGGATCTCGTCGAGCGGCTGGAAGAAGCCGTAGCCCTGCGCACCGCCGGCGGCGGCCGGGTGCAGCTCGGCCTCGTCGAAGAAGCCGTAGCCCAGGTCCTTCTCGACCTTGGAGCGCTCGGCGTTTTCCAGCTTGGCCTGCTTGGCGTCCAACGGAGGCAGTTCGGTCACCACCATGTCGTCCGGGTTGAGCACGAAGGAGCAGATGGCGATGATGTCGTCCAGGCTCTCGTGGGTGGTGACGAGCATGGCGTTGCGGTCCTTGTCGAGCGGCGTGATGGCCACATGGCCCATCAGGCCCAGCTCGGCGCCCAGGGCGGTCACTTCGCGGTGCACCATGACCGGCAGTTCGAGCCGGTAGCGCCGTCCGCCGCTGTGGTCGACCACCTTGGTCTCGGCCGCGTGGAACGAGGGCGCGACGGCGGCCATGGCCGCCAGCGGCACGTCCTGCGCCAGCGACTGCAGCATCATGCGCACGTCGCCGACCGCGTCCTGGTCGACGGTGCTGCCGTGGCGGTGGCCGTCGAGCTGCATCTTGAGGATGTCCTTGGCCGCCAGGAAGGCGTCCACGTGCTCCGAGGTCAGCGCCATCTCGCCCTTGCGGACGCGGTCCAGCAGGGTCTCGAGGATGTGGGTCACTTCGGTCATGTCGGTCACGCCGAACGTGGAGGCGCCACCCTTGACGGAATGGGCGGTGCGGAAGATCGCGTTGAGGTCTTCGGCGTCCGGCTGCGCGACGTCGACCGCCAGCAGCAGGCGCTCCATTTCAGCCAGCAGCTCCTCGGCCTCATCGAAAAAGACCTGGAAGAACTGGCTTATATCGATGGTCATGGGGATACTCCGTAAGTTTCGCTCAGCTTCATTGCATGCGCCTTATCAGCCGATGACCTTCTTCACTACCTCGATGAGCCGCTGCGGATCGAAAGGCTTGACCAGCCAGCCATTGGCGCCGGCGGCGCGGCCCTTGGCTTTCATCTCGTCGGACGATTCGGTGGTCAGCATCAGGATAGGAGTCTTCTGGTAGGTCGGCAGTTCGCGCAGCAGCTTGATCAGCTGCAAGCCGTCCATGCGCGGCATGTTCTGGTCGGTCAGCACCAGGTCGACGCTTTGCAGCTTGGCTTTTTCCAGGCCGTCCTGGCCGTCCACCGCTTCCACCACCAGGTAGCCGGCGGCCTTCAGGCTGAAGGCCACCATCTGGCGCAGGGAACTGGAATCATCAACTGCAAGTATTGTCTTGGCCATCTTTGCTCTCACTCATTAAATGCGGGACACGGCCCCGTTGGTATCAATCGGCAGGTTGCGGCGCTTCAGAATAGTTCGATGTCGCCGCTCTCCAGGTGTTGTTGGCTGACGGCCTTGCGCAGCACGCTGCGCAGCTCGAGGCTCTGGATCGCCAGCGCCATGCTGACCTTGCCCAGCAGCGCGACGATTTCCTCGTTGTCGCTCTCGGGCAGCATCTCGGCGCCGTGCGCGCCCAGCGTGCCGAGGAATTCGCGCAGGCCGGTCACCCGCTTGAGCGTGCGGTCGAGCAGCTGGCTGGTCATGTCCTGGAATTGCAGGCTGGTGATGGCGGCGTTGACATAGCCGCCCACCTGGCCCTGCAAGGCTTCCAGCTGGCTGCGCTGCTCGGGCGTGGCGGTGCCGCCCTCCAGCAACAGCTGGATGGTGGCTTGCTCGGCCTCGACCGCCTGATGGATGGCCATGAAGTTGAAGGACAGCTTTTCGATCGCCTCCTCCAGCAGCAGGCCGGTCTGGATCAGATCGGTCTCGACTTCGGTCAGATGCTTGCGTCCGTGGTCCGACACGCCGGACAGCAGGCGTTTTACATGTGAGCCCAGGATTTTTTTTCTCGTCATAACAGTCTCGTTGTTCCGCGCTTGTCTTTCACCTACTGCCACCCTTGCCTATTTGCGCACCGGCGGTCCGGCCGGCGTTGGCGCCTGGGCCGCCGCGGCCGCGGCAGCTTCTTCCGCGCCCACCTCCAGCTGGCGGGCGCCGTCGCGCATCACGTTTTCCTCGGTGCGCTTGTTCATCACGATGATGCTGATGCGGCGGTTGATCGGGTTGAACGGGTCGGCCTTGTCCAGGTGGGCGGCCGAGGCCAGCCCCACCACCCGCAGCACCTTGCCGTCGGCCATGCCGCCGGCGATCAGCTCGCGCCGCGAGGCGTTGGCGCGGTCGGCCGACAATTCCCAGTTGCTGTAGCCGGCATCGCTCAGGTAGGGCGTCGAGTCGGTGTGGCCGGACAGGCCGATCTTGTTGGGCACCTCGTTCAGCACGAAGCCGATTTCATGCAGGATCTCGCGCGTGTACGGTTGCAGCTCGGCCTTGGCCAACGCGAACATCGGACGGTTCTGCTCGTCGACGATCTGGATCCGCAAGCCTTCGCTGGTGATGTCGAGCAGCAGCTGCTCCTTGTATTTCTTCAGCAGCGGGTTGGCCTCGATCTTGGCTTCGATCTTATCCTTGAGCGCCTTCAGGCGCTGGTTTTCCTCGGCTTCCAGCGCGGCCTTGGCGGCGGTCAGGTTGAAGGTTTTCTTGACCACCGGGTCGTCGCTGGCCTTGACCTGGCCGTCGCGCCGGGTCAAGTCCTTGCCGCCGCCGGGGATCACCGACGAGCTGTCGCCGCTGCCCGAGCCGCCCTGCAAGGCCACCTTGAGCGGGGTCTTGAAGTATTCGGAGATGCCGTTGAGGTCGCCCTTGGTGGTCGAGCCGAGCAGCCACATCAGCAAGAAGAAGGCCATCATCGCCGTCACGAAGTCGGCGTACGCGATCTTCCAGGCGCCGCCGTGGTGGGCGCCGCCGCTCTTCTTGATGCGCTTGACGATAATCGGCCGCAAGCCTTCTTCAGCCATGGCGATTCCTTATG
The DNA here is from genome assembly GCF_059418605.1 of Duganella sp. GW821-FHT07G03. Classification (NCBI taxonomy): domain Bacteria; kingdom Pseudomonadati; phylum Pseudomonadota; class Betaproteobacteria; order Burkholderiales; family Oxalobacteraceae; genus Duganella; species Duganella sp. GW821-FHT07G03. Next base: position 457,079 of record NZ_JBWKQE010000001.1, read on the forward strand.
GTTGCTGCGGCGCCGCCTGTCATGGGCGCGCTCACTTGGCCTTCGATTTCTTGATGTGGTCTTCCAGCTCGGCAAAGCTGGGGCGCTCGGTCGAGTACAAGACCTTGCGGCCGAACTCGACCGCCAGCGCCGGCGCGTAACCGTTCAGGCTGGCCAGCAGGGTGACCTTGACGCACTGGTACATCTTGGTCGATTCATCCAGTTTTTGTTCCAGCAGGCTGGCCAGCGGGCCGACGAAGCCGTAGGCCAGCAGGATGCCGAGGAAGGTGCCGACCAGCGCGTGCGCGATCAGGATGCCCAGCTCGGCCGGCGGCAAGCCCACCGATTCCATCGTATGCACCACGCCCATCACCGCCGCCACGATGCCGAAGGCCGGCATGCCGTCGCCCAGCTTGGCCAGCGCGTGCGCCGGCACCGCGTGTTCGTGGTGGTGGGTCTCGATCTCGTTGTCCATCAGGTTCTCGATCTGGAACGCATCCATATTGCCCGACACCATCAGGCGCAGATAATCGGTCATGAACTCGACGATGTGATGGTCTTCCAGCACGCTGGGATACTTGCTGAACAGCGGGCTCTGGTCCGGGCTGTCGATATCGCCTTCGATCGACATCAAGCCTTCCTTGCGCACCTTGGACAGGACGTCGAACAGCAGCGACATCAGCTCCATGTACAAGTCCCTGGTGTAGCGCGAGCCCTTGAACAGCGTCGGGATCGCGGCCAGCGTGGCCTTGATCGCCTTGGCGTTGTTGCCGACCAGGAAGGCGCCCAGCGCGCCGCCGCCGATCATCACCAGCTCCAGCGGCTGCAGCAGCGCGGCCAGGTGCCCGCCATTCATGGCGAAGCCGCCGAACACGCCGACGCAGACCACCACATATCCAATTATGACTAACAAAGTGCCCTGACTCCCCGGTATGAGCTCGGCCGGCCTTCACCTAACAATCGCCCGATTTCAATAAATTTACATGTAGAACTACAATAGCGTGACTAGGGGGGAGCGGGCAAGTGATTAACGCGAAATGATGCTTAAAAGTACCATATGTAGAGGGCATCCTCGGCCTCTGTGGCGCGGATGGTCCGGTCGGGCGCACGGGCGTCGATAGCGAATTCGTAGCTGGCCAGCATGGCGCCGGGCCGCATCTCGGCCGCCGCCTTGCGCCACAGGCCGGCCATCGCGGCCGGCGACAGATAGGCGAACACCAGGTCGTAGCGGCCGAAGTCGAGGCGCTCGTAATCGCCCAGGGTGAAGCGGGCGCGGCTGCCGCTGGCGGCGGCGCGCAGCCGGCTCGCCAGCCACGGCAGCGGCGCCAGTTCGATGCCGCTGCACTCGGCGTCCGGCCGCTGGCGCGCCAGGTACAGCACCAGCCCGCCCAGGCCGCTGCCGATGTCGATCACGCGCAACGGCCGGCCGGCCGCCGGCGGCGGCAGGATTTGACGTACCGCATCCCACACCGCCGGCGTGGACGGGTAGTACGGCACTTGCGTGCGAAACGTCGACCAATAGCAGCCCAGCAAAACCAGGAACACCGCCAGGAACAGCGACGGCGGCAAGTGCAGCGTCTGCGCGGCCAGCAGCGCGAGCGGGAACAGCAACTGGATCGCGCGCCACCACACGGCCAGGCCCAGCTTCCAGCTCAGGCCGGCCGCCAGCAAGCCCTGCACCGCGGCCACGCTCCAATAGTCGACCGGCAAACGACAACTGGCCATCACATAGATGATGGCCAGCGTCAGCGGCGCGGCGCCGCATTGGATCAGCAGCGCCCGCACGGCGGGGGCGCGGGCGATGCGCTTCAGGTAGGGGTCGGGGCCGGGCCGGCTCACGCGGCCAGGGCGTCGGCGTCGCGCGCCTTCTTGGTCTTGCCGGCGCGCGAGGGCATGTGGCACAGGCCGCAGACATAGCTGCCGTTCAAGTCCATGCAGTTGACCACGAACTTGCCCTGGCACTTGCCGCACGGGGCCAGCTCCAGCATCTTGCCGCTGAAGAAGCGCACCAGGGTCCAGGCGCGCGTCAGCGACAGCAGCGGCTCCTCGCCCGCTTCCGGCGGCATTTGCTCCAGGTACAGCTTGTAGGCTTTCATGACCGCCTCGATGCCGCTGGCGCCGGCGTGCTCGGTCAGGAATTTATGGATATTGATGAACAGCGAGGAATGGATGTTCGGCTGCCAGGTCAGGAACCAGTCGGTGGAGAACGGCAGCATGCCCTTAGGCGGCGACACGCCCCGCAACTCCTTGTACAGCTTGAGCAGGCGCTCGCGCGACAGCGACACCTCCGATTCGAGCAGCTGCAGGCGCGCGCCCAGCTGGATCAGTTCGATGGCCAGCTGGATTTCCTGGGCTTCCGTCACTACGCTTTTCTTGGACATGATGCGGCTCCGGCTGGGTGGTCAGGCGATTTCTTCGACGGCCTGGCCGGCCATCAGGATGGCGGCGTGCGACTGGGCCAGCACGCGGTCTTTATTGTAGTTGGTCAGCATCGACAAGATGGCGCTGTCGTCGAAGCGGAAGCGGGCCAGCATCATGTTGCCGCCTGCCAGCTTGAGGATTTGCGCGTTGCTCATGCCTTCGATCAGCTCGGCGATGTCGGCGGCGATGCCAAGGCGGAAGATCGCGGTGACTTTGTCGGCGCGTATCATCTGCTGGGCCAACATCAGGTAGCTCAGGTTGGCGTCGCGAATTTCAGCCATCATATCGTTAGCGGTCATTTCCATCTCCTAGTCCGTTATCTGCACTGCGGAACACATTTGCGTTTCCAGTGAGATACATTCTGCGGGAGCAACAAAAATACGAGTAGAGGATGTACTCCGTATTTTCCGTCCGGAAATAGCGGACACGACCCGTCGGTGTTTGTCTGACAAACACTCGCAGATCGCTCATCCACGCCCTTGCGGCGCAGGCTTTGTAAGGTTCCAGTTCTTCAAAAAAGTCCTGTCATGAAACGAAAAATAGTGCAGTTCAGCGACTCTTTTTTGCTACATCTAACCCGGTAACGGCAGCAATTTGAGGAACTTTAGGGTTCCGGTGAAAATAATTTGAATTATTCTCGACTCCATCTTGCTACCCGATGGCCCTTTTCCGCTCATCATGAAACTGGTAACGGCAGCGTTTTGGGGAACTTGAGGGTTTTTTTGAAAAAAAATCGAAAATAATTTAAAAAAGTCGCCAAGCCAGTATTCATGCGGGTTTGCGGCTGGAGCGCGGGCCGTGTTCGGGGTCCGGCTCCGGGTTTTTCAGGTTACACTGGCAACTTATTGAAGCCTAAAGCATTCCACCACCTCGCAAGAAAGTTACATAATGACAACTCGCAACGACTGCCTGGGCCGCGACGCGCAAGATCCGCTCGCCGCCCTGCGCGACCAGTTCGACCTGCCCGCCCATGTGATTTATCTGGATGGCAACTCTTTAGGTGCCCGCCCCAAGGCCGCGCTGGCCCGCGCCCAGCAGGTGATCGCCCAGGAATGGGGCCATGACCTGATCCGCAGCTGGAACAGCGCCGGCTGGTTCGACCTGCCCAAGCGCCTGGGCAACCGCCTAGCCCCGCTGATCGGCGCCGCCGACGGCGAAGTGGTGGTCACCGACACCACCTCGGTCAACCTGTTCAAGGCGCTGGCCGCCGCGCTGCACATGCAGGCCAACGACCCGGCCCCGGCTCAACGTGAGCGCCGCGTGATCGTCACCGAACGCTCCAACTTCCCCACCGACATCTATATGGCCCAGGGCCTGAGCGGCTGGCTGGAACGCGGCTACACCGTCAAGCTGGTCGACAGCGTGGAGGAATTGCCGGCCGCCATAGGCGCCGACACCGCCGTCGTCATGCTGACCCATGTCAACTACCGCACCGGCTACCAGCACGATATGCGCGCCACCAGCGCCCTGGTGCACGCCGCCGGCGCCTTGGCGGTCTGGGATCTGGCGCACTCGGCCGGCGCGCTGCCGGTCGACCTCAACGCCGACGGCGCCGACCTGGCCGTGGGCTGCACCTATAAATACCTGAACGGCGGCCCCGGCTCGCCGGCCTTCATCTGGGTGCCGCGCAAGCATCAGGCGCGCTTCCGCCAGCCGCTGTCGGGCTGGTGGGGCCACGCCGCGCCGTTCGCCATGGCGCCCGACTTCGCCCCCACCGACGGCATCGGCCGCGCGCTGTGCGGCACCCAACCGGTGGTGTCGCTGGCGATGGTCGAGTGCGGCCTGGACGTGTTCGGCCAGACCAATATGGCCGCCATCCGCGCCAAGTCGCTGGCGCTGACCGACCTGTTCATCGAACTGGTCGAGCAGCGCTGCGCCGACCATCCGCTGGGCCTGGTCACGCCGCGCGAGCATGCGCGCCGCGGCAGCCAGGTCAGCTTCACCCATCCGCACGGCTACGCGGTGATGTCGGCGCTGATCGCGCGCGGCGTCATCGGCGACTACCGCGAACCGGCCATCATGCGCTTCGGCTTCACGCCGCTGTACACCAGTTATGCCGATGTCTGGGACGCGGTGGACATCCTGCGCGACATCCTGGACCGCAAGGACTACAACGTCGACGCCAAGCGCGACGCAGTAACCTAATAACGAGATAAACAATATGAGCGATACCAAAGACACCGCCAGCGGCTGCCCAATGCACGCCGCCGCGCCCGCCACCGACGCCGATGCGCAATGGCACGGCGCGCAAATGGACTTCAGCAACAAGATGAGCTACGGCGACTATCTGGGCCTGGACCAGATCCTCACCGCCCAGCACCCGCTGTCGCCCAACCACAACGAGATGCTGTTCATCGTCCAGCACCAGACCAGCGAACTGTGGATGAAGCTGATGCTGCACGAAATGCACGCGGTGCGCGCCCACCTGCAGTCCGACGACCTGGCCCCGGCCTTCAAGATGCTGGCCCGCGTGGCCCGCATCATGGACCAGCTGGTGCACGCATGGGATGTGCTGGCGACGATGACGCCGCCCGAATACACGGCCATCCGCCCCTATCTGGGCGCGTCGTCGGGCTTCCAGTCCTACCAGTACCGCGAGATCGAATTCATCCTCGGCAACAAGAACGCCGCGCTGCTCAACGTCCACACCACCGCGCCGGACGCCTTTGCCGTGCTGGACAAGGCGCTGCGCGAACCCTCGGTGTACGACGAAGCGATCAAGCTGCTGGCCCGCGACGGCTTGCCGGTCTCCGCCGAGCGCCTCAACGCCGACTGGACCCTGCCGACCGCCGCCGACGCGTCCGTCCAGAACGCCTGGCTGGAAGTCTACCGCGACCCGTCCCGCCACTGGGCGCTGTACGAACTGGCCGAGAAGCTGGTCGACCTGGAGACCGCGTTCCGTTTCTGGCGCTTCCGCCACGTCACCACGGTCGAGCGCATCATCGGCTTCAAGACCGGCACCGGCGGCACGGCCGGCGTCAGCTACCTGCGCAAAATGCTCGACGTGGTGCTGTTCCCCGAACTGTTCGCGCTGCGCACCGCCCTGTAAGATTGCTGCGGGAATACACACCATGGGTGTACCCCCGCTCTCCTTCTAGCAAACCTGCTGAATTTTTTACTGAATCCTACTGAGTTCTGCTTGGCGTTACTGAGTCAGGCCTCAGCAGCCCGACGAAGTTCAATTCAGCAGAATTCAGTAAATAACTCAGTAGGTTTGCTAGAAGGAGCGTAAATGTCTCCCCTCCCTCTCTGCCAATTGTCCACGCTTGCGCATACTGCCAGCGCCGGCAAGGATCACGCGCCCGGCCGAGGTAAGATCAATACCATCTTACCCAGCAAGGAAAACGCATGGACTACGAAGTACTGACCCTGGCCGGCCTGTGGAATTCCGGCCCCGCCCACTGGCAAACGCAGTGGGAAGGCAAGCACCCCGGCTGGGTCCGCATGCAGCACCGCGACTGGGAAACGCCAGACCGCGACGACTGGGTGGCCGACCTCGAAGCCGCCATCGCCCGCTGCAAACGCCCGCCGGTGCTGGCCGCACACAGCCTGAGCTGCTCGCTGGTGGGTCGCTGGGCCGCCTCCGGCTCGCCGCTGAAGATCGCCGGCGCCTTCCTGGTCGCCCCCAGCGACACCGACGCCCCCAGCTATCCCGACTGCACCACCGGCTTCCAGCCCATGCTGCTGGAGCGCCTGCCCTTCCCCAGCCTGGTGATCGCCAGCAGCGACGACCAGTACGTCAGCCCGCAACGCGCGCGCCAGTTCGCGCAAGCCTGGGGCAGCGACTACGTCGAAATCGGCAACGCCGGCCACATCAACGGCGACGCCGGCTACGGCCCCTGGCCCGAAGGCGAACAAATGCTGTTGAACTTCTGCGCAGGTCTCCCCCTCTAACCTGTGCATCACGCACCAAGGAGGGAATAAAAATGAACCAGCGTATCCGCAATTGCGCGGCGGCCGCAAGCCTGCTGCTCACCGCCATGACGGCCAGTGCCGCCAACTACACGGCCATCCTCACCGGCCCGAAGGAAGCACCGCCCAACAGCTCGACCGGCATGGGCGCGGCGTTCGTCAAATTCGATGCCACCAGCCACATCCTTGAAGTGGACGTCGCCTTCGGCGGCCTGCTCGGCCCCACCACCGCCTCGCACATCCACTGCTGCACCGCCACGGCGGACACCGGCACCGCCGGCATCGCCACGGAAACACCCACCTTCGGCGGCTTCCCGCTGGGCGTGACCAGCGGCGCCTATGCCAACACCTACAACACCTCGCTGGCGGCCAGCTGGAACCCGGCCTTCATCAGCAGCCACGGCGGCACCACGGCCGGCGCCGAATCGGCCTTCGCCGCCGGCCTGGCCAGCGGCGAGGCCTATCTCAACATCCACAGCAGCCTCTACCCTACCGGAGAAATACGCGGCTTCCTGACGGCCGCCGCCCCGCCGGTGCCCGAACCGGCCATGTTCGGCATGCTGGGCCTGGGCCTGCCGGCCGTGCTGCTGATGGCGCGGCGCCGCCGCAAGACATAACTAACGGCTCGCGCCAACCAGCGGCAACTCGATATAGCTGTCGTGGTAGATCCGCTGGGTCGCCTTCTTGTAATCGGATGGCTGGGCGAAGAAGATATTCGGCACAAAAGTCTGCGGGTTGCGGTCATACAGCGGGAACCAGCTGGACTGCACCTGCACCATGATGCGGTGGCCCGGCAGGAACACGTGGTTAGCGGTCGGCATGGCGAAGGTATAGGGCAAGGCCATGTTGGCCGCGATCGGCCTGGCCGTCTCCAGGCTCTCGCGATAGCGGCCACGGAAGATATCGGCCGACACCATCAGCTGGTAGCCGCCCATCTCCGGCTGCGCCGCCACCTGGTCCGGATAGACGTCGATCAGCTTGACGACCCAGTCGGCATCGCTGCCGCTGGTCGAGGCCAGCAGGTGCGCCACCGGCTCGCCGCTGATTTTCACCGGCGCCGTCAACACGTCGCTCGTGTAGCTCAGCACATCGGTGCGGCCGGACGCCTCGCGCTGGTCGTCCACCAGCCAGCGCGGCCAGGTCTGGCCCTTGGCCTCGTCATAGCCATACGGCGCGATCGGCCGCGCGCGGAACGGCACCGGCTTGCCCGGATCGGACACATATTCATCGAACGCGCTGCGCTGCGCCGGCGCGGAGGCCGGCCGCGACGCCTCGTTGCTCAACGTCAGCCGGGCATTGGCCGCCAGCTTCAGCGTGGCCGGCGCGATCGCGCAGCCGCTGACGCAGCCGCTCGGCCAGCTGTTGAGCGAACGCCACTTATTGGTCCCGGTCTCGAACGCCGACACCGGCGCGATCTGCGCCGCCGGCGCGTCGTCCTTCAGATAGCGGTCCAGGAAGGGCCGCAAGATCTCCTGCCGGAAGTGCAGCGCCGTATCGCTGTTGAAGCGCAGCGCGCCCAGGCGGCTGCCGTCGCCGATGCCGCCGCCGTGGTTCCACGGCCCCAGCACCAGGAACACCTTGTTGTCCCTGTCCTGCGGCTTGATCGCCTTGTACACCGCGATGGCGCCATAGATATCCTCGGCATCCCACAGGCTGTGCACCAGCAGGGTCGGCACCGTGACCGGCTGGCGCGCCAGGATCTGGTCCATCGCCTGCCCGCTCCAGAACGCGTCATAGCTCGGATGGGCGACCATCTTGCGCCAGAAGCCGCTCTGCTCCACCCCGCGCTGGCGCGCCAGCTCGCCCACCGAGCCGGCGCGGATGAAGGTATCGTAATCGTCGAAATGGCTGTTGTACCACTTGGCCTCGTTGCGCCGCGTGACCACCTGCTCCAGCACATACGACAGATTGATCTGCCGGAACGCGCCGTTGTGGAACCAGTCGTCGCCGCGCCAGCCGTCCACCATCGGGTTCATCGGCACCGACACCTTCAGCGCCGGATGCGGATGGACCAGCGCCATCAGCGGCAGGAAGCCGTCGTAGGAAATGCCGATGATGCCGACCTTGCCATTGGTCTCGGGGATATTCTTGGTCAGCCACTCGATGGTGTCCCAGGTATCGGTGGAGTGGTCGACCGGCGTCGGATTGAGCGCGCTGCCGCTCAGCGGCCGGTTCATCACATAATCGCCCTCGGAACCGTACTTGCCGCGCACATCCTGCACCACGCGGATGTAGCCGCCCTCGGCGATGACGTCGGCCGCGTTGTCATAGCCCTGCAGGATGGACTCCATCTGCGAGCTCTCGTTGTGGCTGGTCAGCTCGGCCGCGTTGTAGGGCGTGCGCGTGAGCAGGATGGGGGCGTTGCGCGCCTTGCGCGGCACGATGATCACGGTGTTGAGCTTGACGCCGTCGCGCATAGTCACCATCACGCTGCGCTTGACGTAGTCGAGCCCGTCGATCGGCGCCTTGAACTCGTCCGGCGTCTCGCTGGGCAAGGCGGGATAAAGGGGGGCGGCCGCGACGCCCGGCGTCGACGCCGGCAGCTGGGCCAGAACGGCGGGAGCGGAAACAACAAGGGCGCCAATCAGCGCCCAAAGGATTTTGTTCATGTATATCCCGGGAGTGTGCCAGTGAAACCTAAAAATAGCACAACTCCCGGAACCGGTCCTACCTGATTGCCTTACTTGCTCGCGCCGTTCAGCAGCATCTCGTTCAGGCGCTTGACGAAGGTGGCCGGATCGCTCAGCGAACCGCCTTCCGCCAGCAAGGCCTGGTCGAACAAGATGTTGGCCCAGTCGCTGAAGGAACTACCAGCTTCTTCGTACTTCAGGCGCGTCACCAGCGGGTGATTCGGGTTGATCTCCAGGATAGGCTTGGACTCCGGCGCGCTCTGGCCAGCGGCCTTGAGCATGCGCAGCAGGTTGCCCGACAGCTCATGCTCGTCCGCCACCAGGCAGGCCGGCGAATCGGTCAGGCGGAACGTCACGCGCACGTCCTTGGCCTTGTCCGTCAAGGCTTCCTTCATCTTGCCGACCAAATCCTTGTACGAAGTCTCGGTCTCCTCGTGTTCCTTCTTCTCGGCTTCGTCTTCCAGCGCGCCCAGGTCCAGGCCGCCCTTGGCCACCGACACCAGCTCCTTGCCTTCGAACTCGGTCAGGAAGGACAGCATCCACTCGTCCACGCGGTCGGTCAGCAGCAGCACCTCCACGCCCTTCTTGCGGAAGATCTCCAGGTGCGGCGAGTTCTTCGCGGCGACGTAGTTATCGGCCGTGACGTAGTAGATCTTGTCCTGGCCTTCCTTCTGGCGCGCCACGTACTGCTCCAGCGAGACGCTCTGCTCGTCGTTCTCGTTGGCGGTCGAGGCGAAGCGCAGCAGCTTGGCCAGACGGTCCTTGTTGGTCGCGTCCTCGCCGATGCCCTCTTTCAGCACCTGGCCGAACTCGGTCCAGAAGGTGACGTACTTGTCCTTCTTCTCCTGCTCGTCGGCGTTCGCCAGCTCCTCCAGCATGCCGATCACGCGCTTGGTCGAACCGTCGCGGATCACCTTCACATCGCGCGACTCCTGCAGGATCTCGCGCGACACGTTCAGCGGCAGGTCGGCCGAATCGATCACGCCCTTGACCATGCGCAGATAGGCCGGCATCAGCTGCTCGGCATCGTCCATGATGAACACGCGCTTGACGTACAGCTTGATGCCGCCGCGCTTGTTGCGGTCCCACAGGTCGAACGGCGCCTTGGCCGGAATGTACAGCAGCTGCGTGTACTCGCTGCGGCCTTCGACGCGGTTGTGCGTATGCGTCAGCGGCGCCTGGAAGTCGTGCGACACGTGCTTGTAGAACTCTTCGTACTGCTCCGGCGTGATCTCCGACTTGTTGCGGGCCCACAGCGCGCTGGCCTGGTTGATGGTTTCCAGTTCGTCCTTGACGACGGTTTCCTTCTTCTCCTCGTCCCACTCTTCCTTCGCCATCACGATCGGCAGCGAGATGTGGTCGGAGTACTTGCGGATGATGGACTTGATCTTCCACGACGACAGCAGCTCGTCCTCGCCTTCGCGCAGGTGCAGGATGATGTCGGTGCCGCGGCCGGTCTTCTCGATCTGCTCGATCGAGTAATCGCCTTCGCCGGCCGATTCCCAGCGCACGCCTTCGGCGGCGTCCGCGCCGGCGCGGCGGGTTTCAACGGTGATCTTGTCGGCCACGATGAAGCCCGAGTAGAAGCCCACGCCGAACTGGCCGATCAGGGCCGCGTCCTGCTGCTGGTCGCCCGACAGCTTGCCGAAGAACTCCTTGGTGCCCGACTTGGCGATGGTGCCCAGGTGCGAGATCGCCTCGTCCCGGCTCATGCCGATGCCGTTGTCGGAAATGGTGATGGTGCGCGCGGCCTTGTCGAACGAGACCTTGATCTTCAGTTCATGGTCGTTGCCGTACAGGGCGTCGTTGTTGATCGCCTCGAAGCGCAGCTTGTCGGACGCGTCGGACGCGTTCGAGATCAGCTCGCGCAGGAAAATCTCCTTGTTCGAGTACAGCGAGTGGATCATCAGCTGCAACAGCTGTTTCACTTCGGCCTGGAAACCCAGGGTTTGCTTGTCGTTGTCTGCCATTTTAGAAGCCTCAATAGTCTTGTGGTTGATGCAAGGGTTTGACGAAAGTGGGGATTATAAGAGGGATTTCAAGAGCGGCCCAGCTCTCTTTCGAGGAAGCGCCACACCGCCGGCTCCTGCATCGCCGCCACATTGAGCCGCATGCGGGTCGACGGCAGCTGCTTGGGCGAGAACAGGCTGCCCGGCGCCAGCAGCAGGTTGTGCGCCATCGCCTTCTCGGTCAGCACATTGGTGTCGCAGCCGGCATCGGCCCACACGAACATCCCGGCCGGCGACGCCACATCCACCGTCAGCCCCACCCGCTCCATCTGGCGGATGGTCTTGGCGCGGATCGCATCGAGCCGCGCGCGCACCCGGTCCGTATGCTTGCGGAACAGGCCCTCCGACAGCACCTTGTACACCACCCGCTCGCCGATATCGCTGGTGGTGAGCATGGTCAGCATCTTGCGGTCGGCCAGGCGCTCGGCCCGTTCCGGCGAGGCCGCGATATAGCCCACCCGCAGGTTGGCCGCCATCGTCTTCGAAAAGCCGCCCAGGTAGATCACCCTTTGCAGCTGGTCCAGCGCCGCCAGCCGCGTGGCCGGCTGCACCGCGCTGCCCGGATGCAGGTCGCAATAGATGTCGTCTTCGACGATCAGAAAATCATGTTCCTCCGCCAACCGCAGCACCTGGAAGGCCTTGGCCGCCGACAGCGAGGTCGAACTGGGGTTGTGCAGCACCGAGTTGATGATGTACAGCTTGGGCTTGTGCAGCGCCGCCAGCTCCGCCAGCTGCGCGATGTCCGGACCGTCGGCCAGGCGCGGGATGCCCACCACCTTGGCGCCCAGCGCGGCGAAGGAGCCGAACATCAGGAACCAGGCCGGATCGTCGACGAAGATGGTGTCGCCCGGCCGCGTGAACTCGCGCGCCACCAGGTCCAGCGCCTGCGTCACGCCGGCCGTGGTGACGATCTGCTCCGGCGCGGCGGCGATCTCCAGCTCGGCGAACTTCAGCTGCAGCTGCTGGCGCAATGGCAGGAAGCCCTGCGGCACGCCGTAGCTGACCAGCAGGTTGGGGTGCTGCCGGCTGACCGAGCGCAGCGCGTTGGCGATGGCCGCGCCGTCCAGCCAGTCGGGCGGCAGCACGCCGGTGCCCGGCATCTGCGCGTGCGGCATCTGGCGGAACATATTGCGCACCAGCCAGACCACGTCGATCGGCTTGGCGCCGGCGTGTTCGCGCTCGCCCTCGGCCGGCCGGCGCCGCGCGCCAGGGCGGCGCTGCGCCAGGTTCAGCTCCATCGCCGCCGGCTCGCGCACGAAGAAACCGGCGCCCCGGCGCGACTCCAGGTAGCCCGAGGCCACCAGCTTGTCGTACGACGCCACCACCGTGAACGCCGACACCGCGTGCGCCGCCGCGAACGCGCGGATCGACGGCATGCGCGCGCCGCCGCGCAGCAGGCGGTCGTCGATGCGCGCCGTCACCGAGCGCACGATCTGGTCGATCAGCGTCTCGCCCGACTCGCGCGACAGCAGCCCCAGCACCATCCCTGGCTGCGCCGCCTTCTGCGCGCCCTTGCCGGCGCCGCGTGGCGCCGGAGTCGGAATCACCGTCGCCACCGCCGGTCCCGGCGCGGCCGCTGCCACCGCCCGGCCGGGCGCCAGCTTGGCCGCCGCGCGGGCGTCGGCCGCCGCCAGCGCATCGGCCACCGCCTCCGCCGCGGCCGACGCGGCGGCGCCCAAAAGTGAAGTGCGCGAGCGTGTATTGGTCATTTTACCGTCACAGTATGAGAAATTATGTGCACAAGTGTACTGGCACTGTACTGGTTTTGTCACGTAGCATACATCCATACCGCCTATAACCATATTGACAACACCACCGGAGACCCGCATGACCCACAGCGCCCCGCCGCCCGCCGCCACCATCGCCACCCGGCCCGGGCTGAGCGACGAAACCACCGGCATGCTGCTCGGCCTGATCGCGGTCGCCATCTTCAGCCTGACCTTGCCGTTCACCCGGCTGGCGGTGGGCGGCGCGTTGGCCAGCCACGGCCTCGGCCTGTCCCCCACCTTCGTCGCCCTCGGCCGCGCGCTGGTGGCCGCCGTGCTGGCCGGCGGCTGGCTGGCCTGGAAGCGCGCGCCGCTGCCGCCGCGTTCCGCCCTGCCGGCGCTGGCGATGGTGGCCGTCGGCTGCATCATCGGCTTCCCCTGGCTGACCTCGATCGCCATGCGCAGCCTGCCGGCCGCCCACGGCGCCGTGCTGGTCGGCATCCTGCCGCTGGCCACCGCCGTCTTCGGCGCCCTGCTGGCCGGCGAAAAGCCGTCGGCCGGCTTCTGGGTCATGGCCAGTGTGGGCTCGGCGCTGGTGGTCGGCTTCGCGCTGGGCCAGAGCGGCGGCAGCCTGCACCTGGCCGACCTGGCCATCTTCCTGGCCGTGCTGCTGGCCGCCATGGGCTACGCCGCCGGCGGCCGCCTGTCGCAAACCCTGGGCGGCCAGCAGACCATCTGCTGGGCGCTGGTGCTGTCCGCGCCGCTGCTGCTGCCGCTGGTGGGCTGGCTGTGCTGGCAGCAAGGCCCGCAGCTGGCCGCCGCCGGCGCCGCCGCCTGGTCCGGTTTCGCCTACGTCTCGGTGTTCTCGATGTTCATCGGCTTCTTCTTCTGGTACCGCGGCATGGCGCTGGGCGGCGTGGCCCGGGTCGGCCAGGTGCAGCTGGTCCAGCCCTTCCTGTCGCTGCTCGGCGCGGCCGTGGTTTTGGGCGAGGCGCTGGAATGGCCCACTGTCGTTTTTGCAATCGCCGTCATCGCCGTGGTGGGTGCCGGCCGCAAAATGCAGGTGAAACGGGGCTAAAACCGTAGACTATCTTGATTTCGCCGCGATTGTGGGCAGCCCCTGCCGCTGACGTACAATATCGGTCTTGAACCCGAATTTCCCACTTACTCTTTGGATAAGCACATGTCTGTCTACGAAAAACTGAAAGCGCTCGAGATCACCCTGGCCGCACCCGCCACCCCGGCCGCCGCCTACGTCATGTACGCCCAAACCGGCAACCTGGTGTTCCTGTCGGGTCATATCGCCAAGCGCGCCGACGGCAGCGTGTGGGTCGGCCAATTGGGCAAGAATATCGACACCGCCGAAGGCAAGGCCGCCGCGCGCGCCATCGCCGTCGACCTGATGGGCACGCTGCAAGCGGCCGTCGGCGGCGACCTGACCCGCGTCAAGCGCATCGTCAAGGTCATGAGCCTGGTGAACTCCACGGCCGACTACACCGAACAGCACCTGGTCACCAACGGCGCCTCCGAGCTGCTGGGCGAAGTCTTCGGCGAAGCCGGCAAGCACGCCCGCTCGGCCTTTGGTGTCGCCCAAATCCCGCTTGGCGCCTGCGTCGAAATCGAACTGATCGCGGAAGTCGCGTAAGCGGGCGGCCTCTTATCCGAGGTCGTTCCTTTTATAAGAGCACGCCACAAGCGAGCTTGTTGAATAGCCGGCAGCGCCGGCATCCTCTAGTGAGACATGTATGAAAATCGAAAACCCCAATCCGATCCAGTGGCGCTTCTCCGAACGCGCCGACCAGCTGCAATCGTCGTTCATCCGCGAGATCCTGAAGATCACCCAGCAACCGGAGATCATCTCCTTCGCCGGCGGCCTGCCGTCGCCGCTGACCTTCCCGATCGACGAAATGAAAGCCGCCTTCGACAAGGTGCTGAGCGAAAACGGCAAGGTCGCCCTGCAATACGGCCCGACCGACGGCTACCTGCCGCTGCGCCAGTGGATCGCCGATTCGCTGTCGACCAACGGCGCCAAGATCGTGCCGGAACAGGTCTTGATGACCTCCGGCTCCCAGCAAGCGCTGGACCTGCTGGGCAAAGTGCTGATCGACGAAGGCAGCCGCGTGCTGGTTGAGACGCCGTCCTACCTGGGCGCGCTGCAGGCGTTCTCGGTCTACCGTCCTGAATTCAAATCGGTCGCCACCGACGAACACGGCCTGGTGCCGTCGTCGCTGGACGCCGTCGCCGAGGGCGCGCGCCTGCTGTACGCGCTGCCGAACTTCCAGAACCCGACCGGCCGCACCCTGTCCGTCGAGCGCCGCCTGGAGCTGGTGGAAACCTGCGCCCGCCTCGGCCTGCCGCTGATCGAGGACGACCCGTACGGCGCCCTGAGCTACAAGGGCGACCCGCTGCCGAAGATGGTGGCGATGAACCCGGACGGCGTGATCTACATGGGCTCCTTCTCCAAGGTGCTGACCCCCGGCATTCGCCTGGGCTACGTGGTCGCCCCGCTGCCGCTGGTGCGCCGCCTGGAGCTGGCCAAGCAGGCCGCCGACCTGCACACCTCGCAGCTGACCCAGATGGTCGTGCACGAAGTGATCAAGGACGGCTTCCTGGAGCGCCACATCCCGAAAATCCGTACCCTGTACGGCGACCAGTGCCAGGTCATGCTGGACGCCATGGCCCAGCACTTCCCGGCCAGCGTCGAGTGGACCAAGCCGGAAGGCGGCATGTTCATCTGGGTCACGCTGCCTAAGCACATCGACGCCATGAAGCTGCTCGACGAAGCCATCGCCCAGAAGGTCGCCTTCGTGCCCGGCTCGCCGTTCTACGCCAACGAGCCGGAAACCAACACGCTGCGCCTGTCCTTCGTCACTGTGGCGCCGGACCGCATCCGCACCGGCATCGAGATCCTGGGCAAGCTGATCGCCGCCAAGATCTAAGACATCGCACCTCCGTGGGCGGCGCTCGCCGCCCACGGCCCCGCCGGCTTTATCACCAAAAGTAACGGAAACCGGGCAAAGTAGTAACATCCCATCAACAATAAGCAAGCCAGTCCCCTGCTGGTGTGGCATCGCCGTCACTTCCGAGGAAATCCTCAAATCCCCAGGGATTTTTTTTCACCCGCAGGCGAGCTGAAGCGTTATGATTTGAACGGATAGTCACTTTCAGATCAGGCCAGCCTTTGTTCACCCCAGTTCCCCATCCCATGCTTGCCACGCGGCGCGATGCCGCGATACTCATAGTGGACGACGCGCCGGAGAACCTGAGCGCGCTGCGCAAACTGATGGTCCAGCAGGGCTACCAGACCTTCGTCGCCACCTCCGGCGAGCGGGCGCTGAAGATCGCCCGCCGGGTCCATCCCGACCTGATCCTGCTCGACGTGATGATGCCCGGCATGGACGGCTTCGAGACCTGCCGCCAGTTGAAAAGCCACGCCGCCACCCAGCGCATCCCGGTCATCTTCATGAGCGCCCGCACCGAGACCGAGGACGTGGTAGCCGGCTTCGACATCGGCGCGGTCGACTACATCAGCAAGCCGCTGCGCATGGCCGAGGTGTGCGCCCGCGTGCGCACCCAGCTGCAGATCCGTAGCAAGAGCGAGACCCAGGAAGAACAGGCCGAACGCCTGCGCACCATCGTCGAGAACATGGCCGAGGGCCTGCTGATCATCGAGGCCGACGGCCGCATCCAGTACACCAATCCGGCCTGCGACAAATACCTGGGCTACCAGGAGAACGAACTGGCCGGCCGCGCCATCGGCGACCTGCTCAATCCGCTGGTGGCGCGGGAATACCTGGACTACTTCGACCGCTACGCCGCCGCGCCGGAAACCGCGCACAGCCACGGCACGCGCGAGGTGATCATCCGCCACCGCAACGGCAGCTCGGTGTGCATGGACCTGACCTTGACGCCGATGTATCTGCGCCAGCCGCTGTTCATCGGCCTGCTGCACGACATCACCCACCACAAGCAGTCGGAGGACGCGCTGCAGCGCGCCGCCATGGTCGACCCGCTGACCAAGATCGCCAACCGCCGCCACTTCGACACCTTCCTCGAAAAGGAATGGCAGCGCGCCATGCGCAGCGGCCAGCCACTGTCGCTGGTGGTGCTGGACGTCGACCACTTCAAGCTGTACAACGACACCCTGGGCCATCCGGCCGGCGACGCCTGCCTGCAGCAGGTGGCGCAGGCGATCGCCTCGCACGCGCTGCGCCCGACCGACCTGGCGGCGCGCTACGGCGGTGAGGAATTCGTGCTGCTGTTCGCCGAAACCGACGGCGACTCGGCCCACCTGCTGGCCGAATCGATCCGCGCCCACGTCGAATCGCTGCAGATCCCGCATCCGCGCTCGACCACCTCGGCCTGGCTGACGGTGAGCATCGGCGTGGCCACCATCGTCCCGCACCAGCTCGACAACACCGAATCGCTGTTCGTCGCCGCCGACCGCGCCATGTACGTCGCCAAGGAAGGCGGCCGCAACCAGGTGCAAGCCACCCAGACCGGCAGCGCCGCGATGGAGGCGGTCAAGGCGCTGGTGATGCGCTGATCCGGCCAGACCCGGACCAGCGCAAGACAACTCAACAAAGGAAGATCGAATGACGCGCTACGCCTGCATGCTGCGGGGAATCAACGTCAGCGGCCAGCGCAAGCTGGCGATGAAGGAACTCGTCAGCCTGTGCCAATCGCTGGGTTTTGCCGAAGTCGACGTGCTGGCCCGCACGGCGCCGAACGTAGTGACATGTCATTAGTCATACAAAGGCACGCCAGCCTTCTTCGCCGCTTTACGCAAGTCTTTATCTAAGGTCGCCAAAGGCAGGCCCAGTCTGCGCGCAAGTTCAAGATACTGGGCATCGTATCCTGTGAGTTTGAACTCACGGGCAATGGCCGCGACAGAAAGATGCAGAGCGGCCGGCGCTGCGGAATCCGTTGTGATTGGCAACTGGCCTAATTGATAGATGAATCCCGTAACCGCCGCCTCGCCCAATTTCCCACCTTGTTCGGCGCAACGCAGAACATGCACGATTTCAGTAGACCATAAAGCGGGAACAACCGCGCAGCGACTGGCAAGCGAGTCCAATACCTTGTCCGCGTAGGTGCGATCTGCGACAGATCCGTCATGTAGTGCCCAGCGTAATGTTACCGACGCATCGAGAACAAATCCAGTAGCCATCTAACGGCGGCCTTTGGCACGCATTGCGACGAATTCGGCATGAGTGATCGTTCCCGCGCGCGCGTTTTTGATCGCCGCGATCGCGTCCAGCGCCTGCTGTTCCGTGCCGCTGGCGCTGGGCACCAGGTCTGCAACTGGAGCGCCCCGATTAGTGATCGTAATACGCTCCCCTTGTTGGACCCTTTTAATCAAGTCCGCCAATTTAGTCTTCGCCTCATAGACTCCATATGCGCGCACGGTGTCCTCCGATGTTTTTCATGCAATACAAACTAGTCTATACACTAGACCAACTCCATGCAAGGCGATTTACATCTGCAAACGGCCGTCGCGGTCGAGGAAATCCACCGGTTTATTGTCCGGCTCCTGGTATTTTTTCTGTCCCAGCTCAACAGGTATCGCGGGTCGTCCGGCCGCGCACCCTACCTTATTGGGCCATGTGAGGAATCGCCAATTCGTCCAGGCGTTCACTGCGCGGCAGGCTTTTGGAGACCTCGCCGTTCAAGCCCACCGTGATCAAGTCGCGGAAGCCGGTCGGCGCGCCAAGGTCCACCAGCTTGACGCCCTTGAGGAAGATATTGACGGCCTGGCGCGGACAATTGAAGCCGACATGGACCAACACATCTTCTTCCAGCAGACGGGCGCCGACGGTGGTGCCGGACAAATCGACATCGGCCATGCCGTCGGCGCTGAACACGACCGTGTGACTCTCCAGCGAGACGGCGACCTTGTAGCGCACCTCGCCGCATTTGCCCGCGTAGACCGTCTCCAGCCGCGCGGCCTGAGGAAGATGCGATGGGGTGACGATGCGAACGCGCTGTTCATCGGCAAAAGCGGGAACAACCACAAGCCCCAGCAACAACAGGGTGGAAAAAACGGAAGTACGCATCATGTGGAAACTTAAAACATTATCGAAAATGCATTATGCCACAGCGTGCCGTCACAGCTGTTCCGGATACCCCGTAATGTCCGCGATCTCCTGATACATCGGCTGCAGTTGCTTGTACATGTTCAGATAAACCCGCCGGTACAGCTTGTCGTAAATCTGCCGGTTCGCCTCGATCGGATGGAACACCCGCCCCGGCCGCGTCATCGCACGCGTCGCGCTGTCGAAGTCCTTGTGCAGCCCCAAGCCCGCGGCCACCGCGATGGCCGCGCCCAGCCCCGACGTCTCGTACACGTGCGCGCGCGCCGCCGGCAGTCCGAAGATATCGGCCGTCAGCTGCATCGCCGCGTCGCTCTGCGAGCCGCCGCCGGCCACGCGCAACTCCGTCACCGGCACGCCGCCGCGCTTCTCGATCCGTTCCTTCCCCTCGCGCAGCGCGTAGGCCAGTCCTTCGAGAATCGCCCGGTACATATGGGCGCGCGTGTGCACGTCGCCAAAACCGATCATCGCCCCCTTGGCCTCCGGCCCCGGCGTCTTGATGCCGGGACTCCAGTAAGGCTGCAGCATCAAGCCCATCGACCCAGGCGGCACCTCGTTCACCAGCAGATCGAACATCGCCTCCGGCGACCTGCCCTGCTCCGCGCCGGCCATCTGTTCAAAATGCCCGAACTGCTCCTTGAACCAGTTCACCATCCAGTAGCCGCGGAAGATCTGCACCTCCGTGCTGTAGGCGCCGGGAATGGCCGCCGGATAAGGCGGTATCAACGGCGTGACTTCGACATATTTTTTGGTCGTGGTGTTGATGGTCGCCGTGGTGCCGTAGCTCAGGCAAGCGATGTGCGGCTCCAGCGCGCCGGCGCCGATCACCTCGCAGGCCTTGTCGGCGGCGGCCGCCACCAGCGGCGTGCCTTGCGGGATGCCCGTCGCCTCGGCGGCGGCGGCGGTGATCGCGCCGATCACCGTGCCCGGCGCCACCAGCTCCGGCAGCATCTCCGGCTTGATGGCCAGCGCCTCCCATTTCCAGTCGCGCGCGCCGGCCCACTTGTGGCGCTTGTAGTCGAATGGCAGATACGCCACCTGCGAACCAACCGAATCGACATGCCGCCCGCACAGACGGAAATTGAGGAATCCCGACAGCAGCAGATACTTGTCGGTCCTGGCCCATATCTCCGGCTGGTGCTCGGCGATCCAGTTGATCTCCGCCTCGCGGCGGAAGTACTCGATGGTGCCGGAAACGCGCGCCAGCTTGAACGCGGTGCGCCACAAAAAACTCAGCGGCTTCTGCTTGCCCACGCGGCGCTGGTCCAGCCACGTGATCGCCGGCCGCAGCACCTTGCCGTCGCGGTCCAGGTTGACCACCGTGCCGCGCTGCGTCGTCACCGCCACGCCCTTGACGGCCGAACGCGGAATATCGGTCGAAGCCCACAGCTGCCGGCACGCCTGGCCGACCGCCTTCCAATAGCCGTCGGCGTCATG
This sequence comes from Duganella sp. GW821-FHT07G03, assembly GCF_059418605.1. Classification (NCBI taxonomy): domain Bacteria; kingdom Pseudomonadati; phylum Pseudomonadota; class Betaproteobacteria; order Burkholderiales; family Oxalobacteraceae; genus Duganella; species Duganella sp. GW821-FHT07G03. The sequence continues at coordinate 477,265 of NZ_JBWKQE010000001.1, forward strand.
CTCCGCCCAGCCGGGATGATCGGAGAAGTAAGCCTGCAAATGCACCTGCGCCTTGGCGGCCAGGTTGCCGTCCAAATCGAACAGCAGCGCGCGCACACTCTGCGTGCCGTTGTCGATGGAAAGAAGGTATTGATCGGCCATGTCGCTCTAGTCTCTTGGTGAGTGCCCGTACTTATGCGGGCAAACTGTAGTGGGTATTCCATAATGCCAGATAGGCAGCCTGCTCGACATTCCAGCGCTGGTCGCTCCAGCCCAGTTCCGGCTGGCAGATGGCGCGTATGCGATCGAGGATCTCGACACCGCCGCCGCGCAGCTGGATGCCGATGCGGCTGCGGCGCAGCAGCAGGTCCTCCAGCTTCTGCACCGACTCGCAGCGGGCCGCCCAGCGCAGCTGCGCCCAGATGGTCTCCGTGCCCGCGATCAGCGACAGCTCGCCCGGCTGCGCGGCCTCGATCAAACGCTGCGCCCATGCGCCGTAACGCCCTTGCAGTCGCAGCGCCTGGCCCGCCGGCAGGTGGCGTTGGTAGCCCAAACGGGTTTTCGGGCCATTGCCAAAGACCGCTTGCGGCTCCAGCTTGTCGCGCCAGTCCGGCAACAAGGTGGCCGCCAGCTTGAGCGCATCGAGCGCGATCACGCGGAACGTGGTCAGCTTGCCGCCGGTGACGGTCAACAGCCCATCCTCCAGCCACAGCGCATGGTCGCGCCCTTCCTTCGACGGATCGGCCTTGCCGCTGTCGATCACGGGACGCACGCCCGCATAACTGGCGATCACGTCGCGCTCCTGCAAATCCAACTGCGGGAACTGGTCGTGCAGCGCCGCCATCAGGTAATCGACTTCGGCGCGCGTGATCGATGCCTCGTGCGACAGGTCGCCCTTGTGGTCGACATCCGTCGTGCCCACCAGCGTCACGCCCTCCCACGGAAAGGCGAACACCGGCCTGCCGTCCTGCGGATGCATCAAGCTGATCGCCTGCGCCAGCGGCAGGCGCCAGGCCGGCAGCACCAGATGGCTGCCGCGCAAAGGCCGCAAGCGCGGCTTGGCGCCGCGCGCCGCCGCATCGCCCTGCAGGCGCAAGCCGTCCGCCCACGCACCGGTCGCGCTGATCACCAGCCGCGCGCGCACCTCATGCTGCGCACCACTCAACCCATCGCGCAGCCGCGTTCCGCACACCCCGCCATCGGCCCGCAACAGCGATTCCACCGCCATGTAATTGACCGCCACGCCGCCATGCTGCTGCGCCTCCTGCAGCACGCGCATGACCAGCCGCGCATCGTCGGTCTTGGCGTCGGTGTAGACCATGCCGCCCTTCAGCCCCTTGGTTGACACGTTCGGCGCCAGCGCCTCGAACTCGTCGCGGCCGAAATAATGGCGCGCCTTCTGCCCCGCCATGCGGTCATAGATCGCCAGCCCAAGCAGGAACATGCGCTTGCCCGGCTTGCGGCCTTCAAACTCGCCGAACGCAAAACTCTGCGGCTCCACCAAGCCCGCCGCCTGCTGAAGCAAATGCTGCCGCTCATGCACCGATTCGCGCGTCAGCGCGAACTGGCCTTCCTTCAGATACCGCAAGCCGCCGTGCACCAGCTTGGACGACCGGCTCGACGTACCCCAGGCGAAATCCCGCTGCTCCACCAGCAGCGCCCTCAAGCCGCGCCGCGAAGCTTCCAGCAAAATCCCCGCGCCAGTAATGCCGCCGCCGATCACGATCAAATCCCACTCGCGCCCCAGCACCTCCGTCAATCCGGAACGCCCGCCGCTGCGCCACAGCGCCGTCATGGCAGCAGCTTCCCGGGATTCATGATCTGCTGCGGATCGAAGTGCGCAAACAAGGCACGCATCGCCGACAGGCCCAACTCGCCCTTCTCCGCCACCAGATACGGCGCGTGATCGCTACCCACGCCATGCTGATGACTGATGGTGCCGCCGTTTTCCACGATCGCCATGCTCACCGCATGCTTGAGCGTGCGCCAGCGCGCCAAGTCCTGTTCATAATCGCCCGCCAGCCGGTACACAAAGGTCGAATAGACGCTCGCCCCCTGCGCATACAGATGCGACAAGTGCGTGTAGGCGTGCACCTTCTCGCCATGCTGCGCCAGCGCGCCAGTGGCAGCCGCTTCCAGCGCCCGCATCATCGTGCCCACGCGTGGCCAATCGACCGCCGTCTCCACCGTATCGATCGCATAGCCATGCTGCCAGGCCGCGTTGCGCAGGTAGACGTTGCGGAAGCGGTTCTGCTTCCACTTGTCGCCCATCTTGCGGCCGATGTGCACACCGCCGTGCGTTGCCGTCAGCGCCAGCGCATCGCCCAGCGACGCCTTGGCCGCGGCCTTGCGACCGCTCACGCCTATCATCAGCATGCACTTGCCATCCTTGCAGCCGCGCCATGACAAATAGCCTTCCAGCGCGCCGATCAGCTTCTTGTGGCCGGCCAGCGCCAGCATGGTGGTCGTCTCCAAGGGATTCGACAAGCGCAGCATCGACAGCGACAACCCCGCCTGCACCACCTGCCGCACCGCCGTTTCCGCAGCCTCCCAGCTCGGGAAGAACACCGCATGGAACGCCTCGTACTCCGGCAACGGCGTCACGCGTACCGTGGCCTCGGTCAGGATGCCCAGGCGGCCCTCGGAACCCAGCACCATCTCGCGCAGATCCGTCCCCGCCGCCGATGCCGGGAAGGTCGGGATATCCAGCGTGCCGGCCGGCGTCTCCACCTTGCCGCCCTTGAACATCTGCTCGATGCGGCCGTAGCGCAGCGACTGCTGGCCGGACGACCGCGTCACCACCCAGCCGCCCAGCGTCGAATACTCGAACGACTGCGGGAAGTGGCCCAGCGTGTAGCCGCGTGCGCGCAACTGCGCCTCCAGGTCCGGCCCGAACACGCCGGCGCCGAAGGTCGCCAGCTGCGATTCCGTATCCAGGTAATACATCTGCCGCAGGCGCGTCAGGTTCACCGCCAGCACCGGCCGCGCGCCGGCCGGCGCGGTCAAGTGCCCGGCCACGCTGGTGCCGCCGCCCTGCGGTATCAGCGCCACGCCGAACTGCTGCGCATAATCGATCAGCGCCCGCACCTGCTCCGCGCTCTCCGGATAGGCCACGCCGTCCGGCGCCGTCTCGATCACGCCATAGCGCAGGCGCAGCCAGTCCGGCAGGCTTTGGCCCAGCGCATTGCGCAAGCGGACCTCGGCCGAGGTGTCGATCAAGCCATCGATCAACCCATCGGTCAACCCATCGGTCAAAGCATGCGGCGGCAGCCGCGAAGGCGCGATGCGCGCACAGGCCTGCGCGAACGCCGCATCCGCCACCGGCCTGCCGGCGCCGACGCGCTGCGCCAGAAAGCCCAGCGCATCCTCGTTCAGCGCAAACTCTATCGTATCGTCACCCCAACCGTTCCAGCGTCTCATTGTTTTCCTGTCTGCGTAGCGGAGCGCTTGCTATACTGGCGCGCACCGAGTTTGAATGACAACAGAATAAGATAACGAACCAACCGGGTATTGCGCTTTTATGACACACGCCTTGTTCGATCATGCCAAGTACGCCCGCTGACCTGCCGCGCCGCGTGGCCGGCTCCTACCTGCAGCCCCTGCTCGAAGCGGCGGCCGCGCGCGGCGTCACGGCCGCTGCCCTGGAGCGCGCCGCCGGCATGGCGCCGGGCGCCCTGCAACCGCTGCCCGACTCGCTGCACGCCGACGACTACGTGCGCCTGCTCGACCTCGGCGCCGAACTGGCGGCCGATCCGCATTTCGGCCTGCACGTGGGGGAACGGGTCAAACTGGGCACCTACAGCGTGTATGGCCTGATCCTGCTCAGCTGCCGCGACTTCGGCCAGGCCTTCGAGCAGACCATGCGCTACGAGCAGCTGGCGCATGACCTGGGCCGCTCCACGCTGACGGTGGCGGAAGGCGTGGCCCACTACACCTGGCACAGCAACTACGGCCCGGCCCAGCGCCACCTGGCCGACAGCGTGTTCGCCGGCATCCGCGTGTTCGGCAATTGGCTGGCCGGGCTCACGCTGCCGGCCGCGCAACTGGCGCTGATGCACGACGGCGGCGCCGCCGAAGCCCGCGACGAATACGTGCGCGTGCTGGGCGCCATGCCCAGCTTCGGCGCGCCGGCCAACGTCGCCAGCTTCGACGCCGCCCTGCTGGCCTTCCCGGTGCCGAACGCCGACGTCAGCCTCTACCCGGTGCTGCAACAGCACGCCGAACAGCTGCTGCGCCAGCGGGCCCAGACCGACAACTCGATCGCCCAGCAGGTGCACGCGGCCATCGTCCGCAACCTCGCGCACGGCCAGGTGCGGCTGGCCTCCATCGCCGAAGAATTGAAGCTGTCGCCGCGCACGCTGCAACGCAAGTTGAGCGACGCCGGCGCGACCTTCCAGCAGATCCTGGACCAGGCCCGCTTCGCGCTGGCCAAGGACTACCTGCGCCAGCCGGAACTGAGCCTGGTGGATATCGCCTTCCTGCTGGGGTACCAGGAGCAGAGCGCCTTCAACCACGCCTTCAAGGAATGGGCCGGCGTCAATCCCGGCGCATACCGGGCCTAGATCACGGAGTTAGATTGCATTGCCCTTGACCCGCACGAACGGGCCGATGCACTTGTCCGTGCGCCGCTCCACGCACATCAGGAACATATCGCCGCTGGGGTGGAACAGCAGATAGCTGGTGACGGCGCGTCCGACCTTGGTCACGTCGCCGAGGCAATCGCGCTTGCCGTTATCCTTGACGATGGTGTCGACTTCCTTGTAGAAGCCCTGCTTGTCCGGCTGGTCGCTGATGGCGAAGGTGGACTCGGCCACCTCCTCATTGCTGAACACCAGCGTGGTGCCGTCGGCGCGGATGCGATAGGTCTCGCTGCAGGAGCCGTCCGGCAGCGTGATCTGCCAGGTGCCGATCACCGGGTGGCTCTGGCGCAGCGCAGGCGCGGCGCCGGCCGGCGCCATCAAAACAGCCGGCATCGCCAGCATCGCCACCGCCCGCCTCAGACGCTTGTTCATGGCCCGCCTCCGCAACGCTATTTTTCAGCCACCGCCTTCAAGTTCGCCAGGCCGGTTTCGAAGTCCTTGCCGATCATGCGGTCCATGCTCACCGCGAGGCCCATCAACTTGGTCATGAAATCGCTCGGGCCGGACATGGTCCAGCTCACGGTGGTCAATTCGCCCTTGGTTTCCAGCGTGAACTCGGTCTGGCAGTGCGATTCGAACGGCTTCAGGAAATCGAGCTTGATGTCCACCTTGGCGGGCGCCTGGCCGGTGATCTCCATGCGTCCGGCGCCGACCTTGTCGTCGCCTTCCCACGCATAGACGGCGCCCTGGTCCTTGGGCGCACCGCTGTAGGTGCGCTTCATGGCCGGGTCCAGCTTTTCCCAGGGAGACCACGACGTCCAGTTGTGGAAATCGCTGATCAGCGGCAGGATCTTATCCGGCGGCGCCTTGATGGCGATGGTGCGCTGCACGCGGAAACTGTCCGGCTGCATCGCCGCCAGGCCCAGCACGATCAATACCAGAACCACGACACCGATGGCGATCTTCTTCAGCATGATTTCTCCCTTTTTTTAAGATGCGCGTCTAGACTAGCATGTTTTTTTGATCAGTCGCACCGGCAAGGCGCTCGGCGTCATCGTGAAGGTGAAGCGCTCCTCGACCGGCGCCGCGCCCGGCTCGCGCTCGATCGCAAAATTCTTGACCAGCATGGACATCGCCATTTTGATCTCGGCCATCGCCAGGTAACGGCCGGGACAGAAGCGCGGCCCGCCGCCAAAGGGGAACAGCTTGCGCGCGGGATCGTCGCCGCCGCCATGGACGCCCTCCAGCCAGCGCTCCGGCTGGAAGTTTTCCGGTTGCGCCAGGTCGCAGTCGCGCTCGGACGCCTGCCGCAGCAGCAGGAAGATCACCGTGCCGGCCGGCACCAGCAGATCGCCCACCACCGCATCGTCGTTCGGCTGCGCCGCCATGATGGGCGCCACCGGTTTCAGGCGCATCGCCTCGCGCGTGGCGGCGTCGATGTATTTCAGGCGCTCCAGCAGATGATAGTCGTCCAGCACCGCCTTGGCGCCGAGGACCTGCTCCGTCTCCGCCGCCATGCTGCGCGCGGCCTGCGGATGGGTCGACAGAAAATCGATCAGCCAGGCCGTCGTGTTCGAGGTCGTGTCCTCGCCGGCGAACACCATGGTGATCGCATTGCCCACCACCGCCTCGTCGGTCAGGCCGGAATCGGGCTCGTCGCGCGCGACGATCAGCGCCTCCAGCATATTGGAGGGCTTCTGCCGCAAGGCCGGATTGGCCTCGATGCGCTTGCGGGCCTCGGCGATGAAGCCGAAGATGGCGCGCTGGATGCGCGCGGCGGCGGCAATGGCCTCGTGGTCGTCGGCGCGCTTGAGCATCGAGATGCGCCAGTAGGCAAACGGCGACGTCAAACGCTTGGCCACCAGCTGGAACAGGAATTCGATATCGCGCTGCAGCGGATGCTCCTCCAGCTCCAGCGTCTTGATGTCCTGGCCCATCGACAGGCCGATGGTCACGTCCAGCGTATAGGCCTTCAGGTCGCGCAACAAGTCGACCGGCTTGCCGGCGGCGATGGCGGCGTCCCAGCGCAGGCGCAGGCGTTCGGTCAGCGCCGTCAGCGTGGGGAAGAAGTTATGGATCACTTCCGGCGTCAACGCCCGCATCACCAGCTTGCGCTGGCGGCGCCAATCCTCGCCCTCCGCCGTGAACAGGCCGCGCGTGCCAACCTCGTTCAACATGTCGGCCGTGCGGCTGGAGCGGCGCATCGCGTCGGGCCGGTCGCGCAGCAGGCTGGCGATCAGCTCACGGTCCGACGTGGCGATGAGCTCCTTGCGCATGATGCGGAAGCGATACATGGTGCCGAACTCGCGGCTCCAGTCCTCCAGCGCCTGGTGCAAAGGCTTGCGATTGATATCGCGGACATTGCCCAACAGCGGCCTTCCCTTCGGCCCAGGCAAATCGGCGAGGCTGCGCAGCTGCGGTGGTGCGACGGACGTCAGTTCCATGGTGTTCCCCCATTTGATTAAGTCTCCGCGTACACTATACCCCGAAATGTTGACGATATACTCACTCAATCGAGGAAACCGATGCTATCGCATGTCTATGTGGGGATTAACGACTTTGAACCGGCGTTCGCCTTCTACAGCGCGCTGATGGCGGACCTGGGCACGCGCCTGCGCTTCAGCGACGCCGCCAAGCCGTGGGCCGCGTGGCAGCCGGCCGAAGCCGCGCGGCCCCTGTTCATCATCGGGCAGCCGTATGACGGCCAGCCCGCCGCCTGCGGCAACGGCCAGATGGTGGCCCTGATGGCGCCGACGCGCGCAGCGGTCGACCGCGCCCACGCCTCCGCGCTGGCCCATGGCGGCGTATGCGAAGGCGCGCCGGCGCTGCGCCCGCACTACCACGCCAACTACTACGGCGCCTACTTCCGCGACCCGGACGGGAACAAGCTGTGCGTGGTCTGCCACGACCCCGAATAAGAAAAAACGGCGCGCGGCGGGCCGCCAATTTTGCTGCAATGCTGCGACTTTTCGACGGGTATAATCTTGCTTCGCCTGCTGGGTCATAGCCACTACTCCAGCATGCACCAATCAAAATTAAAGGACTCCTCGTGAATCGTTCGCTGATCAGCGCCGCCTGCTGCGCCCTGCTCGTCTGCTCCACCCCATCGCTGTACGCCCAGGCCGTCGCGCCGGTCTCCGGCATCGACCTGAAATCCCTGGACCCGGCGGTACGTCCGCAGGATGACTTCTACGGTTACGTCAACGGCGTCTGGACCCGCAATACCGAGATCCCGGCCGACAAATCGACCTGGGGCACCTACATCGAGTTGCGCGAAACCGCGCAAGGCCAGCTGCGCGCCGTGATCGACGCCACGCTGAAGCATCCCGGCAAGCCAGGCAGCGACGCCCACAAGATCGCCGACCTGTACACCAGCTACATGAACGACAAGGCGCGCAACGCGGCCGGCTTCAAGCCCTTGAAGGCCGACCTGGCCCACGTGGCCGCGATCAAGGACAAGCAGGACTTGCCGGCGCTGTTCGCCTACCTGCAACGCAATGGCATCCAGACGCCGTTCTCGGCCCACGTCGCGGCCGACGCCCAGGACCCCGAGCACTACACCGTCAACGTCAGCCAGTCCGGCCTGGGCCTGCCGGACCGCGACTACTACCTCAAGGACGACGACGCCAAGCTCAAGGCCGTGCGCGCCAAATACCTGCAGCATATCGAGACCATGCTGGCCATGAGCGGCGACCATGACGCCGCCTCCCACGCCGCCCAGGTGCTCGACATCGAGACCCGCCTGGCCTCCGCGCAATGGACCCGCGTGCAGATGCGCGATCCGGTCAAATCCTACAACCGCGTCGAGTTCGACAAATTCGCCACGCTGGCGCCGGCCTTTGACTGGAAGGCCTACTTCACCGCCGCCGGCCTGGCGCCGAAGGAATCGTCGGCCGTGGTGCGTCAACCGAGCTTCTTCGGCGGCTTCTCCGAGACTGTGGCCAACGTGCCGCTGGATGCGTGGAAGAGCTATTTCAACTGGCGCATCATCGAAAGCTATGCATCCTATCTGAACGACGCCGCCGTCAAGGAACGCTTCGCCTTCGAAGGCACGGTGCTGCGCGGCGTGCCGCAAAGCGAACCGCAGTGGCAACTGGCGCTGCGCTTTACCGACGGCGCGCTGGGCGACGCGGTCGGCAAGCTGTATGTGGAAAAATATCTGCCGGCCGAAACCAAACCACGCGTGATGGCCATGTTTAACAACTTCGTCGCCTCGTTCAAGGACGGCATCGAGAAGCTGGACTGGATGGGACCGGAGACCAAGAAGGAAGCCCAGCTCAAACTGGCGGCCTTGAAGCCGAACATCGCCTACCCGGACAAATGGCGCGACTACAGCGCCATGAAAACCCAGCAGAATGACCTGATCGCCAACGTGCGCGCAGTGCGTGCCTGGACCCGCCAGCGCAACCTCGAGAAGCTGGGCAAGACCGTCGACCGCGACGAATGGTCGATGACGCCGCAAACCGTCAACGCCAGCTACAACCCGTCGCTGAACGCGATCACAATTCCGGCCGCGATCCTGCAGCCGCCGTTCTTCAACGTGAAGGCTGAAGACGCGGTCAACTACGGCCTGCTCGGCATCACCTTCGGCCATGAGATCAGCCACGCCTTCGACGATTCCGGCAGCCAGTACGACGCCAAGGGCCGCCTGCGCAACTGGTGGACCGCGGAAGACCGTACCGCCTTCAAGGCGCGTGCCGCAGGCCTGGTCAAACAATATGGTTCGTATAGTCCTGTGCCGGGCTACTTCATCAACGGCGAGCTGACCCTGGGTGAAAACATCGGCGACAATTCGGGCCTGTCGATCACCTACCAGGCGTATCAGCGTTCGCTGCAAGGCAAGCCGTCGCCAGTGCTGGACGGCCTGACCGGCGAACAGCGGCTGTATATCGGCTTTGCGATGAAATGGCGCGCCAAGCTGCGCCCGGAAGCGGCGATCGCGCAGATCAAGAGCGATCCGCATTCGCCTGGCGAATTCCGCGCGAAAGGCACCGTGATGAACCAGCCGGGCTTCTATCAGGCCTTCGACATCAAGCCGGGCGATCCGATGTACCTGCCGCCCGAGCAACGCGTGATCATGTGGTAAGTAGTTAGGAGTAATCCGTCATGCCTTGGCCGCGCGCGGCCCAAGGCATGAGCAGATCGGTTAAAGTATCTCTACATAAAAGAAAGCTAGGGACAACATGACATTTTCTGGACTCATCAAAGACATATTGCGGAATCACCCTGAGGGTCTGACACCGCAGCGGATTCGCGAGATCATCAAGGCCGACCACCCCACCTACTACGGTACCGAGTCGCACAGCCGCAATGTTGAAAAAGGAAACTACAACAGTTTGGACCACGCCCTGTTAGCTCAAATCTACATTGCAGCGCGAGGCGGCCAGTTCCATGTTGACGATTCGGTGAGGCCCTATGTTTTATCTCTACTTCCTGATGTGAGCCAAGAGGTCAATCTTCCGGATGAAGAGATTGAAGCCGAGAGCTTGGAAAAACTGGAAGCCGGACTCGGGCGGTTGTATGTTTTGGGAACCTCTCTGTACACCAATGAAGGTGACGAAATCGTGAAGATCGGCATTACAACAGGAAGTGTTGAGAGCCGAATCAGTCAGCTCTACACGACAGGCGTCCCGTTCCGATTCCGAGTCATGAAAGACATTGAGACGAAAAACTACTACGAGTTGGAACAGTCTCTTCACAGACTACTAGCCCCGTACCGCATCAACAAGTCGCGAGAGTTTTTCACTGAAAAGTGCCTTCCGTTCGTAGACAGGGTAATAGCCATTCATAACGAAATTCACTTTGGTCTTTGATTCGAGCTTGAACCAAGACTTCGGAGTTAGTTCCGGCAAAGCGCACAGGTGGTCTGCCTACCGAAGACGGCCATCGTGCGGCCGCACCCGGAGTTGTTACTGAACTAGTAAGCGACGTCTTCCAGCCGATAGCGGAATTTTCTGCGCTCCGGCAAATCCCAGCCGGGCTCGCGGTCGGTGTTGCGCGGTGGCGCGCTGGCAGGAGGCGGGGCCTGTGGCGCGATTAACGCCAGCGCTGATGCCGCTGGCAATGGCGGGACGGCGGCAGGGATAGGCATTGCCGTCGCTGCAGGCGTTGCCGCAGCCGGCTGCTCCGCCGCAGCTAATTCTGCGCGCAGCCTGTTGGCTAGCTTGAAGGTCTTGTCGCCCGGTCGGCGGACGTATAAATCGTGCCATGCACTGCGCGTCGAGCGCGCGAACGATTGTGCGAACTGGTTCGGCGAGACCGCACGACCATTGTGGATGATCTGGTCGCCTTCAACGCACGCGTAATTGTTCTCGCCGTAGCTCCATGATTTCAACACAGTGCCTTCGGGAAGAAATAGTGTTTTCCATTGGTAGCCATGCAAGCCTGCGGGATCGGCTCCGGGGGCGAATGCGGCCGGGTCTGAGAGCCAGCGCTCGAGGGCCAACGTCATCGCTTCCGAGATATCCTGCGAGCCGCCACGGCGGCGCAGCTTTTCGATCAGTTTGAGCAGGGTATCGGTGGGCACCTGCACGGTCATTGTGGTATTCATTCGATTTCCTCCCCTATTTTTTTCGGCTTTCCCAGATTTAGACCGGGAAATGCGGGAATAGTTCAATGCTTGAAAAAATCGGGAAAAATCGAAGAGAAAATCGGAGTTTTGCCACAAGGAGCGTGGCGGCGCACCCTACGGACATACTCCCAGCGATGTTCTCGGGGGCAGGCGCTTTATAATGGTACCCAGTTAAGTCTTAATTTAGACGAATCATGGCGACGACTTCAAAGAAACAAATCAGCAAGAACGAAGCGCTATCAGCTTCAGAACAAGACCGCATATACCGCGCCAATCGCGTCTGGTTGCGTGCCTTGGAGGTGCTGGAGGACGAGGATGCCGCCCGCGCATGGATACGCCGCAGCAATCGTTCGCTGGGCGGCGAAGCGCCGTTATCGCTGCTGGATACCGAAGTCGGTTATGAGCTCGTGCTGGACACTTTGGGCCGAATCGAATACGGAGTCATATCCTGATGGCTTTAGCGCTGCAGATACTGTGGCGGTTCGCCAAGCATACTGAAAAGTATGCGGCCAGCCGATGCCAGCCGCACTAGGCCACTAGCGTCAGGCCAGCGCTTCCTTCGCCGCCTGCTCCGGCGTCAAGCCATCGTAGAACAGATCCGTGAACCACTCGACCTGCTCTTCGATATGCTCCTGCGCCTGTTCCTGCGTGGCGCCGCCCTTCACCAGGAAGCCCTCCACTTCGATACACCAGTGGATCAGTTCCAGGGTTTCCGGGTCCAGCTCTTCTTTTTTCTTTGCCATGATAGTTCTCTACATCGTGATGGATACAAGCCGCCAGTGTAACAGGCGGCCCGACTACTTCGCCGGATACAGCACCACCTGCACATAATTGCTGGTGTCGAAATAGCGCCTGGCGGCGTCCTTCAACTCGGCCGCCGTCAACGCCCCGACGCGCGATTCATAGGTCAGCACATCGGCCGGATCGGTCTTGTTGAAGAAGGCGTTCATCAACACCGCCATCCAGTAGCCGTTCTCGCGCAAGCCCTTGCGGTAGTTCTCGATCCACGAAGCCTTGACCTTGGCCAGGTCCGCCTCTTCCGCGCCGTTCTCCTTGATCTTGTCGATCTCCGCGAAAGTCGCCGCCAGCACCTTGTCGACATTCTCCGGCGCGCACGGCAGGTTGGCCGTGATCGAATAGTTCTGGTACGGGATGCGCTCCATATTGCCGCGCACGCCGCCGCTGTACATCGCGCCCATCTTCTCGCGCAGCACCTCGATCAGTTTGATGTTCAGCACCTCGATCAGCGCCTGCAAGCGCATGCGCTCCTGCGACGAGAACGACGCCTCGCCGGTGAAGGACAGCGAGATCGTGCTCTTGGGCTCGGAGCCCGCGTGCACTTCCTTCTTGATCACGCCACGCACCGGGCGCACACCCTCGTCCTTGAAGGCCACCGGAATCTCGCCCACCGGCAGGCTGGCCAGATAAGTCGCGATCAAGGGCTTGACCTTCGCCACATCGAAGCTGCCCGCCATGAAGAAGGTAAAGTCCTTGGCGCTGGACATGCGGCTATTGTAGATGTCGACCACGCGGTCCATGCCCAGCTGGTCGAAGTCGGCCGGCTTCGGCGCCCGCTGCACGCGCGGATTATTGTTGTACAGCGTAGCCGTGATGGCGTCGCCGAAGATCGACTCCGGTCGCGCCATATTGTTCTTCGCCAGTTCGCGCTGACGATCGACGTAGGCGCTGTAAATCCCCGCATCCTTGCGCGGCTGCGTCATGTTCAGGTACACCAGTTGCAGCATGGTCTCCACATCGCCGCTGCCGGAGCCGCCGCTGACCGTCTCGTTGATCGAACTGACGCTGGCGTTGGCGCCCGCCGTCTTCCCGGCCAACACCTTCACCAGATCGCTCGGCGTGTAATCGCGCACGCCCATCTGGTGCACGATGTTGCTGGCATAGCGCGCGTTGAACAGGTCCTGGTCGCCGAACAGCGACCAGCCGCCGTAACGCAGGCCGGCCAGTATCACCTGGTCGTTATTGAAGTCGGTAGGCTTCAGCACCACCTTGACGCCGTTGCTCAGCGTGAGCTCTGTCAGTCCCAGCTTGGCGTTGACGCTCTCGCTGACGATGCTACCGGCCTTGGGCGGCGCCGCCATCAGCTGGCTGGCATAGAGCTTTTCCTCCTGGGCCTTGACGCTGATTTTCTCCGCCGCGCTGGCAGTCGCCAGCAGCTCGTCGGCCATGGGCGCCGGCACGCCCGCCACCTCGGTACCGGTGTAGATCACCAGCTTGTTCTGGCTATCCGGGATCGCCGCCCGCACGGCGGCGTTCACCTCGGACAGCGCGATGCCCGGTATCAGCTCGTTGGCGTAACGGTACTCCAACGCGATGCCGGGTATGGTCTCCTTGTCGAGGAAGTTGCGGATGTACTCCGCCGCGTAGCCGGCCGAATCGGATTTATCGCGCTCGTTGTACATGCGCTCGTAGTTGCGCAATATGCCCTTCTTGGCCCGCTCCACTTCGGACGCGGTAAAGCCGTACTGGCGCGCGCGCTGGTCTTCCTGCACCAGCGCGTTGATGGCCGGCGTGGCGCCGCCCTTGCCCAGCACCGCGCCGGCGCCGAACGAGCGGTAGCCGCGCATCACGGAACTCATGCCGCTGCCGCCTTGCAGGAACGGCGGATTGGCTTGCTGCGTCAGCTCGTGCATGCGCTGGCTGAGGATGAAACTGTACATATTCTCGATCAGCTTCTGGCGATAGTCGGCGATGGTGGTGCCGGCCGGCCATTCCTGGATCGGGTAGCGGATGTAGACCGAGTTCGCACCGATCTCCTTGTCCGTGAATACCACGCCTTCGGATTCCGCGCGCTCGGGTATCTTGGCGTATTCGCGCGGACGCTCGTTCTGCGGATTTTTCAGGCCGCCGAAATGCCGGGCTATCAGCTTTTCCGCATCGGCCGGTTCGATATCGCCGACCACCACCACCGCCATCAGGTCCGGGCGATACCAGTCGCGATAAAAGCGCTTGACGGCGTCGTGATTGAAGGTCTTGAGGATGTCCTCTTTACCGATCGGCATGCGCTGCGCATAGCGCGAGCCGTTCAACACCTTCGGCAGCAGCACCTTGTTCATGCGGTCGTCCACGCCTTTGCCCATCCGCAGTTCCTCCAGCACGATACCGCGCTCGCTGTCGATGTCGGCGTCGTTGAACGACAGGCCGTGCGCCCAGTCCTCCAGCACCTGGAAGCCCTGCTTCACCACTTCCGGCTTATCGGTCGGCAGCGGCAGGATGTAGACGGTTTCGTTGAAGGTGGTGTAGGCATTCAGGTCGGCGCCGAACTTCACGCCTATCGACTGCAGGTAGGACACCAGCTCGTTGCGCTTGAAATGGGTCGAGCTGTTGAAGGCCATATGCTCGGTGAAGTGGGCCAGGCCTTGCTGGTCGTCGTCTTCCAGGATCGAGCCGGCCTTCACCACCAGCCGCAGCTCCAGCTTCTTCTCGGGACGGGTGTTCTTCTGCACATAGTAAGTGAGGCCGTTGGCCAGCCGGCCCACCTTGACCTGCGGCCCTACCGGTATCGGATCGCTCAGTTTCAACGGCGGCTGATCGGCGGCTTGCGCCATGAAGGAACACGCCAGAAGGACGGCGGCAGAGGCGCTACGCATTGTCATCAGCTTCATACCCGTTGCATAAATAGGAAGGAAAAAGCTACCTTACACTGAAATTCCTGATTTGGGCTAGAATCCTTCCTCGCCTGCCAGCCGGCAGGATTTAACGACGTCTTCGGGGCGGGGTGCGATTCCCCACCGGCGGTAAAGCCAGCAATGGCCAAGCCCGCGAGCGCCTTCTCACGAAGGGTCAGCAGATTTGGTGCGATTCCAAAGCCGACGGTATAGTCCGGATGAAAGAAGATGTGCGGTGACGCGGCCTCCTGCCCGAGCGATCGGTGCGGCGGGCCGCGCGTATTCGCTTGCCCTGTCGCGTTTTTCGCCTATTTGCGAGGAGCGTTTCACATGTTAGACCAACAATCCGCAGTATCCCCCTACTCCCTGGTGTCGGACGATCTGGAAGGCCGCATCGCCGCGGCGCTGGAAGCCATGCGCACCGGCGTGCCAGTGATCCTGCTCGACGATTTCGACCGCGAGAACGAAGCGGACCTGATCGTCGCCGCCGAAAAAATCACCGTGCAATCGATGGCCATGATGATCCGCGAATGCAGCGGCATCGTCTGCCTCTGCCTGAGCGCCGACAAGGTGCGCGCGCTGGAACTGCCGATGATGGCCGCCGATAACGGCAGCCGTTACGGCACGCCGTTCACGGTGTCGATCGAAGCGCGCGAAGGCGTGACCACCGGCGTCTCTGCTGCGGACCGCGTCACCACCATCCGCACCGCCATCGCGGCGGACGCGCAACCGCGTGACCTGGTCCATCCGGGCCACGTATTCCCGCTGCGCGCCACGCCGGGCGGGGTACTGGCCCGCAAAGGCCACACCGAAGGCTCGGTGGACCTGGCGACCATGGCCGGCCTCAATCCGGCCGCCGTGTTGTGCGAGTTGATGAACCCCGACGGCACCATGATGCGCGGCGCCGACATCGAGCAGTTCGCCGAACTGCACGGCATGCCCATCCTGACCATCGCCGAGATGATCGAATGGCGCACCACGCACGGCGTCTAAGCCGGCTTGCCCAGCTTGATGTAGCGGTACACCAGCACTAGCGCACCCGCGTACGCCGCCGTGATTAGTCCAAAGGCCAGCGGCAGGCGCCACGCCCACTCGGGCACCATGTGCAGCACGGTGCCCATCATCGCCACGCCGACCAGGGCGCCGATCTGACGATTGGCGTTCAACGCGGCGGCGGCGCTGTTGGAGTGCGCCTTGCCCGCCACCAGCATCACCGTGGTCGTCATGCCCGGAATCGCGACACCGATGGCGACGTTCATAATCGCCGCCGTCAGCGCCAGCAGCCAGTATGGCGTTTGCGGAGTCAGGCCGATCAGCATCAGCACGGCCATGCCCAGCCCCACCATCAAACCAAGCAGCATGGGCGGCCTGGTGCCGACCCGCGCCGCGATGCGTCCCGAGATCAGGTTGCCGACCGCGAAGGCGGCCATCATCGGTATCAGCTTCAACCCGGTGTGCAGCGCATCGGCGCCGGACTGCTGGATGTATAGGCTAATCAGGAACAACTGGCCGAACACCGCAAAATTAATCAGGAAGCCCACGCCGTTGGCCGCGGCAAACACCGGCGTTTCGAATAGCGCCCGTGGCAACAGGGGATGTGCGCCGGTGCGCTCGCGCCGCACCAGCAGGAAAACCGAAGCCACGGTCACCGCAAAGGCGACCAGCACCGGCGCCGCGCCCCAGCCTAGCGCCGGGCCCTCGATCAACACAAAGCTCAGCGCCGCCAGCGCGGCCATGCCCAGCAGATGGCTCAACATCGACAGCGCGCGTTCCATGCGCGGCGTGGCCGGCGCCACCAACTGCGTCAACACGATGCCGAGCAGGCCGATAGGCACGTTCACCCAGAACACGCTGCGCCAGCCGAATTCGTGCACCAGCAGGCCGCCCACCAGTGGACCGGAGGCCGACGAACAACCAACGATCGCCGACCAGGTGGCCAGCATGCGCGCGCGAGTGGCCTGGTCCTCATAAGCATGCGTCAGCAGGCTCAGTGAACTCGGCATGAACAGCGCGGCACCTGCGCCTTGCAGCAGCCGCGCCGCGATCAGCGCATTGCCGCTGGGGGCCACGGCGCACAGCACCGAACCCAGAATGAACACGCTCAAGCCGCCCTGGTAGACGTTCTTCGGGCCATAGCGGTCAGCCAGCGCGCCGCCGGCCATCAGCAGCGCGGCGAAGGTCAGCGTGTAGCCGTCCACCACCCACACCAGGCCGGTGAGCGGCACGCCCAGATTGACCGAGATATCGGATAAAGCGGTATTGACGGCGGTGACATCGATCATCGCCATCACGAAGCCTATCGCCAGTGTCATCAACACCAGCAAGGCGGGAATCTGGCGCGGCTGGATCGCCTGCGCCAAGGTGCTAGGGGTAGTCATGATGCATCCTTCAGTGAGTATGCATCGATGTTAGCCCCGCTTGCCTGATGCAGTAAATACGCATAATATCGGCACATTGATGCAAAAATGCATCATCACCGGAAACCCGCATGGATTGGGACAACGCCAGGATTTTCCTCGCCATCTACCGCAAAGGCACGCTGCGCTCGGCCGCCGCCGCCCTCGACATCGACCAGGCCACCGTCGGCCGGCGCCTCAACGCGCTGGAAAAATCGCTGGGCGCGCGCCTGTTCCTGCGCACGCCGTCCGGCTACCTGGCCACGCCCGCCGGCGAACTGGCCGTCACCGCCGCCGAATTGATGGAGCACGCCGCCTTGCAGTTCCAGCGCGAGATGCAAGGCATCGACAATCGCCTGTCCGGCATCGTCCGCGTCAACACTTCGGACACCATCGCCAGCCACTCGGTGCTGGGCGCCATGCAGCGGCTGCACGCCATGCATCCGGAAATACGCATCGTCCTGAGCACCAGCACCGAGATCAGCAACCTGACCCGGCGCGAGGCCGACCTGGCGGTGCGGACGCTCAAGCCCACCAGTCCCGACCTGATCTCGCGCCACCTGACCCGGCGCAGCATGGCCCTGTACGCCACGCCCGCCTACCTGGCCGAACGCGGCATGCCGGTCCAGGGCAACGGCATGCAGGGGCACGACATCGTCGTCTATCAAGGCTCGGTGGCGCCGCGCCACATGGAGAAGCTGTGCATGGAGCCGATCGCCAACGCCCGCGTGGCGATTGAGGTCAACAGCGGCATGGTGATGCTGGACGCCGCGCGGCGCGGCATGGGCGTGGCCGAACTGCCCTGCCACATGGCCGACGGCGATCCGCAACTCACCCGCATCTGGCCCGAGCGCGTCGACCACTACGATGTCTGGCTGGTGATGCACAGCGACCTGAGTCGCAGCGCCCGCGTGCGCGCCGCCGCCGACGCCATCATCGCCACCTTCGCCGAAGAATAGCCGTCCGTGGCGGGCATGCGCCGGCACTGTCGCGGTGCTAAGATGTCAAGATGAGCATAGAAGCAGCTATCCCGTCTGCGCTGAAGCGCCCGATCCACGCCACCGCCGCCTGGCTGAACAGCTGGTGGCGGCTGCTGCAGTTCGCGGTGCTGATACTGTCGCTGGCTTTCAGCCCTGCCAGCTACGCCGGCGCCAACCGCAACCTGCTGGCGCGCCACATCGTGCGCGACACCGCGCCCAACCTGGCCTGGTACGGCGTGCTGTCGGCGCTGGTCAGCCTGGTGCTGATCCGCATCGTGGTGGTCACGTCGCAGAGCTATGGCCTGTCGCGCTTCGCGCTGGAGATGGTGGTGCGCGTGCTGGTGCTGGAACTGATCCCGCTGACCGCCGCCGCCTTCGTCGCCCTGCGCACCACCCTGCCCGCGGGACTGGAGTTCTCGCAAAGCCGCAACAACGCCGCCAACACCAGCGACGACGAACTGCATCAGGAGTTCTTCCCGCGCGTGGCCGCTGGCGTGTTCGCCGTCTGGATGCTGGCCGCCGTCAGCTGCGTCATGACGCTGATCCTGGCCTATTTGTCGCTGTACGGCTTCACGCCGTGGGCGCTGCCCGGCTACACGCGGGTGGTCGGCCAGGTCTTCAATCCGGCGGTGGCGCTGATCCTGGCGCTGAAGATCGTCTTCTTCAGCTTTGCGGTCGGACTGATACCGATGGCCTCCTCCTACTACTTTGGCGCCAGCTACCGCGCCAAGGTTACGCACGGCCTGTACGACATGGTGCGGCTGTTCGCCGTGATGCTGCTGATCGAAATCGCCTCCTTGATGGGCAACTACTACTGAGCGGAATGGAATAATGACCGAACCAACAAACGAAGCGGCGCCGGTGCGCAACGCGGAATTCAAGGCGGCCCTGCTGCTGGTGCTGATGGTGGTGCTGGTGGCCGGGTCGGCGCTGTACCTGATGTACGCGCGCGGCGCCTTCGAATCGACGCAGACGCTGGTGCTGCAGGCGGACGACTCGGAAGGCGTCAGCGTCGGTATGGACGTCACCTTCGCCGGCTTCCCGATCGGCCGTGTGCGCCGCATAGAACTGGGCAAGGACGGCAAGGCGCGCGTGATCGTCGACGTGCCGCGCAACGATGCGCACTGGCTGCGCAGCTCCAGCATCTTCACGCTGGAACGCGGCCTGGTGGGCGGCGCCAAGCTGCGCGCCTTCAGCGGCATTCCGACCGATCCGCCGCTGGAGGACGGCGCCGCCCGTTCGCTGCTGGTCGGCGACGCCGGTGCGGAGATTCCGCGCCTGCTGGCCGCCGCCAAGGACCTGCTGGAAAACCTCAACAAGCTGACGGCGGAAAACTCCGCGCTGGCCGCAGCTTTGGCCAACGTACAAGGTGTTACCGGCAAACTGAATGGCCCCAACGGCGCCATGGGCCTGATCGCCGGCGACGACAAGAATGCGCAACAACTGGCGGAGCGCGCCAACAAGCTGCTGATCACCGTGAACGCACTGGCCACCAAGGCCGATAGCCTGATCGGCCACGCCGACACGCAAGTCTTCGGCAAGCAAGGCGTGATGACGGACGCGCAAGCGACCATCGTGCAGCTGAACGGCCTGCTGGCCGACGCCCGCAACAGCCTGAAAAAAATGGACGCGGTGCTGATCGAAGCGCAGGCCGTCGGCGCCAACGCCAAGGAAGCCACGGCCGATCTGGGCACGCTGCGCGGCGAAGTGGAAAGCAGCTTGCGCCGGGTTGAACAGCTGGTCAATGAGATCAACCGCAAATGGCCGTTCAAGCGCGACACGGAGATCAAGCTACCATGAAGACCAGCGCCCCACTGATCGCGACTGTGCTCACCGCCGCCCTGCTGACCGCCTGCGGCAACAACCCGCCGGTGCCGGACTGGCAGATGAACGCGCAGAGTTCCATCGAACGCTCGACCGCCGCCTACATGTCCGGCAACGCCCGCGTGGAAGCGGCCGAGTACCAGCGCGCCCGCGCAGCGCTGGCCAGCACCGGCAAGGTCGACCTGATGATACGCGCGGAATTGATACGCTGCGCCGCCCGCGTCGCCTCGCTGGTGTTCGAGAATTGCGCCGGCTATGAAAAACTATCGCAAGACGCCAGCCTGGCCGACCGCGCCTACGCCGCCTACCTGTCCGGCCGCGCCACCACCGCCGATGCCGCGCTGCTGCCGCCGCAGCACCAGCCGGTCGCCTCGGCGTCAAGCGACACGGCCGCCGCAAGCGCCGCGCAAGCCATCGCCGATCCGCTGTCCAAGCTGGTGGCCAGCGGCGTGCTGCTGCGCGCCGGCAAAGCCACGCCGCAGATCCTCAGCGGCGCCGTGGACACCGCCTCCGCCCAAGGCTGGCGCCGACCGCTGCTGGCGTGGCTGGGCGTACAGGCCATGCGCGCCACGCAGGCAGGCGACACCGCCGAAGCCCAACGGCTCCAGCGCCGCATCAACCTCATCACTGAGAAACCGCTATGACCTCCACGATATCCGTCGTCGACATCCCGCCGCAAAGCGAAATATCCCGCCATCTGAACGGCGCTTTCTACTACGACTGCTACCAAACGGCAATCAAGCCCACCACGCAATCCGCGTTGGCGCTGTATTTGCAGGTGGTCGCCGGTACGCCGCGCTGGATCAACACGCTGATGGCGCTGCGTAATCGCGTGGTGAGCCTGGTCGGCCTGAAGAACCTGGGCGGCCTTGGCGACTTCGATCCCGCCAAGCCGGCCAGCGACTACCGCGTCGGCGACCGTGTCGGCATCTTCTCAATCCGCTACCTCAGCGAGCAGGAAGTCATCCTCGGCGACTCTGACAAGCACCTGCACGTCGAAGTCTCCGTCTGCAAAGGGCAGGAGAAGATCGCCGTCAGCACCGTGGTCCACATCCACAACCTGCTGGGCCGCGTCTACATGCTGTTCGTCGCGCCCATGCACCGGCTCATCGTGCCCGCATCGCTGAGGAACGCCCGTTTTCTGTAGGCCGGCTTCTGCTAGAATCTCGCCCCATGAACACCCGACTCGTCTACTCCACTGAGACCGGCCGCATGTGCCCCGATTGCGGGCAGCCAGTCGCCGATTGCCGCTGCAAGGCCGCAGCCAAATCCAAGCCCGCCGGCGACGGCGTCGTGCGCGTGTCGCGCGAATCCAAGGGCCGGGGCGGCAAGACCGTCACGCTGGTGAAGGGCCTGGCGCTGGACGCCATCGCCCTCGCCCTGCTGGGCAAGCAGCTGCGCAGCGCCTGCGGCTCCGGCGGCACCGTCAAGGACGGCGTCATCGAAATCCAGGGCGACCACTGCGACCTGGTGATGGAAGCCCTGAAAAAACAGGGCCACCAACCCAAGCGCACTGGCGGCTAGCGGGTGCGCTGGTTCGACAGGTAGATATTGTCGGGTTCCAGCTTGCTGCCGTCACGCACGGCGGCCTGCCACGTTTCCGTGCTCACCACCGCCCCGAAGTTGGAATGAAACACCGTGTTGAACACGCGATGAATCTCTTCCGCACTGACCTTGCCGGCCGCGTTTTCGTACGGCAGCGCACCGGTGGCATCCTCCAGAACTTCCACTTGCAAGCCGCGATGCTTCGCCTCGTAGATGGTGGACGCATTGCAGTTGTGCGTCATGTAGCCAACGATGGTCAGCGTATCGATGGTGTTTTCCTTCAGCCATTCGGCCAGGTCCGTGCCAGTGAACACGCTCGCCATTTTCTTGTTGATGAAATGGTCGTGCGCGCGCTGCGCCACCACAGGATGCACCTTCCAGCCATCCGAGCCAAGGCCGAAGATCGGCGAGGTTTCCGGCGCGTCGTGCTGCACCACCACCACGGGGATGCCCGCCTCGCGCGCGGCGTCCATGGCGCGGCCGATGTTCGGCAGCGAGGTCTCAACCGGCGGATATTCAATCCTCATCTTGCCGGTGAAGTACTCGTTTTGTACGTCGATGACGATCAAGGCACGGCGTGGGGTTGCAGTCATGATTTTCTCCTGTAGGATAAGGCGGAAGCGCCCGGTGAGTGACATTGTCCGTCGCCGTGCAGTTATTCAAAAGTGGCCCGAAGGCCACCATGCGATATAATCAGGCCATGTCCGCACGTACCTCGCCCATCCAGAAATTCCGCATCGCCGTCATCGCCTTCGACGGCATCAACCCTTTTCACCTGTCGGTGCCATGCCAGGTATTCGGCGCCCAGCGCGCCGACTGCGAGAGCGCCACCTTCGACGTCAAGGTGTGCGCGGAAGATCCGGGGGCGCAGCTGACCACCACGGCCGGCTTCGAAATCGTCGCCCCCCACAGCCTTGCCGCCCTGGCTCGCGCCGACATCGTCATCCTTCCATCGTGGCATTCCGACTGCCGCCCGGCGCCAGCCAGCCTGCTGCAAGCCTTGCGCAAGGCCCACCAGCGCGGCGCACAGGTAGTTGGCCTGTGCATAGGCGCGTTTCCGCTGGCGGAAGCGGGCCTGCTGGACGGCCACACGGCCACCACGCACTGGGCCAACGCCGACATCATGGCCGAGCGCTACCCCAAGGTCCGGGTCGACCGTGAAGTCCTGTATGTCGATGAAGGGAAAGTGGTGACCTCGGCCGGCGTGGCGGCGGGCCTGGATTGCTGCCTGCACCTGCTGCGGCAGTTGTGCGGCGCGGAGATCGCCAATCGCGTGGCGCGGCAGATGGTGGTCGCGCCGCACCGGCAGGGAGGACAGGCGCAGTTCATCGAGCGTCCGCTGCCCGTCAACGGCAGCGACGACCGATTCGCGCAGGTACTGGCCTGGGTCGGTGAGGATCTGACGCAGAACCACAGCATCGACGCGCTGGCCGAACGCGCCTTGATGAGTCGCCGGAATTTCACCCGCCACTTCCGCCAGGCCACCGGCACCTCGGTCAAGCAATGGCTGCTCAACCAGCGCCTGGCCCATGCCCAGCATCTGCTCGAGAGCAGCGAGGTATCGATCGAGATGGTGGCGCAGCAGGCGGGGTTTGGTTCCGCGCTGTCGCTGCGCCAGCATTTCCGGACGGCGTTGCGGACCTCACCGTCCGAGTATCGCAAGTTGTACCGCTCCGCCGCACTGGATTGACGGCGCGGGAACTTACTCCCCGGCCGCCGCGGCGGCTTCGCGCAGCTTGTCCTTCTTGCTCTTGCGCTTGCCCTTGATGCCGCCGTTGACGGTGTCCGTCACCGAATCGGCGGCAACCGGCGGCAGCGTCTCCACCGGCTCGAAGCCGGCGATCTCCTCGCGCGGCAGCAGGATATCCTGACGCTTTTCGATCAGGCGGAAATGCTGCTCCGTCTCCGCGCTGACGAAGCTGATCGCCACGCCGCTCTCGCCCGCGCGGCCGGTGCGGCCGATGCGGTGCGTGTAGTCCACCGCCGAACGTGGCAAATCGTAATTGACCACCGCCGGCAAACGGGCGATGTCGATACCGCGCGCCGCTACATCGGTCGCCACCAGCACCTGCAAGCGGCTGGCCTTGAAATCGCCCAACACCTCGGTGCGCGCGCCCTGGCTGAATTCACCATGGAAGGCGCCGGCGCGGATGCCGTTGCGGTTCAGCTTATCGGCCACATGCTCGGCCGCGTACTTGGTCGCCACGAACACCAGCACCCTGCTCCACTGGTGCTCCTGGATCAGATGCTTGAGCAGCATGGTCCGGCGCGGCACGTCGACCATGATCGCGCGCTGCTCGATATCCGGTTTGCTCAGCGGCTCGGACAGCACCTCGATGCGCGTCGGCTGGTGCAGCATGCCGTCGGCCAGCGCCTGCACCGCCGGCGGGAAGGTCGCCGAGAAGAACAGGTTCTGACGCTGTTTCGGCAGCAGTTCCAGGATGCGGTTCAATTCTTCGCTGAAGCCCAGGTCCAGCAGGCGGTCCGCCTCGTCCAGCACCAGCATCGCCGTGCGCGAGATCTTCAGCGCATTGTGGTCGATCAGGTCCAGCAGCCGGCCCGGCGTGGCGACCACGATATCGACGCCGCCGCGCAAAGCCATCATCTGCGGATTGATCGACACGCCGCCGAACACGATCGACACCTTGACCTGCATCGGCAGATGCGCCACCAGCTTGCGGATCGACTCGCCCACCTGCGCCGCCAGCTCGCGCGTCGGCACCAGGATCAGGCCATGCAGCTGGCGCGGGCCGTTGCGGTTGTCCAGCAGCGATTGCAGCAGCGGCAGCGCGAAGGCGGCCGTCTTGCCGGACCCGGTCTGTGCCGCGCCCAGCACGTCCTCCCCGCGCAGAATGGCGGGAATGGCGGCGCTCTGGATGGCGGTCGGCTCCTGGTAACCGATTTCGGTGACGGCGTTAATCAGTGAGGGAGCAAGGCCCAGCGAAGAAAAAGACATGTTGGCCTTAATAGTGTGAATTCCGCCAGTATAAAGCATGCGCGCCACACCCCGGCCGCTCCGATTTGCCCTGGACACGCATTCGTGGGAACATAGTATTTTTGACAAAGCCTACAACCATGATCAACTGGGACGCCCACGCTTGCCTGCCGCAGCATCCGCAGGCCGACTTCACGCCCGTCCAACGGCTGCACGCCGCCGGGGTGAACTACGTCTCGCTCAACGTCGGGGGCGACATGAACCCGATCTCGCAAGTGATGTCCGTGATCGCCGGCTACCGCGCCACCATAGCCTCCGACCCGGACCGCTACGTCCTCGTCTCCAGCGTGGACGACGTGATCCAGGCCGCCGCCGACGGCCGCATCGCCATCAGCTTCGACCTGGAAGGCGCGATGCCGCTGCTGGACCAGCCGGAGATGATCGCCCTGTACGCCCAACTGGGCGTGCGCCAGATCCACTTCGCCTACAACCGCAACAACAACGTCGCCGACGGCTGCCACGACCTGCCGCGCGGTCTGACGTCGCTTGGCTACAGCATGGTGAACGCCGTGAACGACGCCGGCATCCTGATGGACTGCTCGCATACGGGCCGCCTGTGCAGCCTCGATATCATGTCCGCCTCGTCGCAGCCGGTGATCTTCAGCCACGCCAATCCGTGCACGCTGGTGCAGCACGGCCGCAATGTCACCGATGAGCAGATCCGCGCCTGCGCCGTCACGGGCGGCGTGGTGTGCGTGTCCGGGCTGTCGTGGTTCCTGGGGAAGGAGCATCCGAACGCCGACGACGTGGCGCGCCATGCCGCCTATGTCGCGGACCTGGTGGGCGTATCGCACGCCGGCATCGGCCTCGATATCTGCTTCCAGCAGCCCGGCCTGGACGACACGCCGCCCGGCGATTTCGACCCGGGCTACTGGTGGCCCGCCTCCGCCGGCTACAGCGCCAGCCGTCCACCGACCTTCACGCCGCCGGAAGTCTGGCGCCAGCTGGCCGCCGCGCTGCGCAAGGTCGGCATGACCGACAGCGAGACCGAACTGGTCATGGGCCGCAACATGATGCGCGTGGCGCAGCAGGTCTGGAGCAAGCCGCGGGCGCTGTTGAAGGCCGCCTGACGATCAGGCGCTGAGCGCCTTCATCTCCGCATACAGGTTGGCCTACAAACGGCATCGGATATAATGGCAACATGATCAAAATGGCAAAACGACAAACGCTGCACATCTGGATAGCCTTGCTGGCCGTCCTGTTCAGCGCGCTCGCGCCTTCGATTTTCCACGCACTGGCCGCCGCCGGCGCCGACACCGTGGAAGTCTGCACGGTGAGCGGCTACAAGCTGGTCAAGCTGGCCCCCGGCGACGGCGGCAAAGCCCCGGCATCGGCCAGGCACGGCATGGAGCACTGCGCGTTTTGCGCCACCCACGGCGGCGCCGACGCCATCCCCACCACACCGGCTGCCGCGCTGCTTGCGGACGCCGGCCGCGATATCTACCCTTCCCTCTTTTACGCCGCTCCGCAGCCGCTGCACGCCTGGTCAACGGCCCACGCCCGCGCACCACCACTCCTCGCCTGATCCCTGCACACGGGCGCACTTTTGTGCGCCGGGTCAATCTGTTTGACGAGGATAACAATGAACTCATCGTATTCCGCCGCGGCCGCAGTGCCGCGTGCCGGCCTGTATCGACGCATCTGGCGCTGGCATTTTTTTGCCGGCCTGGTTTGCGTGCCCTTTATTTTTTCGCTGGCCGTGACTGGCGCCATGTACCTGTTCCACCGCCAGATCGACGACCTTGTCTACGGCCCGCAGATACTGCGCGAACCGGCCGGTGACACTGTCGCCACGCAGCCGCCGTCACGGCTTATCGCCGCGGCGCTGCAGTCGCACCCCGGACGGCCCAAGGCGCTCACCCTGCCGGCGGACGACCGGCACAATGCGCAGGTGGACGTGATCCGGCCCGACGGCGCCACGCTGCAAGTGTTCGTCGATCCCGCCACCGCCACGGTTGCCGGCGCCATCGCCGAAGACCAGCGGATCATGACCATCGTGAAGCACATCCATTCGCTGGCCATCGCCGGTGACGGCGGCAAGGTGGTGATTGAAATCGTGGCCGGCTGGATCATCGTCCTGATGTCCACCGGCGCCTACCTGTGGTGGCCGCGCGGCCGCAGCGCAGGCGTGGTGTCGATACGGCCGGGGGCCCAGGGGCGGACCTGGTGGCGCGATCTGCACGCCGTCACCGGCGCCTTCGGCGGCATCGTGATCCTGTTCCTTGCGCTGACCGGCATGCCGTGGTCGGTGTTTTGGGGCGCGAACGTCAATGCCTGGCTGACCGCGCACGATCTGGGCGTACCGAAGGGCATGTGGCGGGGCGTGCCCAAGTCCACGCTGCCGGCCGACGCCCTGGGCGAACTGCCGTGGACCCAGCAGCAGCTCGCCGTTCCCGAATCGGACGATCCGCATGCGCACCACAAGGCCACGCCGCACGACGCCTCCAGCGTCCAGGTCCCGGACAGCCGCCCCGGCATGGCCGGCCCCGACGCCGTGGTCGCGCAACTGGCGTCGATAGGCATCGATCGCGGCTACCGCCTTGCGCTGCCGCGCGATGCCCGAGGCGTCTACAGCGCGATCCGCAGCACCGGCCGGACGGCGGACCAGCGCGTGATTCACCTCGACCAATACAGCGGCAAGGTGCTGATGGATATCGGCCCGGAACGCATCGGCGCGATAGGCCGCATCACCGAATGGGGCGTCAGCGTGCATCAGGACGGAGAATACGGCACGCCCAACCTGCTGCTCATGCTGGCCGGCTGCCTGGCGCTGATCGCCCTGTGCGTCAGCGGCATCGTCATCTGGTGGAAGCGGCGACCCGCCGGCAGGCTGGCGGTTCCCGAGCGCCGCCACGGCGACCGGCTGACGCGTGGCGCCGTGGTGATCGCCGCGGTGCTGGGCTGCTGCTTCCCGCTGCTCGGTGCATCCATGCTGGCCGCGCTGCTGCTCGACACGCTGATCGCCGCGCTGCGCCGCCGTCCGCGCACAAATTATCAATCACAGTAACGTCAACGCCTCAGCTTCGACCTGTAACGTCCGCCCCGCGCACCGGCAGCCACTGCGCCACGCAGAAAGCCATCTCCGGCACGATAAACAGCCAAAGCAGCGGCGCGCCGGTGACGGCCAGCGTCCAGGTCATCCAGATTGAAAACAGCAGCCGCGCCATGCCGTCGAAACGGCCGAAGCGCTGCTGCGGATCGCTGATGCGCAGCAGCGACCACACCAGCACCACGCTGCCGAGCAGGCAGGCGAACAGCACGTGGAACGGTTCGAACGCCGGCAGTGCGGCGCCGCCCATCCCCTGGTTGATGCCGTCCAGCTGCGCGCGGGCGTAGGCGAAGCTCCACGGCGTGGCGAAAGGCGCGGTCACGATCAAATCGTAGATGGCGCTGCCGAGGACTATTTTGCGGAAGGTCGATGATGCGAGCATGAGGTCTCCTGGAATAAGGTGGAGCCATGCTAAGGCCTGGAGTACACTCCAAGGTCAAACGATATTTGGAGCCTGTCCATGCAAATCGGAGAAATCGCCAGCGCCACGGGGCTAAGCCGGGACACCCTGCGCTTTTACGAGAAGCGCGGCCTGCTGCGCGCGCGCCGCAGCGCCAACGGCTACCGCGACTATCCGCCGGAAGCGGTGGACTGGCTGCGCTACATCCGGCTGGCGCAGACGCTCGGCTTCACGCTGGCAGAAATCGAAGCCGACCTGCCGCTGCTGGCCGAACCGGAATCGTCCGCCCCCCAGCTGCGCGCGGCGCTGGAGCGCAAGCTGGAAGACATCGACCAGCGCATCGAAGGCCTGCACACGCTGCGCGGCGAGCTGGCGCGCAGGCTGGACGAGAACATGCAAGCCTGCCCTTTGCAGCCTACTCCGACGTAACCGGAATGACGTGTACCGCCTCGTTGACTTCAGCGAAATGCTGGAGCGCCACATCCAGCGCATCCATGAATTCGCGCACCATGATGGGCTTGGTCAGATAATTGAAGAAGCCGGCCTCGATACCTTTTTCTATGTCACGCGGCATGGCATTCGCCGACAAGGCGATCACCGGAATATGCGAGGTGGCCGGATCATCGCGCAATATTTTCAGCGCGCCGTAGCCGCTCATTCCCGGCAGGTTGATATCCATCAGTATCACATCGGGTTGATGTTTCTTGGCCAGTAAAATGCCGAGATGTCCCGTCACCGCGGTCATCAGCTGCAGATCGTCGCGTCGTGCGATCAGCTGCGCCACCAGCGCCAGATTGGCCGGATTATCCTCGACGTACAGCAGCGTGCGGCGATACTCGAGGTCCGTCCGGGTGAGCATGTCGTCGTTGCGGGCCGGCGTCATGCCCGATATTTCCGACTCCAGTCCGGGCGCATCGGCCGCCAACAACTCGAACCAGAATTCACTCCCCACGCCGACGGTGCTTTCCACACCGATGATTCCGCCCATCAGTTCGATCAATTTCTTGGTCACCACCAGCCCGATCCCGGTGCCCTCCTCGGTGCTGGCTTCCTGCCCCAGCCGGTTAAACGGTTGGAACAGATGCGCCAGTTTGTCAGGCTGCAGGCCCACGCCGGTATCCATCACGCTAACGCGTACGCGGCCGTCGGGTTTATGCTCGCAGTTCACCGTCACGGCGCCGCCGGGGCGATTGTATTTGATGGCGTTCGACATCAGGTTCACGATGACCTGCTTGACCCGGGTCCGGTCCGCGTGCACGAAGAACAGGTCCTCGAGGCTAGGGAAATTCATGGCGATGCCGCGTTGCTCGGCCTGCGGCGCCATCATGGCACTGCAATCGAGCAACACCTCGGTGAGCGACATCGTCTCCTTGGACAGGCTGACCTTGCCCGATTCAATCATCGCCAAATCGAGTATTTCGTTAATCAAGCGTAGCAGATACCAGCCGGCCTGCAGGATCTGATCGATCGAGGTTTTTTGCGCGGAGGATGGTGGCGGCGTGTCCGACGCCATCAATTGCGCGAAGCCCAGCACCGCGTTGAGTGGCGTGCGCAATTCATGGCTCATGTTCGACAGGAATTCAGATTTGGCCAGGTTGGCTATTTCCGCCGCCGCCTTGGCACTTTCTAGCTCGACATTGTTTTCCTGCAGCCGGTGTTCGAATTGCTTGCGGTCGGTGACGTCGCGCGCCGCCGCGAACACACCCTGCAGCTTGCGGTCGCGGTCGTGGAAGGTCGAGGCGTTGAACGAGACCACGGTCTCGGAGCCTTCGCGCGACAACGCGGTCAATTCATAGTTGGTGAGCTTGCCTTCGCGCAGAACGCGGGAGATGCCGGCTTGGGCCCGGTCCGGGTCGGTGAAGTAGTTCTTGAACGGCGCACCGATCAGTTCATCCCGGGTGCAACCGGTCAGCGATTCCATCTGCTGGTTGACGTCGGTGATGATGCCGCGCGGGTCGGTCGCCATCAGCGCGTCGATATTCGACTCGATCAGCGAGCGGGTGTAGAACTGCTGATCGCGCAAGCGCTGGTCAAGCACCGCCTGCTCGGCCTCGACCTGCTTGCGCACGGTGTTGTCGGTACCGATCAGCAGGTAGCCGATGATCTGTTCCAGGTCGTCGCGCAGCGCCGTCACCGACACCATCGCCGGGAAGCGGCTGCCGTCCTGGCGGATGTAAGTCAGCTCATAGATGTCCTCGATGCCGCGCGAGGCCTTGAACACCAGCGCCTCAAAGCCCGGCGTGATCGACGTGCCCAGTTCGATGCTCAGCGTATGGGCGCGCGCGATCACCTCCAGCGGATCGGAAATATCGGCAGGCGTGATCTTGTTCATGACGTCCGCGGCCTTGTAGCCCAGCATGCGCTCGGCGCCGACGTTGAAAATCTGGATCACGCCCTGCGCGTCCGTGGCGATGCTGGAGAAGTTGGCGCTGTTGAAGATGGCGTTCTGCAGCGCACCGGCTTTTTGCAACGCCTCCTCGGCGCGCTTGCGCGCAGTATTGTCGGTGCCGATCAGCAGGTAGCCGATGATGGTTTCCTGGTCGTCGCGCAGCGCCGTGACCGATACCATCGCCGGGAAGCGGCTGCCGTCCTGGCGGATGTAAGTCAGCTCGTAGATGTCCTCGATGCCGCGCGAGGCCTTGAACACCAGCGCCTCGAAGCCGGGCGTGATCGAGGTCCCCAATTCCAGGCTGAGGGCGTTGGCGCGCACGATCAGCTCGCGCGGATCGGAAATATCGGCCGGCGTGATCTTGTCCATCACGTCGGCCGCCTTATAGCCCAGCATGCGTTCGGCGCCGACATTGAAAATCTGGATCACGCCGTGCGCGTCCGTGGCGATGCTGGAGAAGTTGGCGCTGTTGAAGATGGCGTTTTGCAGCGCGCCCGCTTTCAGCAACGCCTCCTCGGCGCGCTTGCGCGCGGTGTTGTCGGTGCCGATCAGCAGATAGCCGATGATGGCGTCCTTGTCGTCGCGCAGCGCCGTGACCGACACCATCGCCGGGAAACGGCTGCCGTCCTTGCGGATATAGGTCAGCGCGTAGATATCCTCGATCCCGCGCGAGGCCTTGAATACCAGCGCTTCGAAACCGGGCGTGATCGCGGTCCCCAGTTCCAGGCTGAGCGCGCTGGCGCGGGCGATCAGTTCGCGCGGATCGGAAATATCGGCCGGCGTGATCTTGTCCATCACGTCGACTGCCTTGTAGCCCAGCATGCGCTCGGCGCCGACGTTAAAAATCTGGATCACGCCCTGGGCATCGGTGGCGATGCTGGAAAAATTGGCGCTGTTAAAAATGGCGTCCTGCAAAGCGCCCGCCTTCAGTAGCAGTTGTCCGTCGTACAGCGAGCGGTCCACGATCAAGATATTCTCCCGGTTGTCACATTGAATAGGCACGTGCGTCCGCGACCCGGCGCGATGCGCGCCGGATGTCATGGATAAAGCGCGTTATGAGCGACAGCTAGGCGGTGGGAGGTCGAGGCAACCCACATATGCATGTGGGCTGGATGATGGGACTTCGCGAAGTGTAGAGATAAAACCTGTAACCTCTCTCTACAATAGCACGGCAGGCTCCCGGCATGTCAGCATCATCGCGCATTGAAGCCGGATAGTGTCTCGATGATAATAAGATGGCGGGGGATTGGGGCCAAAACGGCCACAATCGCCATGACGCCAGGCCGTTCAGGCTAGATGGATCTTGGGGAACCCCGGCGGCGGACCATCAGACCAACCAGGCCTAAACCAGCAAACAGCATGGCATAGGATGTCGGCTCAGGTACTGGCGTCGCAACGATATTATCGAGCGAAAAGCCATTCAAACCTTCCCAGGAACTTCCGCTGGAACTGAAGGTTACGGAAGCCAGGTTGGTGAATGAGCCGTTGGCCAGGAACTGTGTGAAGTTCAACCTGCCGGCGGCGTTCGACGAACGGTCAATCAGGAACGACTCGGAAACAGTGCTGCCGTCAACGCGCTGTCCCTTGATATCGATCTGCCTCGGAATGTAATCGACAAAACTCGGGTCGGCCGAGACGTTGAAGTTGGAACCGCCCGCGCCGTCGAAGCTTTTCAGACTAAATGCCCGGCCAACGGCATTGGTCATGGTCAGAGCCGATGGTCCATTTCCGCTGATAAACATCTGAGTGCCATTGTCAGGGCAGGCCGGATCGCAGTAAGCACCATCCGCGACGTATCCTATAAAAGTTGGTGACGAGAAGGTGAAGCCGCCGGAGCTGAAGACTTGGCCGTTGGAATACAACGGCACATCTTCAAAGGTCACGGTATCTGCCAGTACTGCGGAAGACGCCCCTGTGCCCAGTATGAAAAATAGGCCGGTGACTAACTTTTGAAGGCGGGTCATGATTTTCCTTGCTTAAAAATTATGGAAAAGCATTATTGCATTTCCGAAATGAAATGTAAAATAATCAACTCCGGTGACACCCGCCGCCCCCAGACAGGCTACTTCGCCGCTTTGATTAGCTTGCAGTCATCCGCGCCGAACTCCGACTGGAACTGCAATAGCTGCCCCGCCACCTCCAGCGCCTTCATGCGCGGCGCCACCAGCGTGTACTGCCCCGCCTTCAGCTTCTCGATCAGCGGCGCGCATTCGCTGCCGCTCGCATCGAGATGGCCGGCCACCACCCACTTGCCGTCGGCGCGCTCGGTGTAGAGCGGCGCCGCCGAGTAGCGGCCCGCATTGAACAGCAGGACTTCCGGCTTGCCGTCGCCATCGACATCGAGCACCAGGGCGTCGCAGCTGCTACCGCGGTTCAACAGGCATGGCAGGACAGCCGCGTCTTCTATCGGGCTCCACTTTTGGGCCGCAAAACTGGCCGGCAGCCTGGTGGTCGCTGGCCATACCTTGACGTTGTCGGTGATCGACACCGCCGCCAGCTGCGATCCTGCTTGCCAGCGGTTCGTCTCCTTCAACGCCTTGCCGGCCAGGTCGCGTATCAATGCCGCATCGGGGCCGGTGGTTTGCTGCGACAGGCGCGTCAGGGCTTCCTGGCCGTAGCGCTGCCCTTCAAATCGCAGATAGTGGTAATCGAATTGCGCCGCCTTGGTGCGCCCCTTCTCCAGCCGCGCCATCTGGTTGTTCACCGACAGCCGCGCCGGATCGGCGATCGGCGTGAACAAGGCAAGCAGCACCGCCAGCACCACGAAGGCCGCCGCCACGTTGACGTTGGCGATGGGGCACAGCCAGGTCTCATAGCGATGCGCCGCCCACGCATAACCGAGCGCATAGCAACTGGCCACCACCAGGCAGGCGGCGGCGATCACGCGGTCGGAGGTCCAGCCATAGTCGTACACCCGCAAACCCAACGCGTAAATCGCGATGGCTGTCAGCGGCAGTATCAACAGCGAAGCCACGCGCGCGCTCACCCGCACCGCCAGCGCCGCCTTGGCGTGGCCGTTCTGGAAGGCGGCGTTAATCAGCACGATCAACACCGCGTCCGCCGCCAGCAGCAACGACGTCGCATGCCGCGTGGCCCACAGCACATCCAACCCGGTGAACGGCAAGGCGCACAGGAAGCCGCTGATGATCAGCGCCGCCACCGGCAGTATCCACGACAGCAGCACCAGCAACAGGCTGCGGATGCCGCGCACGATGGCCGGCCGCACGTCCGTGATGTGCATCGCGCACGACCAGGCGAAGCAGATCACCGGCACCACAAACCACGACTCTTCCATCATATGTTTGAGGAAGCCCAGCTGCACCATCGAGAACAGGCCGCTGCCCATCAGCAGCACCAACCACAGCGCCCCAACGAAGAACGCCGAGAACTTCAGCTGCACCGCCAGCTTCCAGGCCAGCTCAAAATATGTGTCGTAGCTGGCGATGCGGCGCCGGTCCGCCGCCCCCGCCATCACCAGCGAATGCGCGATGTACATGAAGACCGCGCCGAAGACCATCATCGGCCCCGACATCGACGTAAACGCGCCCTTCCCAAGCTCGCCGGCGCCCCGCAGCACGCCGGCCTCGCGGCTGACAGCATGCAGCGCCATGATCAGCACCACACCGACGGCAGCCGCCATCCATTGCGCCACCTTCTTCGGCGCCATGTGGCCCATGGCCGATATCAGCATCGCCGGCAGCAGCGCGCAGGCCATCAGCAGTGGCGTCATCACATACGGCGACCCGGCCGGCCACCAGCCGCCCCGGTCGGCCTGGTACAGCCAATACAGCAGCGCGCCCTGCGCCAGCCCGGTCGCCAGCCGCAGCGCCATCACCTGCCGGCTGACGCCCGCGCCTATCGTCGTTTCATCCTGTTCCATGCCTGACCTCTTTGTGAACCGTGGGCCGAAGTATCTCACATGTTTATTATTTGGCATGGATACTCGACCTACTCGCCGTCGTATGACGAGGGCTGCGCAGAGGCGCTATAATGGTTGTCTACGCTGCTCTTTTTTCAACGTTCCGCACCCGGTCCGCCAAGTGAATCCACATCTCGACAAGCTGCAACCCTATCCGTTCGAAAAACTGCGCCAGCTGTTCGCGCAGGTGACCGCCAGCCCACAGCACAAGGCCATCAGCCTGGGCATGGGCGAACCCAAACATCCTACGCCGCCGTTCATCCAGCAGGCGCTGATCGACAATGTGGACGGCCTGGCCAGCTACCCGACCACCATCGGCTCGGACGCGCTGCGCGGCGCCATCGCCGGCTGGCTGGAACGCCGCTACGGCATCCCCAAGCTCAATCCAGCCACCCAGGTGCTGCCGGTGAACGGCTCGCGCGAGGCGCTGTTCGCGCTGGCGCAGACCGTGATCGACCCGGCCGCCAAGTCGCTGGTGGTGAGCCCGAATCCGTTCTACCAGATCTACGAAGGCGCGGCCTACCTGGCCGGCGCCGAGCCGTACTTCGTCAATTCCGACCCGACCCGCAACTTCGGCTGCGACTACGACAGCATCCCGACTTCCGTGTGGGAGCGCGTAGCGCTGCTGTTCCTGTGCTCCCCCGGCAATCCGACCGGCGCCGTGCTGACGCTGACCGACTGGGAGAACCTGTTCGCCCTGTCCGAGCGCTACAACTTCGTCATCGCCGCCGACGAGTGCTACTCCGAGATCTACCACGGCGACAAGGCGCCTTTGGGCGCGCTGGAAGCGGCCCACACGCTGGGCCTGTCCACGATCGACCGGCCTTACGCGCGCCTGGTGGTGTTCAGCAGCCTGTCGAAGCGCTCCAACGTGCCGGGCATGCGCTCGGGCTTCGTGGCCGGCGATGCCGACGTCCTGAAAAAATTCCTGTTGTACCGCACCTATCACGGCGGAGCCATGAGCCCCACCGTGCAAGCTGCTTCGATCGCGGCCTGGAACGACGAAACCCACGTCGAACAGAACCGCGAAAAATACCGCGCCAAATTCGCCGCCATCACCCCGTTGCTGCAGGAAGTGCTGCAAGTGGAACTGCCGGACGCCGGCTTCTACCTGTGGGCCGACGTCAGCCAGACCGGCTTGTCGGACACCGAATTCGCCCAGCGCCTGTACGCCGAATATAATGTCACGGTACTGCCGGGCAGCTACCTGGCGCGCGACGCCCACGGCGCCAATCCGGGCCGCAACCGCATCCGCATGGCGTTGGTCGCCGAGACGGAAGAAGGCCTGGAAGCTGCGCAGCGCATCGTCCAATTCTGCAAGTCCCTTAACAAATAATTGAGTAAATCATGAGCCAACAACTCCAGCAAATCATCGACCAGGCATGGGAAGACCGCGCCAACATCAACCCGGGTAACGGCACCGCCGAACTGCGCGACGCGGTTTCGCACGTGATCGCAGGCCTGGACGCCGGCACCATCCGCGTGGCCGAAAAAACCACCGGCGACTGGGTTGTGAACCAGTGGGTCAAGAAAGCCGTGCTGCTGTCCTTCCGCCTGGAGAACAACGTGCAGATGCCGTCCGACGGCACCATGCAGTTCTACGACAAGGTTCCGACCAAGTTCGCCAACTACACCGCCGAAGACTTCATCAAAGGCGGCTTCCGCGTGGTGCCGCCTGCCGTGGCGCGCCGTGGCTCCTTCATCGCCAAGAACGTGGTGCTGATGCCTTCCTACGTCAACATCGGCGCCTACGTCGATGAAGGCGCGATGGTCGACACCTGGGCCACCGTCGGTTCGTGCGCGCAGATCGGCAAGAACGTCCACCTGTCCGGCGGCGTCGGCATCGGCGGCGTGCTGGAACCGATGCAAGCCAATCCAACCATCATCGAAGACAACTGCTTCATCGGCGCCCGTTCGGAAATCGTCGAAGGCGTGATCGTCGAAGAGAACTCGGTGATCTCGATGGGCGTGTACATCGGCCAGTCGACCAAAATCTACGACCGCGCCACCGGCGAAGTGACCTACGGCCGCGTGCCTGCGGGTTCGGTGGTCGTCTCGGGCAACCTGCCTTCGGAAGACGGCAAGTACTCGCTGTATTGCGCGGTCATCGTCAAGCGCGTGGATGCAAAGACCCGCGCCAAGACCGGCATCAACGAACTGCTGCGCGGTATCTAAGCAGGCAACAAGAACCGGGGACTGATTGCAGTCCCCGTTTTTTTTGATACTGAGGAGAGTGCCATGGCCATGGAACGCCTGTTCCAGCTGATGAAGGAAAAGAACGCGTCGGACATGTTCTTTGCGGTGAATTCGCCGGTACACATCAAGATCAACGGCAACCTGATCCCCATCAATCAGCAAAAGCTCGAGCCGGACAACATCCATTCGCTGCTGGCGGAAATCGCCACGCCCGCGCAGATGGACGAACTGGCGGCGACCAATGAACTGAACATGGGCGTATCGGTGCCGAACATGGGCCGCTTCCGCCTCTCCGCGTTCAAGCAGCGCGGCACCATCTCCGCCGTATTCCGCTTCGTGCCGGCCACCATCCCGCTGCTGGCCGACCTGCAACTGCCGCCGGTGCTGGCGGACCTGATCATGGAAAAGCGCGGCCTGCTGCTGCTGGTCGGCTCGACCGGCTCCGGCAAGTCCACCACCATCGCCTCGATGCTGGACCACCGCAACGAACTGCGCTCCGGCCATATCCTGACGCTGGAAGACCCGATCGAGTATCTGTTCAAGAACAAGAAGTCCATCGTCAACCAGCGCGAGATCGGCAGCGACGCCAAGGACTTCTACACCGCGCTGCGCAACTCCATGCGCCAGGCGCCGGACTGCATCCTGATCGGCGAGATCCGCGACAAGGAAACCATGGCCGCGGCCTTGGCCTACGCGCAGTCGGGCCACCTGGTTCTGGCGACCCTGCACGCAAACAACAGCTACAACGCGCTAAACCGTATTATCAGTTTCTACCCGATCGAGAACCGCAGCGCGCTGCTGCAGGATCTGTCGTCGACGGTGAAGGCGATCGTCTCGCAGCGGCTGGTCCGCTCGATCAACGGCGGCACGCGCACGGC
This sequence comes from Duganella sp. GW821-FHT07G03, assembly GCF_059418605.1. NCBI lineage: Bacteria > Pseudomonadati > Pseudomonadota > Betaproteobacteria > Burkholderiales > Oxalobacteraceae > Duganella > Duganella sp. GW821-FHT07G03. Next base: position 514,592 of record NZ_JBWKQE010000001.1, read on the forward strand.
GGCGGTGGAAGTGATGGTCAACACCCGCTACATCTCGGACCTGATCGAAAAAGGCGAAATCGGCCAGATCAAGGAAGCGATGGAAAAGAGCATGTCGCCCGGTTCGCAGTCGTTCGAACTGGCCTTGCTCAAGCTGGTGCAGGATGGGCTGATCAGCCAGGACGAAGCGCTGGCCAACGCCGATTCCGCCACCAACCTGCTGTGGCTCCTGAATAACGGCCCGGACAGCAAGAACGCCCAGGCCGAGCCGGAACCGAACAAGGCCTCGCCGGACGAAGCCTCGTTCACCGAGTTCACCCTCAACACCTGAAGCGTCCTACTGCGGCGCGCACGGCGCATTACCCAGGCGCGATCTTGAGCGCGTGGCCGCTATTTCAGCAGTTGTTCCTGGATGGCGATGGCGGCGGGCAGCGGGGCCTGCTGGCGGTCGCAGTCGCGGTGGATCAGCGCGACTGCAGCCTTCATCGCCGCAGGCGACAGGATGGCGCGGTGGCGCAGCTGCCCACCTGCGTATTCGGTGACTTCAAACGTCCCGGCGGCGCGGCCGGCGACCGGCGTTGCACGCGACACCAGCTCGCGCAGCGCCGCATACGCCGGGGGCGACACCAGCACCAGCGTGTAGCTGGACTGGGCGCTGCGCCCGGCCGCGATGTCGAATGGCGGGCCGGCGCCATCCTGTTCGCCGATGTGCTCGAAACGCAGCCGGTCCGGCCTGTCGCCGTCCGCCGCGGCCGTGGGCGCATGCCCCAGCAGCCAGGCCAGGCAGCAGGCCGCGATGCGCCAACGCCGGCCCATCAGGCGCGCATCCGGCTGCGCCACATCAGCACGATCCCTGTCACGAATAACAGCAACACGCCTGGTGCGGGTACCGCCGTCACGCCGACAAAGCCGCCGGCGCTCGGATCACGAAAGCCGACAAAACTGAGCTTGTAACCCGGATCGGGATCGAAAGGCGTGTCCGAAAACCGGTCGGCGCCGGTCGGCACCGCGCCCGTTGGCAGGGCGCTCAAGCCGGTCGTCAGTTCAGCCCAGAGATCGACGCCCGCGCTCGCCCCTTCCAGCACATTGAAGGTGAAGCCGTAGCCGCCGATCGACACCGTGTCCGCACTGGCGATGGGGTCGTCGGTATTGGGCGTGTTATCGATGTTGAAGGTGGAGTTGAGGCTGAAGTTCTTTTCCGGGATATTGTCGAAGTTGATGGAAATATCGAGGTCGACGCTGGTGGCCGCCCCGCTCAGTATGGTGCCGTTGTGGAAGTTCAGGTGGCCGATCTTGAACGGCGTGTTGGGCGCGGTGTCGAAGCTGTTGCCGACATAGTTCAGCGAACTGGGATCGCCGACGCCCCAGGCGAAGCTGTTGGTGCCGACGCCGGTGGTGACCGCGCTCGATGGCGCCGGATTCTTGAAGACGCCGCTGTCGTTGCCCACCGTGGCTTTCTTCATGCTCCAGCCCCAGGTCACGCCGTCCTGGACGGTGAGCTGCTTGCTGCTGTCCCGGATGACGGGGAACAGTTGCGCGCTCCAGTCGATGGAGTGGGTGGCGGTGACCGTGCCTGGCGATCGTTTGGAATAATCGTAGAAATTGAGCTGCTCCGGCGGCAGCGAGCCGTTACGGTTGGCCGCGGTGAAGGTGTAAAAAGGTTCGCCCGGCTTGCCGGCGTTGTCCAGATAGGGCGACGTGGCGCCGCCCAGCGGGGTGTTGGTGTTAATCACCTGCACCCATTCCAGGCTCTTGCCGGCCGCCAGCGGTGCGCCGTTGTTGTACAGCGCCGTGAATTGCGCGCCGCCGGCGCCGCTCTTGTAGCCGGCGTCGTAGCTGGTGACGCCCAGGCTGCCGCCGCCGCCGGCGGTGGCGCTCCAGCCCGGCGTGAGCATGGCGCTGGTCAGTGCGCTGGCCGCCACCGTGCCCTGGGGCGTCAGACGCACCACGGTGGCGCCATCGGCCGACAAGGCATACGGACCGGCATAGGCCGCTTGCGCCGTGCAAGCGGCCAATAACAACGCCAGGAAATGAGTTTTCATGGTTAATCTCCGGTTAGTCGCGCGAGCTGCGCGATGACTGGATTAGCACTAACCATGCCGCGGCCGGACGCTGGGGCGGGAGCGTGCGCGCCCAGCCTGGCCTGTAAAGCCGGCCGACACCGCTGCGCCCTGCAGAGGCCGCGTGTTATCCTATCGCTCTTTTGTCGCGTCAGCGTATGCGGCCCCACACGGAATTCCCTACTGCAAGCCCTTGATTTCATGAATAAAGTTACCCTCTACGGCATCCCGAACTGCGATACCGTCAAAAAGGCCCGCGTCTGGCTGGCCGACCAGCAGCAGGATTTTGTCTTCCACGACTTTAAAAAACAGGGTCTGACCCGCGAAATCGTCGCCGGTTGGCTCCAGCACCTGTCGCGCGATGTGCTGGTGAATAAAAAAGGCACGACCTGGCGCGCGCTGTCCGACCAGCGCAAGGCCGCCATCGTCGATGACGAAAGCGCCATCGCGCTGATGCTGGAAAATCCGTCCGTGATCAAGCGCCCGGTGCTGGACAAGGACGGCGCCTACGCCGTTTCCTTCTCCGACGCCCAGTACAAACAAATCTTCGACAAATAATATGACTCCATCCAAGACCCTGGCGCTGACCGAAAAGCTGATCGCCCTCTCCTCTGTCACCCCGGACGATAAAGGCTGCCAGCAGCACCTGATCGATTTGCTGTCGCCGCTGGGCTTCGCCTGCGAGGTGATCGAATCGAACGGCGTGACCAATCTGTGGGCCCGCCGCGGCACCACCGCGCCGCTGCTGGTGTTCGCCGGCCATACCGACGTGGTGCCGACCGGCCCGGTCGAGCAATGGCGCTCGGAACCCTTCAACCCGACCCACCGCGACGGCAAGCTGTATGGCCGCGGCGCCGCCGACATGAAGACCTCGATCGCCGCCTTCGTGGTGGCCTGCGAGGAGTTCGTCGCCGCCCACGCCGACCATAAGGGCTCGATCGCCTTCCTGATCACCAGCGACGAGGAAGGCCCGGCCATCGACGGCACCGTCATCGTCTGCAATATGCTCAAGGAACGCGGCGAGACGCTGGACTACTGCATCGTCGGCGAGCCGACCTCCGACGAAACCCTGGGCGACATGATCAAGAACGGCCGCCGCGGCTCGCTGTCCGGCAAGCTGACGGTCAAGGGCGTGCAGGGCCACATCGCCTACCCGCAGCTGGCCAAGAACCCGATCCACCTGGCCGCGCCGGCGCTGGCCGAGCTGGTGGCGGAACGTTGGGACGAAGGCAACGAGTACTACCTGCCGACCTCCTGGCAGATGTCCAACATCAACGGCGGCACGGGCGCCAACAACGTCATCCCCGGCGAGATGGTCATCGACTTCAACTTCCGCTTCTCGACCGCCAGCACCCACGAGGAACTGAAGCGCCGCGTGCACGCCATCCTGGACAAGCACAACCTGCACTACGACCTGAAATGGGCGCTGAGCGGCCTGCCCTTCCTGACCCCGCGCGGTACGCTGAGCGATGCGCTGTCGGCCGCGATCAAGTCGGAAACCGGCGTCACCACCGAATTATCGACCACCGGCGGCACCTCGGATGGACGCTTTATCGCTCAGATCTGCCCTCAGGTGATAGAATTCGGGCCTCCCAACGCAAGTATCCACAAGATCGACGAGCATATCGAGCTGCGTTTTGTCGATCCGCTGAAGAATATCTATCGCCGTACGCTGGAAAACCTGCTGGCCTGATGGCCCGCGGCGCGGCGTGCGCAAACCGATTACTGTTTTACCGAGATAGCCATGAACACGACTCCTTTCACCACGCCGCGCGACCTGTTGCGCTACGCCGTCACCCGCTTCAACACCGCCAAGCTGTTCTTCGGCCACGGCAGCGTCGAAGCCTTCGACGAAGCGGCCTACCTGATCCTGCACACGCTCAAGCTGCCGCTGGATCACCTGGACCCGTTCCTGGACGCCAAGCTGCTGCCGGAGGAAATCGCCGCGGTCATGGCCGTCATCGACCGCCGCACCAACGAGCGCGTGCCGGCCGCCTACATCACCAACGAAGCGTGGCTGGGTACCTACAGCTTCTACGTGGACGAGCGCACCATCGTGCCGCGCTCCTTCATCGCGGAACTGATCCCGCAGTACTTCGCGCCATGGGTCAACGAGCCTGAGAATGTCGCCAACGTGCTGGAACTGTGCACGGGCTCCGGCTGCCTGGCCATCATGCTGGCCGACGCCTTCCCGGACGCGCACGTGGACGCGGTCGACATCTCGGCCGACGCGCTGGAAGTGGCGAAGAAAAACGTCGCCACCTACAAGCTGGAAGACCGCCTGACGCTGATCCAGTCCGACCTGTACGCCAATGTGCCGGACAAGAAGTATGACCTGATCATCACCAACCCGCCTTACGTCAACTCGTCGTCGATGAGCAAGCTGCCGATGGAGTACCGCGCCGAACCTGAACTGGCGCTGGACGGCGGCAAGGACGGCATGGACCTGGTGCGCAAGATCGTCGCCGGCGCGGCAGAGCGCCTGACCGACGACGGCATCCTGATCGTCGAAATCGGCAATGAACGCGAGTTCGCCGAAGCGGCCTTCGGTGAACTGGGCCTGACCTGGCTCACCACCAGCAACGGCGACGACATGGTATTCCTGCTGACCGCAGACCAGCTGAAGTTGTAATCCCTCTTTAAGAAGAACAAGAACCAATGATTCGCTTTATTCAAGTAAGCCTGATGCGCGGTATTAAGCCGCTGCTGGAACAGGTCGATGTCACCCTCAACCCAGGCGACAAGATTGGTCTGATCGGCGCCAACGGCGCCGGCAAATCCAGCCTGTTCGCGATGATGCGCGGCGAGCTGCACCCGGACCAGGGCGAGATCGATTTCCCGGCCAAATGGCGCGTCGCTTACGTAGCGCAGGAAACCCCGCCGCTGGACCGCGCGGCGCTCGACTACGCCATCGACGGCGACGTCACCCTGCGCAAGCTGGAAGCCGAACTGGCGCGCCTGGAATCGGAGCCTGAAACATCCGAGAACGGCATCGCCATCGGCGAGATCTACAGCGCCCTGGCCGACGCCGACGCCTACACCGTGCAGTCGCGCGGCGAACAGCTGCTGCTCGGCCTTGGCTTCTCGATCGACCAGATGCAGCAACCGGTGGCCAGCTTCTCCGGCGGCTGGCGCATGCGCCTGAACCTGGCGCAGGCGCTGATGTGCCCATCCGACCTGCTGCTGCTCGATGAACCGACCAACCACCTGGACCTGGACGCGATCATCTGGCTGGAAGACTGGCTCAAACGCTACGCCGGCACGCTGCTGATCATCTCCCACGATCGCGACTTCCTCGACGAAGTGGTGAACGTGGTGGTGCACATCGACGAGCGCAAGCTGAAACGCTACTCGGGCAACTACTCGTCCTTCGAACGTCAGCGCGCGGCGCAGATGATCCTGGCCGCCGGCGCGCTGGAAAAGCAGCAGCGCAAGCGCGCCCACCTGGAATCGTTCGTCAACCGCTTCAAGGCCCAGGCCTCCAAGGCCCGCCAGGCGCAGAGCCGCATGAAGGCGCTGGCCAAGATGGAAGAACTGGCGCCGCTGCGCGCCGCAGCCGAATTCTCATTCGAATTCCGCGAGCCGCTCAGCGCCCCGAATCCGCTGCTGGTGATGGAAGACGTCGACGCCGGCTACAAGATCGAGAACGACGAAACCGGCGAGATCACCCACAAGACCATCGTCAACAAGATCAAGTTCTCGCTGCAGATCGGCCAGCGTATCGGCCTGCTGGGTGTGAACGGCGCCGGTAAATCGACGCTGATCAAGACCATCGCCGGCGAACTGTCGCCGCTGACCGGCGACGCCACCATGGGCAAGGGCCTGAACATCGGCTACTTCGCCCAGCACCAGGTGGAGATGCTGCGCCACGACGAATCGCCGCTGTGGCACCTGGCCAAGATCGCGCCGACCGTGCGCGAACAGGAGCTGCGCAACTTCCTGGGCGGCTTCAACTTCCCCGGCACCATGGTCACCAGCTCGATCGCGCCATTCTCCGGCGGCGAGAAGGCCCGCCTGGCACTGGCCCTGATCGTCTGGCAGCGCCCCAACCTGCTGCTGCTCGATGAACCAACCAATCACCTGGATCTGGAAACCCGCGAAGCGCTGACCGAAGCGCTGGCGCAGTTCGAAGGCACGCTGGTCGTGGTCTCCCACGATCGCCACCTGCTGCGCGCCACCACCGACGAATTCATCATCGTCGCCGACGGCAAGCTGCAGCCGTTCGACGGCGATCTGGACGACTACAAGGATTGGCTGTTCAAGACCAAGCTGGGTAAAGGCACCGACGTGCTGCCGGCCGCGGGCAAGGCCAACAAGACCGACTATCCAGTGACCTCGCCGGTCGCACCGGCGGTCGCCGCCGCGCCGGCCGCGCTCAGCAAGGACCAGAAACGCCAGCAGGCCGAAGACCGCCAGCGCCTGGCCACGCTGCGCAAGCCGCTGGAACAGAAGATCAAGCGCCTGGACGACCAGATCGCCAAGCGCGCCGCGCAGAAAGCCGATGTGGATGCCGCCCTGGGCGAGTCGTCGATCTACGACGCCGCCAACAAGGCCAAGCTGAAACAGCTGCTGGCCGATCAATCCTTCTTCACCAAGGACCTCGGCCAGCTGGAAGCCGAATGGCTGGAACTGCAGGAACAGCTGGAAGCACTGGCCTAAGCCGCCTGGCGGGCGCCCATTTTGACTTTTTGGATCGACATCAGCTTATCGATGTCGACCACGATCAACCGGCGCCCGTCCGCTTCGCCGATACCGACCAGGTACTCCACCGCGCTGGCGCCGGGTATCGGCTGGATCTGCCCCAGCGTCAACTGGACGATATCCGTCACCCCATCCACCACCATCCCCATCACGCAGCTCGACAGCTTGAGAATGATCACGTCCGTCAGCGGATCGTGCTCCGGCGGCCGTGGCCCGAAGGCGATGCGCATGTCGACGATCGGCATGATCACGCCGCGCGACACCGCCACCCCGGCCACGATCTCCCCCTCCGATGAAAACCGCTCCAGCGCCTTCAGGGGCCGCAGCTCCTGCACCTTGCTGAAGTCCAGCGCGTAGTCCAGGCCACCGAGCCGGAACACCAGATATTGGCCCGGCGCGGCGGCGGTGTCTGCGCTGGTGGCTTGCGTTGTCAATGAAGGCATGATGATCCTTTCGTCCGGGACGTGCGGTAACAGGCATGTGCCATCCTACCTTTGCCCCCCGCCGCGGTCGTTGAGCAGCGTCAATATTCACCCGGCTCGCGGTTGCTGGTTTGCTACAATGCCCTTATGAAAACAGACCTCCCCCTCAGCGGCATCCGCGTGCTGGACCTGACCCGCTTGCTGCCCGGCCCCGTCGCCACCATGCACCTGGCGGACATGGGCGCGGAAGTGACCAAGATCGAAGATCCCGGTCCCGGCGACTACGCGCGCGTCATGGGGCCGGTGCGCAATGAAGTGTCGCAGTTCTTCGTCGCCGTCAACCGCGGCAAGCGGATGATGCGGCTGGACCTGAAGAACGCGGCGCACCGCGAGCAGCTGCTGGCGATGGTGGAGACGGCCGACGTGCTGGTCGAAAGCTTCCGCCCCGGCGTCATGGAAAAACTCGGCCTGGGCTGGCACACGCTCCGCCAGCGCAATCCCAAGCTGGTGATGTGCGCGATCTCCGGCTACGGCCAGCACGGCCCCTTTGCGCAACTGGCCGGGCACGATATCAATTACATCGGCTACGCCGGCATGCTGGACCAGAACGCCGGCGCCGACGGCGTGCCCGCGCTGCCCAACCTGCAGGTTGGCGACCTGCTGGGCGGCGCGCAATCGGCGCTGCAAGGCATCCTGGCGGCGCTGGTGGCGGTCAAGATGGGCGGCGCCGGCCGCTTCGTCGACGTCTCGATGACGGCCGCCGTGATGGCCCATAACATCATGCCGCTGGTAGCGGTCAACAACGGCGCGCCCGCCATTCCGGGCCGCGACCTGCTCACCGGCGGGGTCCCCTGCTACAACGTCTACCGCACGTCGGATGGCCGCTACATGGCGGTTGGCGCGCTGGAGCTCAAGTTCTGGCAGGGCTGTTGCGACGTGCTGCAACGGCCGGACCTGAAGCCGCGCCACTGGCAGCTCGGCCAGCAGGTCGGCGGCGAGGACGCGATGGCGCTCAAGGCGGAACTCGATGCGCTGTTCGCCACCCGCACGCTGGCCCAGTGGACCGAAGCCTTCGCCAGCGCCGACTGCTGCGTCTCGCCGGTGCTGCGCACCGAGGAAGCCTTGCAGCATCCGCTGTTCCGCGACATCGTCAGCCGCCGCCCGCACGACACCGAAGGCGAGTCGTGGTCGGTGGCGCAACCGGTGAGGTTCGCGCCGTGATCGATGTGAACGAAGTCGAGTTCAACGCCATCCGCGCCCAGGGGCCGGGCGGGCAGAACGTCAACAAGGTGTCCAGCGCGGTGCACTTGCGCTTCGACATCGTCAGCTCGTCGCTGCCGGAGCATATCAAGGAGCGCCTGCTGGCCATGCGCGACCAGCGCATCACCAAGGACGGCGTGGTGGTATTGAAGGCGCAGCAGTCGCGCAGCCAGGAAGCCAACAAGGAAGAGGCCTTGCGCCGCCTGCAGGAACTGGTCGACAGCGTGGCCGTGCTGCCCACCGTGCGCCGCCCCACCCGGCCCACCCGCAGCTCGCAGCGCAAGCGCCTGGACGGCAAGACCAAGGACGGCGAACGCAAACAACTGCGCGGCAAAATCAGCTTGTAAGCTAGTCCGTCATCGGCGCCCAGGAGATCGGCCCGGCGGCGCCGGAATAGATGGTGCTCATGCCGGCCGCTGTGGTGCGCACCTTGGCCTTGACCTCCTTGGCCGGCCGGTCATGCGCCGGCGGGCCGTCCGGCACAAAGGTCATGGTCCGCAGCAGCACGTCGCCGGTCAGGGTCTCGACCATGCAACGCGAGCCGCTCATCACCGAGGCCTTCTGCCGCTGCACCTGGTTGACCTCTTCCTGCGCCTGCTCCTGCTGTACCTGCGCCGCCTTCATCGCCAGCGAAATCTTCGCCACCGCCTTCAGCGACGGCCCCACCGCCGCCGCCATTTTGTGGAACAGCGGCTCCTGCTCCGGCGTCAACATCACCTCGCGCTTGCGCACGCGCGTGGCCAGCGTCAGGTAGTTGCGCACCTCGGTCTGGCCGGTGATGGCGTCGATCTCCACCTTGCGCATATTGGCCTCGTGCGCCGCGTGCTGCACCCTGGGCTGCAACTCGGCGATCTTCTTGTCGAACTTGGAGGTGTCCGGCACCAACGTGTAGAGCAGCATCTCGTTCTGCTTGCGCGGCCCTGCGTTCGTGATCTCGATCTTGCGGGCGGCGATGGCGCAGCCCTCGGCCACCTTGATCACCACTTCCTCGGCCATGATTTCGCAGTTGCTCGCCTCGCCGATCACCACCCGCGTGCCGGAGATGATGCAGCTCTCCGCGCGCGCCAGCGTCACCTCGCCGCGTTTGGTCTGTAGCACCGAGCCGGAGGCCACGCCCTGCACCCGTATGGCGCCGTCGGCGTTGGTGACGGTGCCGCCCATCAGGTTACGGCTCAGGACGATGTCGCCGCCGCGCGAGGTGATGATGCCGAACACGTTGCCGTGGATGGTGATGCTGCCGCCTTCGACCGAGCGCTGTTCCTGCACGTCGCCGAATTCCTCGTATTCGCCGGTCAGCTGCAGATTGCCGGTGGTGCGCGCGCTGACGCCTTCGCGGCTGATGATCTTGGGCCCGATCGACAGCCGCTTGCTGGCCGGGTCCACGCTGAGGAAGCCCTCCACCGCCGACACCAGGTACTCGCCGTCGCGCAGGTTCTCGATCACCGTGCCTTCGCCGGCCACGCTGCTCAATTCGATGTCGCGCGGGACCGGCGGCTCCAGCACGATGCCCGACAATTCATAGCCGCGCACGCCCGCCGTGCGCGGCACCTTGCGCAGCAGCTTGACGTTGGGTTTGACTTGAGGGAAGCGGTTCTGGAAGGCCTGCAAATCGAGCTTGCCGTCCGACCTTTCGCGCGGCGCATTGCTGCGATGGATCTCCTGCGACACTTCCACGATGGTGGCGTCGCGCCCCACCGTGGCATTGAGCCGGCGGGCGACGATGATGCGCGCCAGCCGCCCGCTGGTGATCACGTCGCGCACGGCCGGCGCGTCGATGCCGAAGCGTATGCCCTTGACCCACATGTCGGAAACGAATTCGTCGAAGTTCAGGCGCGCCGGTTGCGGCGGCATGTCCGGTATCTCGAAGAACACCGGCTCGAAATAGTATTCGGCTTCGCCGTTGATGATCTTGACGGACTTGTACAGCGCCCGGCGCGGCGGATGAAACGGCTCGATGCTGTCGGCGAAGCGTATCAACGGCCGGCTGGTCACATTGGCCGGCAGGTCCGGGCCGCAGTTGTAGAGCAGCTTGATGAAGACCGCGTAATCGAGCTTGGCGAAATAGGCGCTGCCAAGGAACACCTGGCTGACCGCCGACAGGCAGGAAACGGCCGAGGCGTCGGCGGCGAAAAAGACGCCGTCCGCGCGCTTGACGATCGCTGCGGGCAGCTCGCTCTCCGCGTTCAAATCCAGCGCCGTCGCGTCATTTGACACAGTAATCCCCAGGAAAATGTACGTCGAAACGCCGCCCGGCCAGGCGGCGCTTCTTCACTTTGTAATGTTGAATCTAGATTAGCATGAACCGCAGGCATTGTGCGCGCACCTGGGCTAGCCAGCCACAGGCCGCTGCCGCGCGTTGAGGTGCCAGTCCAGCGAACCGGCGCTGTCGCTGAACAGCACCTCGCCGCCGGTGGGCGTGCCGCGCAGGCGCTGCTTGATATCCTTGGCGGGCAGCTGCGTCAGCGACGCGACATCGGCCTGGAATGGCATGGTGCGCACCAGGGTGTCGCCGTTGACCATGTGCAGGCCGCAGCGCGCGACGCCCGCCGCTTCCGCCTTCTGTTCGAGCACCCGGACCAGCTTATCCTGCAACAGCTTTTGCTGCGTCTGGCCAACTTGCAGCTCGGTGCGCAGCTTGGCGATGGCCTGCAACTCGGTCGCCACCGCGCCGGCGATCTTGCGCAGGTGCTGGCCCTGGTCGGCGGTCAGTTGCAGCTCCTGCACCCGCAGCCTTTCGGCCAGCGCCAGGTAGCGCCGCACGTCCGGCACCGCCGCGATGCGCTCGGCCTCCTCGCGCGCCGCCACGTTGGCCGCCTCGAAGCCCGCCACCCGCAGCTCCAGGTCGGCGATCTCCTGGTCGAACTGGCTGACATCCTTCACCAGCACGTAGATGACCATCTCGGTGCGGCGACGCGGCCCGGCGTTTTCGATTTCGACATTGCGGCCGGCCACCGCGCAGCCCTCGGCCACTTCGATGCGGATTTCTTCGGCGATGATCTCGCAGTTGGAGGCCTCGCCCAAGGTCACGATGGTGCCGGAGATGACGCAGTTCTCGGCCCGGCCGATGTGGATCGCGCCGCTGCGGGTGGAGATCACCGAGCCGGAGGCGACGCCGGTGACGGTGATGTTGCCGGCCGCGTTGGCGATGCTGCCGCTGACCAGGTTCTGGTCCAGCACCACGGTGCCGCCGCGCGAATGGATATTGCCGTAGACGTTGCCGTGCACCGTAATGTCGCCGCCGACGACGTCGCGCTGTTCCTGCACGTCGCCGAATTCCTCGTAGGCGCCGGCCAGTTCCAGGTTGCCGGTGGTGCGGCCGCTGACGCCGTCCTTGCTGACGATTTTATCGGTGATGGAAATGCGGTTGGATTTGGAATCGACATTCAGGAAGCCTTCGCGGGTCGACACCAGGTACTCGTCGTCGTCCACCATCACGGCGTCGGTGCCATCGCCGGCGTAGTAGCGCAGCGTCAGGTCCTTGGGCGTCGCGGCCGGCGTCATGCGGCCGGCCAGGTCGAAGCCCGGCTTCCCCGGCACGGCGGGCAGCTTTTTCAGCAACCGCACATTGGCCTTGATCTGCGGGAAGCGGTTCTCGAAGCTGCCCAGGTCGATGCGGCCATCGGCCTTGGTCTTGGGCGCGTCGCTGCGGTGCAGGTCGGACGACACTTCCACCACCGTCGCGTCCTGGCCCGGCTCCGGCTCCAGCTCGGTGGCCACGGTGATGCGGTCGGCCTTGGTCGAGGCGATGGCCGCCGCCACGGCCGCCACTTCGATGCCGAACAGGATGCCCTTGTTCCACATCTCGGCCACGAACTCGTCGACGTCCAGCTTGGTCGGCCGTTCCGGGATCACGGTGCCGTCGGGCAGCGTCATCTCGTCCAGGTACAGCGTCTCGAAATAGTATTCGGCGTAGCCGCGCCCCATCTTGGGATTCTTGTACAGCGCGATGCGCTCCGGCTCCATCACGCGCAGTTCGGTCGCCAGCCACGCAGGGCCCGGCACGCCGGTAGCGGGGCCGACGCCATACAGCGCCTTGACCAGCAAGGGATAATTCAAGCCGGCGAAATAACAGTGGGAATGGAAGACTTCGTTGATGGCGGCGGTCAGCGTCAGCGGCGACAGCGCCAGGTCGATATAGATGCCGTCCGGGCGTTTCAGCAAGCCGACAGGCAAGCCGCCCCCCGGAGCGTGAGACTCCTGGCCTGGCGCGACAGGGGCAAGCTCTTGAACCACTATCTTCCTCCGAACGGCACGCGGCCGAAGGGCATTGCGTGTAATTAACGAATATTACACTTAGACTAAGGAAAAGAAAGCGATTTTCGTGGCGTGGACGACACAACTGTGAACTTATTGCTACAGATCAATATTGGATCAATAACAAAGCCATACTTCTTGAGAAGTTGTTTCAAAATGAACGCAGTTAGGCGCGGCCCCGAAGACAGTGCGAATGCACGGCGAGGGACCGCAACGACGCTGCGGTCTTTTTAAAACGACTTCTTAATGGCGAGGAGGATTCGCGTAGATGTCTTGCCCGGCTTCGTTGATCTGGCGGCGCAGGTCGCGGCGCTCGTCCGGCGTCAGGCGGCCGGCACGGCGATTCATTTCAGCGTTGCGGCCGGCTTCCTGCATGGCGCGGCGCTGCTCTTCGGCGCGGGCCTCGTAGCTGCGCGGATCGAGCTGGCGCGGCTCGGCCTGGCGGGCCGGCTGCGCGTCGCGCGCAGGCAGGGCGCGGGGTTCTTCACGGCGCGGAGCGTCGCGCTCCGACGAACTGTCATGCGCCATCGCGGCGCCGCTCAGCAACAGAACACCCAGCAGGGATCGAACGCAAAAATTTGCGCTTGCTGCCGCGTAGTTTTTTTTGTGATCGATGCCCATGACGTTCCTAAAAAGCTGAATCTATGCCCAGAGTGTATGATGCTTTACCTGAGGGGGTAAGACGAATTGGGTAAAGTTTGTAACACTTTGTAATGGGTTGTCACAGACGTTTTCGCAATGCGATTATGACGTTACCATAGCAACATGAATATGACAAATCTGGCAGCCAAATGACTAGCACAACGACTGAATCCGGCAACACCTCCGCCAACCAGCATGGCCACCAGGCCAAAATCATGGTAGTGGACGACGACGTGCGCCTGCGCGACCTGCTGCGCCGCTACCTGACCGAGCAAGGCTTCAACGTCTTCACCGCCGAGAGCGCCACCGCCATGAACAAGCTGTGGCTGCGCGAGCGCTACGACCTGCTGGTGCTGGACCTGATGCTGCCGGGCGAAGACGGGCTGTCGATCTGCCGCCGCCTGCGCGGCGCCGGCGACCAGACGCCGATCATCATGCTGACCGCCAAGGGCGAAGACGTGGACCGCATCGTCGGCCTCGAAATGGGCGCCGACGACTACCTGCCCAAACCGTTCAACCCGCGCGAACTGGTGGCCCGCATCGGCGCCGTGCTGCGCCGCCGCGGCCCGGACGAAATCCCCGGCGCGCCGTCGGAAACCCCGCAGTCCTTCGAGTTCGGCCAGTTCGTGCTGGACCTGGGCACCCGCACATTGAAGAAGGCCGGCGAGACCGTGCCGCTGACCACCGGCGAATTCTCGGTACTGAAAGTATTCGCCCGCCACGCCCGCCAGCCGCTGTCGCGTGAAAAGCTGATGGAACTGGCGCGCGGCCGCGAATACGAAGTGTTCGACCGCAGCCTGGACGTGCAGATCTCGCGCCTGCGCAAACTGATCGAGCCCGATCCGTCGAGCCCGCTGTACATCCAGACCGTCTGGGGCCTGGGCTATGTGTTCATTCCGGAGGGGCAGCCGCGCTAAGGCGCGGGCGTGCGCATGAAGTTTCCGTCGAAGTTTCCGTTTACGTTTAGAGCCGCCAGCCTGAAAAGCGGCCTGTTCTGGCGCACCTTCTTCTTGCTGGGCGCGCTGACCACCACCAGCATGACCGCCTGGGTCGCCATGATCAGCGCGGTGCAGCACGAGCCGCAGGTGCAGCAGATCTCGTCGCAGGTGATCTCGGTGGTCACCATCACCCACGCCGCCCTCACCCACTCCGCGCCCGAACTGCGGCGCGAGTTGCTGTTCGACCTGGTGTCCAACGAAGGCATCCGCGTGTTCACGCTGGAGGACGACGACAAGGTCGATCCGCCGCCCGACAACGCGCTGATGCCCGACATCCAGAAGCTGGTTAAGGCCAAGCTGGGCGAGGACACCCGCTTCTCGGCGCGCGTCAACGGCGTGGCCGGCTTCTGGGTCAGCTTCAAGATCGACGACGACGCCTACTGGCTGATGCTGGAGCGCGAACGCATCCGCGGCCTGACCGGCATCCAGTGGCTGGGCTGGGCCAGCGTGGTGTCGGTGGTGTCGCTGCTGGGCGCGGCCTTCATCTCCAGCCTGATCAACCTGCCGCTGCGCCGCCTGACGCAAGCCACGCGCGCCTTCGCCCAGGGCAAGCGGCCCGAGCCGCTACCGGAAAAAGGCGCGATGGAGATCATGGAAGCCAACCGCAGCTTCAACCAGATGGTGGTGCAGCTGCAGCAGGTGGAATCGGACCGCGCCGTGATCCTGGCCGGCATCTCGCACGACCTGCGCACGCCGCTGGCGCGCATGCAGCTGGAGGTGGAGATGGCCAACCTGTCGAACGAGGCGCGCGAGGGCATCCAGTCCGACATCGGCCAGATGGATGACATCATCGGCCAGTTCCTCGACTACGCCAAGCCGACCGAGGTGTCGAGCTTCATCAACGTCGACCTCAGCGAACTGCTGCAGGACACCGCGCATGAAGCCGGCCGCCTGCCGGACGTGCGCATCACCACCGACATCGTCGCCAACGCCCACGTGATGGGCAACGCCACCGACATCAAGCGCGTCATCAACAACCTGATCGAGAACGCCCGCCGCTACGGCAAGACGCCCGGCAGCGAGCTGACCGAGATCGACATCAAGTGCAGCACCAAGGGCATGCACACCTCGCGCCGTGTGATCGTCGAGGTGCAGGATCACGGCAACGGCGTACCGGCCGACCAGATCGAGCAACTGCTCAAGCCCTTCACCCGGCTCGACACCGCGCGCGGCCAGGCCAACGGCGCCGGCCTGGGCCTGGCCATCGTCGACCGCGTGATGCTGCGCCACGGCGCCGAGCTGCACGTGCGCAACCGCGACGGCGGCGGCCTGCTGATCCAGATCGTGATGAAGGCGGTTTGATGCGGGCGAGGTATTTTGCAGTGTTGCTGGCGGCGGCCGGGCCGGCCATGGCCAGTCGGCCGCCCAAACCGGCCAAGCCGCCCGCGCCGCCGCCGATCGAACAGCGCGCCCCCAGCGACGAGGAACGCAGCTCCTTCGACGACTACTTCCGCCAGAAGATGCTGGCCGAATCCAGGGGCGCGCGCCCGGTGCCGCCGCTGTTCGCGCCGGACTTCGACATCCAGCGCCAGCGCGGCAAGCCGTGGCAGGTGGTGGCGCGGGTCGACTCGGCGCCACGCCATTCGGCGGTCGACCTGTGCCGGCAAATCCGTTCGAGTTTTGTCTACGATGCCAAAGCGCCCAAGGATGGGCGCTGGACCGAGTCGGCCCAGCCGCCGAGCTGGCATGTGTGGCTGGCCCAGCCCAGGACCATCTGCAGCGCCGCCCCGCACACGGTGTTGATGGACCAGGCGCTGCCGCCGGAAGACGTGGTGGCGCTGCTGCGCCAATATCCTGAACTGCTGAGCCGCGCGCGCCTGCTATTCGCCGGCAACTCGCAATGCATCCGCCAGCGTGCCCTGCCCTTCACGCTGCGCGCGATCGGGCCGGCGGCGCCGGCGGCCGGCGCGCCCGTAATGTTCAGCCTGGTATTTGAAAGCGACCGCGACACCACCGCCCGCGTCGCCGTGCGCAAGCACCGCGGCGAGTATGCGGCCTGGAACGTCAGCTGCGACTGACGCTGCTGCCGCGGTTGATCGGGTGGTCCTCCGGCTCCAGCAGCCTGGTCAGCAGCAGCTCGGTCGAGCCGTAGCCGTACAGCGAATCCGCCTCCAGGCCTTGCGTATCGTAGGGCACGGACTCCTCGCGCTCCGAGCGGCTCGGGTCGGCGTCCGAATACGTCACGCGCCAGGCGCGCTTGAGCGAATCGGCGCGGCGCAGGAACTGCGGCATCGGCCACAGCGCCGGATTCCAGTCGACGATATCGCCCAGCACGCGCCAGTGACCGCTGGCCAGCGCCATGTCGCCCACCCGCAGCACTTTGACGGCGTCCTGCGGTTGCAGCGTATTGAGCTCCTCCAGCGACGGCAAGCGCGGCAGCTTGGGTCCGAACAGATACGCCAGCATGATCTTGCTGCCTGGCGACAAACGCGCCACCAGACCCCAGCCATAGCCGCCATCCAGCAACGGTATGGCAAACCAGCTTCCCTCTTGATACGACTGCCTCATTCCCACCCTTTCACTTGCACGATGCAGCAGAGTGTCGCCAAAATGTATGGACATGATGGCGCCTCCGTTAAAAGCTGTGTCTGCTTCGTTGGCGCCGTGTGGCGCAAACCGCAAGTGTAGCGGCGCGGCGCGGATCGCGGCGCACGGCACCGCATGTGCTACACTAGCGCCTCGCTAGGGGTCCTGGAGCTTTGCTGCCGGGTGAGAGATACCCTTCGTACCTGATCTGGATAATGCCAGCGAAGGAAAGCGCAAAGTAGTTCTCCCCTCCTTTGATGGCTCTCTTCGCGGCTCCCAGCCAAGAACAAAAGAGAGAGCACATGAACACACCAAGATTCACAGTTTCCGCCATCGCCCTGGCGGTACTCCACGCATTCCCCGGCGTTGCCGCCGCTGAAACCTCCGCCGCCGAGCAAGCCATGCCCGAAGTGGTGATCACCGGCGCCAAGGCGCAGGCCAGCCGCGCCAGCGTGGCCGGCTTCGCCAACGCGCCGCTGCTGGAAACCCCGGCCTCGGTCAGCGTGCTGACCGCCCAGCAGATGCTGGACCTGCAGATCCGCTCCACCACCGACGCCGCCCGCTACGACGCCAGCATCGGCGACTCCTACAACGCGGTCGGTTACTCGGAACAGTTCTCGATCCGCGGCTTCAAACTGGACAACGCCTCCAGCTACCGCAAGGACGGCATGGCCATCCCGGGCGACACCCAGATCCCGCTGGAAAACAAGGAACGCCTGGAAGTGCTGAAGGGCCTGTCCGGCCTGCAAGCGGGGGTGTCGGCGCCGGGCGGCATCGTCAACTACGTCACCAAGCGCCCGACCGATACGCCGCTGCGCACGGTGGTGCTGGAAGAACGCGAGCGCGGCACGCTGTACGGCGCCGTCGACCTGGGTGGCCGCTTTGAAGACCAGCGTTTCGGCTACCGCTTCAACGCCGCCGCCGAACGCCTGCGCTCCTACATCAAGGGCGCCGACGGCAACCGCAAGTTCGTCTCGGCCGCCTTCGACTGGAAGATCTCGCCGCAGGCGCTGCTGCAAGTGGACGCCGACTACCAGAAGAAATCGCAGGTAACCGCGCCCGGCTTCCAGCTGCTGAACAACACCACGCTGCCGAACATCCCGGCCGACACCATGCTCAACAACCAGCCGTGGAGCCGTCCGGTCGAGACCACCAGCAGCAACATCGGCGCCCGCTTCGAATACAAGTTCACGCCCGACTGGAGCACCACCGTCAGCGCCAACCAGCACCAGTTCAAGCGCGACGACTACACCGCCTTCCCTGGCGGCTGCACCGCACAGGGCCTGTATTCCGGCTTCTGCGGCAACGGCGACTACGACGTCTACGACTACGTCAGCCTGGGCGAGAAGAAATCGCCGCTGGCGGTGCAGGCGCTGGTGCAGGGCAAGTTCAGCACCGGCTCGTTCAAGCACGAGTTCACCGGTGGCGCGTCGTTGTTCAAGAACAGCGAGAAATGGGGCGACTACCTGTACACCCAGGCCGGCACCGACGGCCACGCATTCAGCAACATCTACCACCCGATCATGGTGGCGCCGAACGGCGGCACCAGCGGTCCGGTTTCCGAGCGCCGCAGCGACAACGAGCGTGCCTTGTTCGCGCAGGACATCCTGAGCATCAACGAGCAGCTCAAGCTGCACGCCGGCGCGCGCTACGTGCAGGTCAAGCGCAACGAATATGTCGGCCCGGACGAAAATGGCGTGCTACTGCCGGACGCCCACACCGACGTCGGCTTCTGGCTGCCGAACGTGGCGCTGGTGTACAGCCTGCGCCCCAACGTTTCGGTCTACACCTCGTATGCACAGGGCCTGGAGCATGGCGGCGTCGCGCCGATCGGCACCAGGAACCCTGGCCGCGCGCTGGCGCCGGGCAAATCGAAACAGGTCGAAGTAGGCGTCAAGGCCGACATCCATCCCGACCTGAGCGCCAGCGTGGCCCTGTTCGAGATCCGCAAGGGCCTCGAATACACCGATGGCCAGAACTACTTCGTGCGCAACGGCCAGGCGCAGCACCGCGGCCTGGAAATGGCACTGAACGGCCGCGCCTCGCGTGAATTGACGGTGGGCGTCTCGGCCATGGCGCTGAACTCGCAGCAGCGCGACACCGGTTCGTCGAACCTGGACGGCAAGCGCGTCGCCGACGTCCCGGCCTTCAAGTCGACCGTCTACGCCGACTACGCGGTGCCGCAAGTGGCCGGCCTGTCGGTCCGCGCCAACTGGATCTATTCGGGCAAGAAGGCGTTCGACCAAGCCAACCAGGTGTTCGTGCCGAGCTACCATGTGATGAACCTGGGCGGCGCCTACGCCACCCGCATCGGCGGCGTGCAGACCACGCTGCGCGCCAGCATCGACAACGCGTTCGACAAGTTCTACTGGCGCGACGTCACGCCGGAGCTGGGTGGTTACCTGATGCCGGGCGCCTCGCGCACCTTCCGCGTGTCGGCCCAGATGGACTTTTAAAACGCCTTTAAAAGACCAGCTGCACGCGCATCGAAAAACTCTTCGCTGCGCGTGCCGAATTCCTGCCGATCAGGTAAGCGAATTCGTACTTGATCTCCTGCCGGCCGATATCGCGGTGTCCGAACACCGCCGGCCCGGCGCGGTGCGACTGCTGCCGGTATGGCAGCCAGTCATTCCACTTCCCTACTTCGCCGAAAGCCTGCACGCCGGGCTGCAACCACGGCTTCCAGTGATGTTTGACTTGCAGCTGGTAGGTCAGCTCCATCGGATGCTCGCCGCCGCCCGGCGCCACGCGATAGTCGCGCTGGAAGAACAGGTTGGCGTTGAACTGCGTGCGGCCGATTTCCGTTTGCAGCACCGGGCCCCATTCGAGCGCGTAGCCGTCGGCGTTGTTGCGCGCCTTTTCCAGCTTGGTGTGCAGCGCCAGGTCGAAGGGATACTGGCCTTGGGTCAGCAGGTAGTCGTTCTGCCAGGCCGTCTCCACCCAATGAGCGGCGCCACCGTTCACCTTGACCCACTTGGCGTAGACCTCGGTGTACCAGCGCGACGTGACGCCGTAGCCGATGCCGATTTCCGGCGCCGCCACGGTGCGGCCCTTGTAGTGGGCGTTCCAGTATTTGTAATCGAGGGATGCCTGGCCTTCCACATCGTAGGTGGAGACCAGGTAGTAGCCGGTATCGGCCAACGCCAGCGGGGACACACACATCAATATCGCCGCCAGCCGCTGCTTCATGGTAGATGCCGCTCCACCTGGGATAATCGTTCGCCGGGATCGCCCGACACCAGCAGATAGGGTATCCCACGCGCCGCCAACTCGTCCAGCAGCATGCGGTTGATGGTGACGCTCACTTCCTCGGATTCACGCTGCAAGCCATCGGCCACCCAGGGGATGTCCGGCGCCATCACCAGCGTGCAGGCATAGTCCTGCTGGTGGCTGGCCGCCAGCGCGGCCAATTGATCGTCGATGCCGCCGAAATAATGGCGGCCGTAGACCACCGTCATCAGCGGCGCGGTGTCGCAAAAAAGATACTTGCCGGCGCGCGGCGCGGCCGCATCCTCGCGGTCGCGCTGCGTCTCGGCGATGTGGAACTGGTCGGCCGCCACCGGTATCCGGGCTTCGGTGTCGACAAACTCGCGCAAGTACTCGGGCACCCACAGCGTTTGATAGTGCTCGGCCAGCGCCGCCGCCAGCGTCGATTTTCCGGACGACGTGGTGCCCAGTATGGCCACCCGCAGCGGCGCGTGCGCACTCATTCCAGCGCCATGCGGCCATTGCTGCCGCCCGTGGTGTCGTGGCTCCAGGCGCGCAGGCCGATCACCGCCATGCCGACGAAGACCGCGTACAGCACAGCCGTCAGCACCAGGTGCTTGTGCAGGTACAGCGCCACGTACAACACGTCGACAATGATCCACACATGCCAGTTCTCGACCTTTTTACGCGACAGCAGCAACTGCCCGACCAGACTGCCGGCGGTCAGAAAACCGTCGGAGTTGGGCACGTCGGTGTCGGTATAGGATTTGAGGAACCAGGCCAGCAGCGCGAAGCCGGCCAGCCAGCCGCCCGCGGCCCACCAGCGGCCGCGCGTATCCAGCGTGGAGACGGGCAGCCGTTCATGGCTATCGTCGCCGTGCAGCCACTGGTACCAGCCGAAGAACGACACGGCGATGAACACCAGTTGCAGCCCCATGTCGCCATACAGCCGCGAACCAAAGAACACCAGTCCGTACGTGGCCGACGAGATGATGGCGAACAGCCAGCCCCAATGGCTCTGACGGATGTTCAGCCACACCGTGGCCACCGACAAAATGAAGGACACCAGTTCCAGCGGGGACGTGGCCACGCCTGCCAGGTGCCACGGCATGTTCAGGTACCCCAGTAGAACCGATAGCTCGTTCATTATTTTTTCTTGGCCGGATACTTGATGGTCAGCTCTTTGAGCACGTTATCAGCATGGTCCACTTCGGCCATCACCCACAGCATATAGCGGATATCCATGTGGATGGCGCGGGTGATGGCGGTATCGAAGTACCAGTCCTTGGTGATGGACTCGTAGGTCGAATCGAAATTCAGGCCGATCAACTCGCCGTTCTTGTTCATCACCGCCGAGCCGGAATTGCCGCCGGTGGTGTCGGCGCTGGTCAGGAAATCGACCGGCACCGTGCCCAGGATCGGATCCATGAACTGGCCGTAGCGCTTGGCCTTGATCGCGTCGAGCAGCTTTTTCGGCGCGTTGAACGGGTCCTTGCCGGTGTTCTTCTCGACGATGCCCTCGACCGTCGTGAACGGGCCCTTGGTGATGCCATCCTTGGCCGAGTAAGGCGCCACCGTGCCGTAGGTTACGCGCAGCGTCGAATTCGCGTCCGGATAGACCGGCTTGCCCTGCGACTTCTTCCATGCGATCACGGCCTGCATGTATTGCGGGATCACGCGTTCCAGGTTGCCGTCCAGTTCCTTGCGGCGTTCCTTCAGCGTCTGCGTCACGTCGTCCAGCTTGACGGCCAGTTGCAGGAAGGCGTCGTCCGACGCGGCCAGCGCGGCGGCGTCCTTGCCCACCCAGGCCAGGCGCTTGGCGGTATCGCCCAGCGACGACTTGAGGTACAGGGCCGGCACCGCATCGACGGCCGGCAGCAGCGCGTCCATGCCGAGAACGTGCATGGACTTCGGCAGCTTGGCGTAGCGCTGCAAGGCGGCGACCTGGCGCGCCTGGTCAACGCTGCCCACATACGACTGCTCCAGGCGGTTCAGGCGGGCCTTGATGAAGGTCAGGTCGCGCTCTTGATAGCCGGTTTCGCGTTCCGCATCCGGCTTGGCGCCTTCGCGCGCCAGGCGGTACAGGGTGGTCGCACTCTTCAGCAGTTCGCCGGTGGTGGCGACGCCGTAGCCGAATTCCTCGTCGCTCAGCGCCAGGTCGGCGGCGATCACCGCATCCAGCTCGGCCAGCAGGGTTTTCGATACGCCCGGCTGCTTGACGTACCAGGCGCGGAACTCCGCATCCTGCACGTCCTTGATGGCGGCGATGTCCTTGCGCGCAAAGCCGTCCAGCAGGCCCTGGGTTTTCTTCATCACGTTGTTCATGCCCTTGTCGACGCTGGCGTAACGCACGGCGGCGGCGGCATTGCCCTTGGTGGCGGCGGCGATCACGTCCAGGTCGGCCTGGATCTCGGCCACCTTGGCCGGATACGCCGAATCGCGCGCGGCGCGGATTTCCGACGGCAGCTTGTAGCGGCTGGTGCGGCCGGGGTAACCGGCCAGCAGCACCGGGTCGCCGTTTTTCAGGCCGGCGGCGGAGACCACCAGGAAGTCCTTGGAGTGGTAAGGCACGTTGTCCGGCGATGGATCGGCCGGCCGGCCGTCCTTGCCCACGTAGGCGCGCAGGAAGGAGTAGTCGCCGCCCTGGCGTGGCCATTCGTAGTTGTCGATGTCGCCGCCGAAGTTACCGATCATGTCAGCCGGCGCGTACACCAGGCGCACGTCGCGTATCATCATCTGGCGGATGCGGTAGTACTCCAGGCCGCGATGGAAGGCCGGCACCGAGCAGCGGTAGATCTTGTCGCTCTCGCATTCGGCGATCAGCGCCTTGATCGATTTTTCCACGGCGTCGTGGCGCTGCTTGCCGCTCATGGTGTCGCTCACGCCCTTGAGCACGCGGACAGTGACGTTTTCAACCTTGTCGGTCACGTAGACCAGCGTGTTCGGGCCGCCCGGCAGCTCTTCGGCGCGGGTCTTGGCCAGGTAGCCGTCGACGATGTAGTTGTGTTCAGGGGTGGCGTTGCGCTGGATCGCGCCATAGGCGCAGTGGTGATTGGTCACCACCAGGCCGGCGTCCGACACGAACGACGCCGAGCAGCCGCCCAGCGAAACGATGGCGCTCATCGGATGCTTGGACAGATCGGACAGTTTCTCGGCCGGGATGGTGATGCCGATGCGCTTCAATTCGGATTTCAGCTGCGGCAACTGGTATGGCTGCCATTGACCTTCGTCGGCCTGGGCCGCGGCGGCGCCCATCAGGGCCACCGGAAGTACTAGATATTTTAACAAGATATACACCCCAGTTTGAGTTCTGGCGGCAGTATATTCCTTCTGCGGATAGCTGAAAATGCTTTTATGTGCAGCCAGGCATGGAACCGGGGAGGCTTCGATAAAGCAGGTCGTTCCGGCGCGGCATGGCGGACTGAAAGAGTAGGTATTTCCTAATTCAAGGTTCCATGACGCAGCTTGATACGCATTAAATGCCGAGCGGCGCAATCGCCTTAAGCTTTCAGCAGCCCGAGGATACCCAGCGCGCCACCGCCAGAAGGCTCCTGAATTGCAATTAATAGACGAGGCTAGCCATGGCTATAAAAATCGAATATTTCTTTAGTTATATCGCCCCTGGTACTTCACAGTATGTCTTCATTCACGGTTACGGCGATAGAGAGTTCATAAGCTACAGCATGATCATCAACAAGGTAGAAATTCCAAGCCTTGGAGATGGAAGAGCAACCCTTTCTCCAGGGGAAACAATTCGTTGGTCGGTTGACGGCAGTGTTGCGCGTATCGTGACCGTGGCCAATACCGGGTCCAATGCGATCAACGCATTAATTCTTGCGCAAAGCGAATTTTTTTAGGATGTCTATAGGAGGAATCCATGGGTATGACGACGGTACACGTATGGCATGACATCGATGGCAAAATTGTGGCGGTCGGGCAGCCGGTTGGCGGCGCCAAATGCCTTCCCGGTGCTTCCGGAAAACACCATGTGCTTGAAATCGAAGTGGAGGAATCAGAAATTTCATCGCTGCATCGGACCCACATGATAGACCCACTACGAAAAGTCGCAGTTGAAATTCCAACCATTTAGCTGATCCGCCTGGATCCCATGGACAACAACGCTATCCGAGGTGCTTGGCCAGGCGCAGCACGGCCTGGTCGATCAAGTGCGTCGGAATCAGGCCCAGTCCAAACACCAGCCCGTTCGGCGGTGCGGCGGCCAGCGCATACTGGCTGACCGGCTCGACGCGGATGCCCGCCGCTGCCGCTGCCGCGACGACCTGCATTGCCGGGTCTCCATCGCGTAGCAGCGCGGCGATATGCAGTCCACCTGCGGCCGGGATCACCGACAACTTTTCCGGTAGATGACGCTGCAACGCCAGCATCAGGATCTGCTTGCGCTGGCTGTAGACCTGGCGCATTTTGCGGATGTGGCGGGCGAGATCGCCATCGTCGATGAAGGCCGCCAGCGTGTCCTGCGCCACCACCGCGCCGTGCCAGTCGCTGCGCTGTTTCGCGCCGACCAGGGCGGGACGGGCCCATGCCGGCGCGATGACATAGCCCAGCCGCAAGCCTGGAAACAGGCTCTTGGAGAAGGTTCCGACATAAAACACCAAGTCGGCACGGTCCAGGCTTTTCAGCGCATCCAGCGGCTGCGACGAATGGCTAAACTCGCCATCGTAGTCGTCTTCGATGATCAGGCTGCCATGCTCGCGCGCGAACGCCAGCAAGGCCATGCGGCGTTGCAGCGACATGGCCTGCCCCATCGGGAACTGGTGGGACGGCGTCACGCAAATCAGCCGCGCGTCGGCCGGAATGCGATCCACCGCCATGCCATCCGCATCGACCGGCACCGGCGCCAGCACGGCGCCCGCGCTTTCCAGCGCCCAGCGCAAGGGCGGATAGCCCGGATCCTCGATCGCCACCTTGGTCACGCCGGGCTCGATGAAAATGCGCGCCAACAGGTCGAAGGCCTGCTGCGCGCCGGACGTCACCAGCACGTCGCTACCACTGCAAGCCACGGCACGGGCAAATGACACGTGCTTGGCGATGGCGGTCCGCAGCGCTGCCCGCCCCTCTGGCGCCGCGTATTCGGCCGGCGCGCGCTCGAGCTGGCGTAGCGAGCGAGCATCCAGGCGCCGCCAGGTATCGAATGGAAACTGGCTGGTATCGGGCAGGCCCACCGCAAAATCGTAATCGAACGGGGCTGCCGTCGACGGTCGCAGCACGACTGGCTCATTGCGCCAGCGAGGCAGCAGCAAGGGTGTCCGGTCAGCCGCCCCGTTCGCTGCGCGTGACGGATCGGCCAGGTAGATATCGGACACGAAAGTTCCGCCGCCGGCCCGCGCCGCGACCAGTCCTTCGCTCAGCAGCAGGTCGTACACCGCCATGGCGCAATTGCGCGAAACGCCGCAGTGCTCGGCCAGCGTGCGCGAGCCAGGCAAGCGAAAACCGGCCGATAGCCGACCATCGACGATGGCCGTCCGCATCTGCTGGTGCATGGAACGCAGGATTTGCCGGGAGCCACGCTCCGGCAAGGCAAGAGTGATCGGAAGAACTGGCTCCATCGGGACCCGTAGTGATTGAAAAAAATGGTACGGAAGCGTTCCAACCGGCACCCTGAAGTTTGCCTGGACTGGCTCTGCTGGCCATGGCCCTGGCTTGCGACACTGTACACCTCTTCAATTCATTCACCAACATGATGCCGTCAACCCTGCTCCGCCTCTTTGCCAGCGCCGCGCTGCTGATCGCGATGGCGCCCGCTCGTGCCGCGGCTGCCCCCACCCTGTACGGCACGGTGACCGCCGGGCTGTCCTACATCGACCACATCGGCGCACGCAACGAACACGTGGCGCGCGCCTCGAACAGCGAATGGGGCACCAGCCTGATCGGCGTGCAATTGGCCGAAGCGGCGACGCCCGATCTGCAACTGCTGACCCGGCTGGAAAGCGGTTTCAACACCGCCACCGGCACCGTCGGCAGCGACGGTGTGCTGTTCAGCCGCTATGCCACGCTCGGCGTCGAGAGTAAAACCTGGGGCAAGCTGGAGGCCGGCCGCTCCATGGCTTACAGCAACGACGTCTGGTATATCGATCCGATGGGTCTGAACTGGTCGGGCTCCGCCACGCTGACCCAAGGCCATAGCTGGAATGCGTGGAGCCATACCGTCGGCTATCGCAGCGCGGAGCATGGCGGCCTGGCCTTCGGCTTGCAGACCAGCGTGGGCGAGCGCGCCTGCCGCAGTGCTGCGGGCGTGCTCAGCTACCAACGGGGCGGCCTGGATTTGCGGGCGATTTACGACGAAACGCGCGACAAGCAGGGGCATCTGTCGGACCTGTTTGACGCCTCGCGCGAATTGATCGTGGGGGCCCGCTATGAACAGGGCGCCAACTCCTGGTTTGCCGCCTACAACATCGTGCGCGCTCCCGATGCCGCCGCCGGCAGCGACACGTCGATGCAGCATGTGTGGGCCGGGGTCAACCGCAAAGTCGGTTCCCGCGATCTGCTGCGCCTCGGCATCTACGGCGCACGGACCAAGGTGAGCGACTCCCGCGGCCTGCTGTTGAGCGGCGGCTGGGAACACAGCTTCGCCCCGGCGCTCACGCTGTGGGCCACGGCCGCCGTGGTGCGCAACAGTCGGGAGGCGGCGTTCCCGGTGGCGGCCTACTGGCAAGACTTGCCGGCCCTGGGGGCGACACAACACACCGTCAATGGTGGCCTGATCTACACCTTCTGAAGTCCCATCATTTTTTTGAAAGGCAGAACATGAAAACCGAACACAACACGCCGCTGGGCCCTGAGTGGATCGTTGAAGGCGAAGGGAAATGGTCGCAACCACTGCAATTCCTGCCCGGCGACACAGGCTGGGTGGAACTGATGCGCCTGGCGCCTGGCGTGAAATTGGGGCTGCACCGGCACACCGGCCATGTGCATGCCTTCAATCTGGAAGGACGCCGGCAACTGGGAACGGGCGAGCAACTCGGTCCGCATGCCTATGTGTACGAGCCGGAGGGGAATGTCGACTGGTGGCAGGCCATAGGCGACACACCGCTGGTGGTGTTTGTAGTGGTCACCGGAGCGGTGGAATACCTGGCACCGGACGGCTCGGTGCTGCGCCGGATTACCGTGCAGGACAGGAGGCAGGATTATTTGCGCCATTGCGCCAAGCATGGACTTCAGCCGGTTCTGTCGGAGCCCATGTCGATTCTCTGAGATTGCTCCGAGCGGATCGAACGGGAGGTCAAATCACTACAACGCCTCAAATTTTTCTTTTACAAACGACAGAAATCGCTCGGCGACAAACCATCGAGTAAATCCACAAGCGCCGCAGACAACGACCCGGTACGTGGCGCCGTGGAGAGCGCCCACCGGCAGCAACTCACCTGGAACGACTTCCTTCGAGAAATGCTCATTGTTGCCACATTCCATACACGATTTCGCCACTACCATTGTTCTATCTCCAAAGTAATCAGGGGGCTGGTAATTTGATAAGATAACACCTTCCAAGCCCGCATGAGGTCTTAAATGCTTACCGGTTTTAATCATCTGACGCTCGCCGTCAAGGACCTGTCGAGTAGCTTCGACTTCTACACACGACTTCTGAATTTTCGGCCTGCCGCCACCTGGGACACTGGCGCATACCTCACTCTGGGCGAGCTATGGTTATGCCTTTCATTAGACAAGACCAATAGCACAAAAAACGCCTCAACATACACCCACTACGCATTTTCGATCACGCAAGCGGACTTCCAGGATTTCAAGCAACGACTCAGAAATGACGGCGTGACTGAATGGCAGCAGAACCAAAGCGAGGGCGACTCTTTCTATTTCCTTGACCCGGACGGTCATCAACTAGAAGCACATGTAGGCTCCCTGAGTTCCCGGCTGGCGGAATGTAAAAAAAGCCCCTACAAGGGGATGCAATTCTTCACCTGGCCATCGGAATCGACCTCGTTCCGGGCCTGAGGGCACATCGTGAAAGCGAGGATGGTCAGTAAAATTCTCCAATTTCAACCAGCCGTCCGCGCAGCGCAGCACTGATCGCGGCGACAAATTCGCGGGCAGGCAATGCTTGTAGCTTTTCGCTGAACGCGGGGAGATCCTTTCCAAAGTTAAGCAGGAGTCCACCTCGCCAGAATCCAAGGCAGGAATCCCACGCGACACCAGACTTGGCGCCGTCCGCTATGTGCGCAATCACGACCGGAGGCGAGGTCGCCTCCGAAGACGGATAGGATGCCGCAAACAGGCAGTCATTAAAATCGTAATCCCCTCCCTCAATCGGTACGCCATTGGCCAGCGGTGGCGACACCAGCTCGAAATAGATGCTCTCCGAACCGGACTGCACTCGAAAGTCATCCCCAATGACCAAGGTCACTCTCATGAGGTAGCGGTCAACCGGTGCGATATCGGCATATAAGGACGGCCCGGCGAGAGTCTCTATCGCAAGTCCAGTCGCGCCGGGATAGACGATCGCGACTCCCGGTCCGGGAGAAGCCGCGCTGTTCGACGTGCCACTGCGATTCTCTTGAGACGCCGAGAGGTCTATCGTGTGCCCAGCCCCGACTATGAGCGACCACTCGCGCAGCACCGCTTCGACTCTGGCCGCCGTGTCGCTCTGCGGACGCCAGTGTGCATCGTCCACCACCATAAAATGTCTATATTCAACCCCCATACGCATAAGCTCCAATCGTCAAGCGGATAACTCGAAATCCATCGTCAGCGTGCAGCCACGCCCCGGCGCGTACTGGCCGATATCGAGCCGCCCGCCCAGCGATTCCACGCGCTGCGCCATGCCCATCAAGCCGAACGACTCGCTCTTGTCGCGGTGTTGCGGCGCGATGCCGACGCCGTTGTCGCTGACGCTGAACAGCAGGCGGCCGTCGCGCCGCGCCAGCAATACATCGACCCGGCTGGCGCCCGCATGGCGCCGCACATTGCTCAGCGCCTCCTGCAATGTGCGGAACAGCACAATCTCCATCTCCGGCGCGATCGCGCCAAACACCGCCTCATCCGGCAGCGTCAGCGAGCAGGCCAGGCCGCTGCGCTTGCGGAACTCGCCCACCTGCCATTCCAGCGCCGCCTGCAAGCCCAGGTCCAGCACCGCCGGCCGCAGCTCGTTCATGATGCCACGCACGCTGCTGATGGTGGTGTCGACGTTCTCCAGCACCGCATCGACCCGTTGGTGCAGGCGCGCATGGCGCTCGCTGGTGCGGGCGCTGAGCATGCAGATATCGATGCGCAGCGCCATCAGGTTTTGTCCCAGCTCGTCGTGGATGTCGCGGGCAATGCGGGTACGTTCGCTCTCCTTGACCGTCTCCATGTGCTCGGCCAGCTTGCGCAGCTGCTCGCGCGATTCGTGCAGCGCCGCCTCGGTGCGTTTGCGCTCGACCACTTCCAGCATCAGCTGGCGATTGGCCTCGGTCAGTTCGGCGGTGCGCGCGGCGACCCGCGCATCGAGCTCGCGCGACAGTTTCAGTAGCGCCGCCTCGGCCTGCTGGCGCGCCGTGACGTCGGAGAACACGCCGATGAAATGGCTGATCGAACCATCGTCGTCACGCACCACCGTCAGCGACATCGAGGCCACGTACGGCGTGCCGTCGCGCCGCCGGTTGTACACCTCGCCCTGCCATCTGCCGTAGCTGCGCAGGCAGCGCAGCGACTCCGCGTGATAGCCAACCGGATGGGCGCCGGGGCGGCCCAGGAAGCGCGGGTTGCGGCCCAGCGCCTCCTCCACCGCGTAGCCGGTCAGCACGGTGAAAGCGGGATTGACGAAGATGATGTTCTGCTCGGCGTCGCACACCAGCACCGCCTCGTTGATGCTGTCGAGTACCTGGAAGGCGCGCCGCCGCGCATCCTCGCGCACGTCCTCGGTGCCGATGTCGGTCAGGATCATGCGGCAGGAGCGGCCCGCCGCATCCATATTGGCTTCGATGCGCACCTGGCGCAGTCCGCGCATGGCGCTGCGCGTGTAGGAATCGAACAGCGGCGCCTCCAGCACTCCGCGCCCGCCACTATCGAGCAAATCGAGCAGGAAGCCGCGCAACAGCGCCTGCGATTGCGGCTCCACGAACTGCTCGAAGCGCCGGCCCGCCAACTCGGACAGCGGGCGCGCCAGCAGCACGGCGGCGGCCTGGTTGGCGCGCGTGATGCGGCCGTCGGCATCGAGCGACAGGTAACCGGCCGGCGCCTGGTCATACAGCGCGGCGTAGCTGTCGCGCCCTTCCTCCGCCTGGTCGCGTTCAATCTGCAGCTCGGCCAGCGCCAGGTTCTGCATATCGAGCTCGATCTGGCTGACCTGAAGCTCGTGCCAGCGCTTGAGTTCATCGCTGCCGGCGCCGTCGGCCGGCGGCTTTAATTTCGGCAGCGCCGCCACCGTCAGTTCGGCGATCTGGCGCAGCTGCACGGGATCGAGTTCGGGACGCTGGCGCTTTTTCATGCTAGTCCTATCCTTTCTGCATCGAACGTAGCTGAGCCTCCAGCAGTTTCGACTCGGTGATGTTGATGAAGGTGACAACCACGCCGTCGATCACATTGTCGACGGTCCGGTAAGGCATGATGCGCACCGTGTACCAACCACCGCTGTTGGTCGGCACCTGGCGCTCGCGGAACACCAGCGTGCGCAGCACCTCGCGCGCGTCGGCCTCCAGCTCGGGATACTGCAAATCGTTGACGATATCGCTCAGCGGCCGGTGCACATCGCCCGGTATCAGCTTGTAGATCTGCGTGCTCTGGTCGGTGAAGCGGCGGATGCGCAGCTCGCCGTCGAGGAAGATGGTGGCGACGTCGGTGCTGTTGAGCAGATTCTTCATGTCGCCGTTCACCACCGACAGGTCGTCGACCTTCGATTGCAGCTCGGCGTTGACGGTGTACAGCTCTTCGTTCAGCGACTGCATCTCTTCCTTGGAGGTGGTCAGCTCCTCGTTGGTCGATTGCAGCTCCTCGTTGGTGGACTGGAGTTCCTCGTTGGCCGACTTGAGCTCCTCGCGCGAGGCCTGCATCTCGTCGCGCACCGCCTGGATCTCCATCCGCGCCTGCGCCAGCTGTTGTTCCAGTTCCAGCACATATGGATTGCTGGAGCGCGCGCGGCGCTTTTCCGCCGGCAGCGGCACGGTGGTCAGCGTCAGCATGACGGCGCCGGACAAGGGGCCGTTGTCCGGCATGGCCTCGGCGGTCAGGTCCAGCGCCTGCGACGGTTTGCCGGCGTCGTCGCGCTGGATCAGGCCACGCACCGCGATCACGCCCTCGCCCTGCGCCGCGCGCTTGATCAGGTCCGCCAATTCGTGCCGCAGCCCCTCGCGCGCCATCGCATGGATGTTCCAGTTGGCCTTGCCGGCGGCCGGCTCCAGGTAGGCGCCGGTGCGGCCGTGAATGTACAAGATGTCGCCATGAATATTGAGCAGCACGGCGGCCGGCGTATGCTTCTTGAGCAGCTGCTGCTCGACCTGCGTTTGGAGATTACCGTTCATGGATGGTGGATGAGACTCACTGGCTGTAGGGACGGACACGGTGTTGACGCGCGTCGGGAAATAATTGGCGACGCGATGGATGGACGCATCCAGGCGGCGGTAAATGCGGCCCGCGCTGGTCATCGGCGCGAACAACTCGTTGAAATGGCCGGGCGTATCGGCGCTGCCCAGCATCAGCAGCCCCTCGGGCTTGAGCGCATAGTGGAACAACGGGATCAGCTGCTCTTGCAGCTTGGCCGTGAAATAAATCAGCAGGTTGCGACAACACAGTATATCGAGCTTGGTGAACGGCGGGTCGGAAATGACGTTCTGGCGCGCAAAGATGATGGTGTTGCGCACATCCTTGCGGATGCGGTAGCCGCCCTTCTCGGCCGGCATGAAGTAACGTTGCAGCAGCACCGGCGGAATCTCGGCCTCGATATTGGGACCGAACACGCCCTGGCGCGCGCGGTCGATGGCGTCGTCATCGAGATCGGTGGCGAAGATCTGCAGTGTGTAGCGCGCCGCCGGCCGCAGGCGCTCCAGCACCTCGTTGAAGGCGATCGCCAGCGAGTACGCCTCCTCGCCGGTCGAGCAGGCCGGCACCCAGGCCTTGAAGGCGGCGCCGTCCGGATGCGCCTCCAGCAGTTGCGGCAGCGCGGTCGCCATCAGGTAGTCCCACACTCTGGCGTCGCGGAAGAAATTGGTCACGCCGATCAGCAGTTCCTTGAACAGCAGCTCGATCTCGGCCGGATTGTCGCGCAAGAAGGCGACATAGGCGGTCAGCGTCGCGCACTGGCGCAGCTTCATGCGGCGGTCGATGCGGCGCAGGACGGTACTGAGCTTGTAGTCGGAAAAATTGGCGCCGGTCTGCTTGAGCAGCAGCTGGAACAGCTGTTGCAACGCCTCGCGCTGGGCCGTCGCCTGGGCCGGCAGGCTGGGCTCCTGGTTGTTCCACCAGCCCACCACGTGGGCCGCCATGTCGCCGGGCAGCGCCACGATGTCGACCACGTCGGCGGCGATGGCGCTGAGCGGCATCGGATCGAAACGCGCCGAGCCAGGCAGCTGCGCCAGCGTCAGGCCGCCGGCCTCGCGCACCGCGCCCAGGCCCAGCGTGCCGTCGGCGCCCATGCCGGAAAAGACCACGGCCGCGGCCTGCTCGCCGCCGCGCGCGGCCAGCGCCTGGAAGAAGGTATCGATGGGAAAACGGTGGCCGCGCGGACCGGACGGCGGCAGCACGGTAAAGGCGCCGCCGTCGAAACCGAGGTCGTGGCCGGGCGGGATCACGTACACATGGTCGGCTTCAACCTGCATGCCGTCCTCGATCTCGTGCACCGGCATGGGGGTGACCCGTTGCAGCAGCTCCGGCAGCATGGCCTTGTGGGTCGGATCGAGATGCTGGACGATGACATAGGCGAAGCCGCTGGCCGGCGGCACGCTGACCAGGAACTCGCAAATCGGATCAAGGCCGCCCGCGGACGCGCCCACGCCCACCACCGGCACCTGGCCGGGGGCAAGCTTCGCCACCGGGACATCGATGGCGGCTACAGCGGCTACATGGGCGGTTTGTTTCGTCATCGTGGCTAGGCGACCGCCGGAACAACCCTGCACTGGCGGTCAGGCGTTTGGGGAAAAGTGGTAATTGTTGACATCTTGCCAGATGATTATACAAACACCGTACCCAAACACCAAATTGTGTCGCCCGCGCTACACCAATTTACTCGCTTGCCACGTGCCAGCCGCCGCCCAACGACTGGATCAGCGCCACCGCCGTGGTCTGGCGATCGGCCTGCGACTGCACCAGCGCGCGGCGCGCGGCCAGTGCGGTGTTCTGCGCGGTTACCACGTCGCTGTAACCAACTTGGCCGGCGCGGTAGCGGTTGAGCATCTGCGCCTCGACCTGGTCGGCCGCCTCGGAGGCGATCTTGCGCAAGTCCTGCTGCTGGGCCAGCGCACGGGTCGCGGCCAGCTGGTTTTCGACGTCGGCAAAGGCGCTCAGCACCGTCTGGCGGTACTGGGCGATGGCGGCGTCGCGCTGCGCCTCGGCGCCGCTGACGCGGGCCTTGGTGGCGCCGGCGTCGAACAGCGTCTGCGCCGCCGACAATCCCAGTGACCACAAGCTATTGGAGGCGTTGAACAAGCCGCCGGTGGAGCTGGAGCCGTAGCCGAAGGAGCCGGTCAGGTTCAGGCTCGGGAAATAGGCGCTGCGGGCCACGCCGATCTGCTCATTGGCGGCGGCCACGCGGCGCTCGGCGGCGGCGATGTCGGGGCGGCGCTGCAATAGCGTCGACGGCACGCCGGTCGGCACATCGGGCACCACTACCTTCCACGGCGCCGGCGGCAGCGTGAAATCGCTGGCAGCCTTGCCCAGCAGGACCGCGATCGCATGCTCCAGCGTGGCGCGCTGGCGGCCCAGCGTCACCTGGTCGATGCGGGCGTTGGCTAACTGGGTTTGCGCTTGCAGCAGGTCCGACTTGGCGGCGATGCCGGCGTCGAAGCGGTTCTGCGTGATTTGCAGCACGCGCGCATAGCCTTCGGTGGTGGCGTCCAGCAGCGCCTTCTGGGCGTCGGTCTGGCGCAACGAGAAGTAGTTGGTGGCCAGCTCGCCCTGCGCCGACAGGCGCGCGGCGGCCAGTTCGGCGGCGCTGGCCTGCATGTTGGCCTTGGCGTTGTTGGTGCCGGCGCGCAGCTTGCCCCATACGTCCGGCTCCCAGCTGCCGCCGATGTTGGCGCGGTACTGGTTGCCGGTCGGCGTATCTCCACCGCCACCGGAGCGGTTGGCGCTGCCGTTCAGCGTCGCCGACGGGAACAGCGAGGCGCGTTGCTGCTCGACCAGCGCGCGCGCCTGCGCGTAGTTGGCGACGGCGGCGGCGACGTTCTGGTTCGAGACTTCGATGCTGTCGGCCATCTGGTTCAGCAGCGGATCGCCGAACAGCTGCCACCACGGGCCGCGTTCCAGCGTGTCGGCCGGCGCGGCGGCGGTCCAGCCGGCGGCGACCTTCTCGGCCTCGCTGGCGGTTTCCTTGTAGGCCGACGGCTGCGGCGCGGACGGCAGCTGGTAAGCCGGGCCGACGGCGCAGCCGCTGGCCAACAACACCGCCAGTGCGATCAGGGAGTAACGGAAGGATGGTGCGGTGTTGTTCATGGTGTACCCGGCGCTTCGCTGTGGATGCGGCTTAAATGTTGTTCGGACGTGCCGCGGCGACGCAGCTTGTCCATCAGGATGTAGACCACCGGTGTGGTCAGCAGCGTCAATACCTGGCTGGCAATCAGGCCGCCGATGATGGCCACGCCCAGCGGCTGGCGCAGCTCGGAGCCTTCGCCGAAGCCGATCGCCAGCGGCAGCGCGCCCAGCGCGGCGGCCAGTGTGGTCATCAGGATCGGGCGGAAACGCAGCAGGCACGCTTCGCGCACCGCCTGCAGCGGCGTCAGGCCGCGCGAGCGCTCCGCCTCCAGCGCGAAGTCGATGATCAGGATGGCGTTTTTCTTGACGATACCGATCAGCAGGAAGATGCCGATCAGCGAAATGGTCGAGAACTCCATCTTGAAGATCAGCAGCGCCAGCACCGCACCCACGCCCGCCGACGGCAGTGTGGTCAGCACGGTGATCGGATGCACCAGGCTTTCGTACAGGATGCCCAGCACGATGTAGATCACCACGATGGCGGCCAGGATCAGCAGCGGCAGCGACTTGTTGCTGTCCTGCGCGGCCTTGGCCGAGCCCTGGAAGCTGCCGCGCACGTTGTTCGGCATGCCGATTTCCGCTTCGGCCGCCTTGATCTGCGCCGCCGCGTCGGACAGGCTGGCGCCCGTCTGCAGATTGAAGGAGATGGTAGTCGCCAGTTCGCCGTCCTGGTGGTTGATCGAAGTCGGCGCCGAGCTTTCGGCGAAGCTGGCCAGCGCCGACAGCGGCACCATGGTGGTGGCCTTGGTGCTGAGCGCGGAACCGGACGACGCATCCTTGACCGCAGGTGCGGCCACGTTGGCCGGGGTGGCGTTGCTTGTGCTGGTGCTGCCGGTGCCGCCGGTAGCCGCAGCCGTCACCGCCACCGGTGCGCCGTTAGGATTGCTGGCGCTTGGCGCGGGCAGGCCTTTCGACGGCACGTACACATCCTTCAGCGCCTCCGGGCTCTTGGCGAACTCGCGCGGCACTTCCATGATGACGTGATACTGGTTCAGCTCCGAGTAGATGGTCGCCACCTGGCGCTGGCCGAAGCTGTTGTACAAGGCGTTGTCCACGTCGCGCGCCGACAGGCCGAGGCGCGAGGCGCTGGCCTTGTCGATGGTGACGAAGGTCTCGACGCCGTTGTCCGCCTGGTCGGTGTCGACATCGGTCAGCGCCTTCTGGCCCTTCATCGCATCGGCGAGACGGCTGGCCCACTTCTTCAAATCGGCCTGATTGTCGCTCTTCAGCGTGTACTGATAGTTGGAATTGGCCTGGCGTCCACCAGCCCGCAGATCCTGCACGGGGCTCAGGAACAGGCTCACACCGGTCACCTTGGCCAACTTGGGACGCAGACGGGCGATCACCGCCTGCCCCGCCACGCTGCGCTGGTTGGCCGGTTTCAGGTTGATGAACATGAAGCCGCCGCCAGCGCGGCGGCCGCCGGTAAAGCCGACCACCGTGGCGACATCGGGATCGTCCTTGATGATGTTGACCAGCTGTTTCAGCTTGCCCTGCATGGCCTGGAACGAGATGCTCTGGTCGGCGCGGATGCCGCCGTTGATCTGGCCCGTGTCCTGCTGCGGGAAGCCGCCCTTGGGTATCGCCGCGAACAGGTAGAAGTTCAGGCCGATCACGAACACAAGGCTCAGCATCACCAGCCAGATGCTCGACAGCGCCCAGTCCAGGCTATGCTCGTAGCCCTTGAGGATAAAGTCGAAACCGCGCTCGAAGAAGCGGGCGATGGGGCCCGGCGGCTTGGTATGGACATGGCCGGGCTTGAGCAGCCAGGCGCACATCATCGGCGTGGTGGTCAGCGAAATCACCAGCGAAATCATCACCGCCGCCGACAGCGTGACGGCGAATTCCTTGAACAACGCGCCGAACTGGCCGCCCATGAACAGCAGCGGAATGAACACGGCGATCAGCGAAAGGCTGATCGACAGCACGGTGAAGCCCACCTCGCGCGCGCCCAGCAGCGCCGCCTCGAAGCGGTCCATGCCGGCCTCGATATGGCGGGTGGTATTTTCCAGCACCACGATGGCGTCGTCGACGACGAAGCCGGTGGCCACCGTCAACGCCATGAGCGACAGGTTGTTCAGGCTGAAGCCCAGCAGATACATGGCGCCGAAGGTGCCCAGCAGCGAGACGATGGTCGCCACCGCCGGCACGATGGTGGCGCGCACGCTGCGCAGGAAGGCGCTGACCACCAGCACCACCAGCAGGATGGAGATGATCAGCGTGATCTCGATCTCCTTCAGCGACGAGCGGATCGAATTGGTGCTGTCGCTGGCGACGTCGATCTTGACGTCCGACGGCAACTGCGCCTGCAACAGCGGCAGCTGCGCGCGCACGCTGTTGACGGTTTCGATGACGTTGGCGCCAGCCTGCGAGCGCAGGATGACGATGATCGCCGGCTTGCCATTGAACAGGCCAAGGTTGTTGTTGTCCTCGACGCCGTCGATCACCTCCGCCACGTCCTGCAAGCGAATCGCTGTGTTGTTGCGCCAGCCGACCACCAGGTTGCGGTAGTCGGCGGCGGAGCGTCCGCCGCTGGCGTTGGCCGAGACGGAATAGATCTGCAAGCGGCGGCCGTTGCCCTGCAAGGCGCCGCGCGGGCGGTTGGCGTTGGTGGCCTGGATGGCCGCGCGCACGTCTTCCGCCGACAGGCCGTAGCGGTTCAGCGAATACGGGTTCAGTTCAACGCGCACCGCCGGCAGCGAGCTGCCGCCCAGTTCCACGTCGCCCACGCCGCTCACTTGCGACAGGCGTTGCAGCACGGTGTTGGAGACGGCGTCGAAGATCTGGCCCGGCGTGCGGGTATCCGACGTCAGCGCCAGGATCATCACCGGGATGCCGGAGGTATTGGCCTTGCGGTAGGTCGGATTGCTGCGCAGCGTGGCCGGCAGGTCGACGCGGCTGGCGTTGATCGCCGCCTGCACCTCGCGCGCGACCGAGTCGACGTTGCGGTTCAAGTCGAACTGCAAGGTCACGCTGGAGGAGCCGGTATTCGACTGCGACGTCATCTCGTTGACGCCGGCGATCACGCCCAGGTGGCGCTCCAGCGGCGTGGAGACGCTAGTGGCCATCGTGGAGGGGCTGGCGCCCGGCAGGTTGGCGTTGACCGAGATGACAGGGAAATCCACCTGCGGCAGCGGCGCCACCGGCAGCACGAAGAACGCGCCGATGCCGGCCAGCGCCAGGCCGCACGTCAACAGGACGGTGGCGATCGGACGCTTGACGAAGGGTGACGACAGATTCACAGCACACCACCTTCAACTTGCGCCGGCGGCTTGCCCATGCTGCGGCGGACGCGGCGCGCCAGGCTGTCGAAGCCCAGGTAGATCACCGGCGTGGTGTACAGCGTCAGCATCTGGCTGACGATCAAGCCGCCGAAGATGGCCAAGCCCAGAGGGCGACGCAGTTCGGCGCCCTCGCCCCAGCCCAGCATCAACGGCACGGCGGCGAACAGCGCGGCCAGCGTCGTCATCAAGATCGGCCGGAAGCGCAGCAGCGCGGCCTGGTGGATCGCCTCGCGCGGCGGCTTGCCCTGCTCCCGCTCCGCCTCGATGGCGAAGTCGATCATCATGATGGCGTTCTTCTTGACGATACCGATCAGCAGGATGATGCCGATGATGCCGATCACGCCCAGGTCCTGGCCGCTGATCAGCAGCGCCAGCAAGGCGCCGACGCCGGCCGACGGCAGCGTCGACAGGATCGTCAGCGGATGGATATAGCTTTCATACAGCACGCCCAGCACGATGTAGACGCAGATCACGGCGGCCAGGATCAGCCACAGTTGGTTCGACAGCGAGGCCTGGTAGGCGCCGGACGCGCCGAGGAAGGTCAGCGTGACCGAGGCCGGTAACTTGATCTCGGTGGCGGCCTGCTTGATCGAGTCCACCGCCGTGCCCAGCGACACGCCGGACGCCGTGTCGAAGCCCAGTGTGGTGGCCGGATACTGGGCCACGTGCGTCACCTGCAGCGGCGCCGAGCGTTCGCTGATGGTGGCCACCGCCGACAACGGCGTGGCCTTGCCGGAACCGGTGCGGATCTGCAGGTTGCCCAGGTCGGCCGGGGTGGTGATGTCGTCGCGGCGCGCTTCCAGGATCACGCGATACTGGTTGGTCTCGGTGAAGATGGTCGAGACAATGCGCTGGCCGAAGGCGCTGTACAAGGCGTCGTCGATGGAGGCGGCGGTGATCGACATGCGCGAGGCGCTGTCGCGGTCCACGCTGACGTAGGCAGCGTTGGCGCTGGCGCCGACGTCCGACACCACGTTGCGCAGTTCGTGCCTGGTGCGCATTTGCTCCGCCAGTTTGGTCGCCCACTGGTTGACGGTGGCGTTGTCCGCGCCTTCGATCGACACGCGGAACTGGGTCGGGCCGGATTCGGCGTCGATGGTCAAGTCCTGGGTCGGTTGCAGGTACAGCGTCAGGCCGGGAATCTGCGACACGCGCTGGCGCAGCCGGTCCATGGTCTCCTGCTGGCTGCCGACGCGTTCGTGCTTCAGGTTGATCAGCATGCTGCCGGTGTGGAGCATCGTATTGTTGGCGGCGTCCACGCCGACCACGGAACTGAGCGTGCCGACGTCGGGATCTTCCAGGATCAGGCGCACGGCCTGTTGCTGCAGGTCCGCCATCTTGGCGTAGGAAACGGCCTTGCCGGTCTCCAGGCGCGCTTGCAGCTGGCCGGTGTCCTGGGTCGGGAACAGGCCTTTCGGGATCACCACGTACAGCAGCACCGTCAGCGCCATCGTGCCCAATGCGACCAGCAGCGTCAGGCCGGCGTGCTCCAGCACCCAGGTCAGCGAGCGGTCGTAGTGGTTGATGACCCAGTCGAAGAACTGCTGGAAGCGGCGGGCGAAACGGCTCGGCTTTTCCTCGGCATGGCTCTTGAGCCAGCGCGCCGACATCATCGGCACCAGCGTCAGCGACACCACGGCGGAGATCAGGATGGTGATCGCCAGCGAGATCGCGAATTCGCGGAACAGGCGGCCCACCACGTCGCCCATGAACAGCAACGGGATCAGCACGGCGATCAGCGACACCGTCAGCGAGATGATGGTGAAGCCGATCTGCTTGGCGCCCTTGAGCGCGGCGGCCATCGGCGTTTCGCCTTCTTCGATGTAGCGGGCGATGTTCTCGATCATGACGATCGCATCGTCGACCACGAAGCCGGTGGCGATGGTCAGCGCCATCAGCGACAGGTTGTTCAGGCTATAGCCGAGCAGGTACATCACGCCGCAGGTGCCGATCAGCGAAATCGGCACCGACAGGCTGGCGATCACGGTGGCGCGCAGGCTATGCAGGAAGGCGAAGATCACCAGCACCACCAGCACCACGGCCAGCAGCAGCTCAGTTTCCACATGTTCGACCGAGGCGCGGATGCCGGTGGTGCGGTCGCTCAGCACCTCGACCTTCATCGCGCCAGGCAGCCCGGCTTGCAGCTCCGGCAGGCGAGCCTTGATCGCATCGACAGTGGCGATGACATTGGCGCCCGGCTGGCGCTGGACGTTGAGGATGATGGCCTTCTTGTTGCCGGACCATGCGCCCAGTTCGACGTTTTCGGCGCTGTCCTTGACGGTGGCGACATCGGCCAGGCGCACCGGGGCGCCGTTCTTGTAGGCCAGGATCAGGTCTTTGTAATCCTTGGCCGTCACCAGCTGGTCGTTGGCGTTGATGCTGTAGGCGCGGGTCGGGCCATCGAAGCTGCCCTTGGCGCCGTTGGCGTTGGCGGCGGTGATCGCGGTGCGCAGCGTGTCCAGCCCCAGGCCGTAGGAAGCCAGGGCGTTGGTGTCCGCCTGGATGCGCACGGCCGGACGCTGGCCGCCGCTGAGCGTGACCAGGCCGACGCCGGAGACCTGGCTGATCTTCAGCGCCAGGCGGGTGTTGACCACGTTCTGCACTTCGGTCAGCGGCATCGTGTCCGAGGTGATGGCCAGCGTCAGCACCGGCGCGTCGGCCGGGTTGACCTTGGCGTACACCGGCGGCGCCGGCAGGTCGGTCGGCAGCAGCGAGGCGCCGGCGTTGATCGCGGCCTGCACTTCCTGCTCGGCCACGTCCAGCGTCTGGCCCAGGCCGAACTGCAGGGTGATGATGGAAACGCCGGCGGCGCTGGTGGAGCTCATGCGCTGCAAGCCGGCCATCTGGCCGAACTGGCGCTCCAGCGGCGCGGTCACGGTCTGGCCCATCACTTCAGGGCTGCCGCCGGGGTACAGCGTCTGCACCTGGATGGTGGGGAAGTCAACCTGCGGCAGCGCGGACAGCGGCAGGAACTTGAAGCCGACGATGCCGGCCAGGACGATCGCCAGCATCAGCAGCGATGTCGCTACCGGCCGCTGGATGAAGGGTGCCGATGGACTCATTGTTTTGCCGCGCCCTGTTCTTTGCGATGATGGCGCTCACCCGCCGCCGGCGCGGAAGCGCCATCGGCTGCCGCAGCGCCATCGCGTTTGCCCTTGCCGGCGCCCGGCAGCGTGACCTTGGCGCCTTCCTTCAGGCGGTCGCCGCCTTCGGTGATGACCTGTTCGCCCACTTGCAGGCCGCTGGCGATCTGCACTTTGTCGACCGTGGCCTGGCCGCGCGTGACCGGACGGATGGTGACGGTCTTGTCTTCCTTGAGCACGTAGACGAAATCGCCGTTGGCGCCGTGGCGCACCGCCGTCACCGGCACCATCACCGCATCCTTGATGGTGCGCAGCTCCAGCCGCACGTTGACGAACTGGCTGGGGAACAGCGTCGACTTGGCGTTGGCGAAGCGCGCCTTGGCCTTCACGGTGCCGGTCTGCACGTCGACCTGGTTATCCATCGCCGCGAACTTGCCGTTGTCCAGCGCATTGGTGCGGGTGCGGTCCAGCGCGATGGCCGGCAGCTGCGCACCGCCATTCACCTGCTGCATCACGACCGGCACGCTGTCCTGCGGGATCGAGAACTCCACATCGATAGGCGACAGCTGGGTAATCACGGCAATGCCGTTGGCGTCGCCGGAGCTGACCAGGTTACCGATATCGACCACCCGCAAGCCCACGCGGCCGGTGATCGGCGCGATCACTTTGGTGTAGCCCAGATTGAGCTTGGCCGAGCCTTCCTGCGCGCGGTCGGTCATGACCGTGCCTTCCAGCTGCTTGACCAGCGAGGCCTGCGTGTCCACGTCCTGGCGGGCGATCGAGTCCTGGCCCAGCAGCGTGCGATAGCGGTTCAGCGTCAGCTTGGCGTTTTCCAGTTGCGCTTCGTCGCGCTGGCGTTGGCCGGAAGCCTGCAACAGCGCCATTTCAAACTGTCGTGGATCGATCTGCGCCAGCACCTGCCCGGCCTTGACCATCTGGCCTTCCTTGAACAGCACCTGCTGCAGGATGCCCGATACTTGCGGGCGCACCGTGGTGGTGGCCGCGGCGGTCACCGTGCCCAGCGCCTCCAGCGTGACCGGAATGTCGGCTTTGTCGGCAGTCGCCACGCCCACCGTGGTGGCCGCGCCGCCGCGCCGGCCGCCAGCTCCGCCCGGACCACCGGGACCGGGAGGACCGCCGGCGCCTTGCGCACCGGGGGCGCCGGTGTCCGGCGCTTGGTGCGTCAGGTACCACGCCAGGCCGCCAAGCCCCGCCATGGCGGCGACGGCGATGACGCTGCCGACGACCTTGGAACGGCGGCTACGCTGCGGTAGGGCGGCGTTCAAACTCGGCTTGGCTTGCGATTCCATCTTGGTCCTTTTTTTATGCGTGCGTGTCCATGGCAAATGCACCATGGCGATCAATGCGTGGACTCTAGCACAGGCCCCTGCCGCTGTCAGTCGCGGCTCCCCGAAGGTTACAAACTCGATACAAATCAAGGACTTTGCGCACTTGGCGCGTACATGGCGTTAAGGTAGCTTTACATATCTTTACCGGTGCGACATCGCCGCTTCACGCTGGCGGCGCACACTGGCTTCGTTGTCTCCCACATTCACCAAACGAGGATAAAACATGAGTATCTTTAACCGCCAAACCGTCGCCGCATTCCTGCTGGGTTCCACGCTGGTCGTGGGCGTCGGCGCCTTCGCTGTCGAACGCCACATGGGCATGGGCGGGCCGCATTCCGCCATCGACGCCAGCGCCCATATGGAGCACATGCTCAAGCACCTGTATGTCGAAGTCGACGCCACCGATGCGCAGAAGGCCAAGATCGAACCGCTGGTCAAGGCCGCCATGGCCGACATCAAGCCACTGCATGAGCAGCTGCCGCAGATCCACAAGCAATTGATCGAGCAGATGTCGGCCACCACCATCGACCGCTCGGCGCTGGAAACCACCCGCGCTCAAGGCGTGGCCCTGGCCGACCAGGCATCGAAGCGCATCGTGCAGCTGCTGGCCGACGTAGGTGATACCCTTACGCCGGTCCAGCGCCAGAAGCTGGCCGAGCACCTGAGCCAGATGCACGAGCGCCACGGCCGTCACGGCTAAGCCATCTTGTGAAGCCGGTCGCCTGTCCGTAGAATGGTCCGCGTGAACCTCAACCATGAACCCCATGCCTGACCACATCCTGCTGGTAGAAGACGACCCCCGCCTGGCCGAGATGCTCACCGAGTATCTGAGCCAGGCGGCTTTTCGCGTCACGCACGCGCCCAACGGCCGCGCGGCGCTGGAGCGCATCACGGCCGGCGACATCGACGCCGTGATCCTGGACCTGATGCTGCCCGACATGGACGGCCTCGATGTCTGCCGCCAGCTGCGGGCCATATCCGATATTCCGGTGTTGATGCTGACCGCACGCGGCGACGCCATCGACCGCATCATCGGCCTGGAGATCGGCGCCGACGACTACCTGCCCAAACCATTCGAACCGCGCGAGCTGCTGGCCCGCCTGCGAGCCATCCTGCGCCGCCGCGTCGAACACCGCCACCAGCCCGACGGCGCGGCCCAGCGCGACGCCGAATTCCTGCGCTTCGGCCGGCTGGAGATCGACCCGGCAGCCCACGCCGCGCGGCTGGACGGCGTGTCCTGCGAGCTGACCTCCTACCAGTTCGACCTGCTGCTGGTGCTGGCCCGCCACGCCGGCCGCGTGCTGTCGCGCGAGAGCCTGATGGACCTGCTCAAGGGTGAACCGCTGGAAGCCTTCGACCGCTCGATCGACGTCCACATGTCGCGCATCCGCGCCGCCGTCGAGGACGATCCCAAGAAACCGCGCCGCATCATCACCGTGCGCGGCGCCGGCTACCTGTTCGCCAAGGTGCAGGACTGATGGCCGCCCCGCGCTTCAGCTGGGGCCTGCCGCGCCTCTACTTCCGCTTCTATGTGACGCTGCTGGTCAGCCTGTTGCTGTTCGCGATGGCCGTGGTGATGGTATGGAACCGCAGCGGCGGACCGCTGGAGCATTCCAATGCCATGCTGGCCATGGCGATCCAGAACGCGCTGGCGCCGGCCGATGCGCCGCCGGCCGCGCAGCAGGCCGCGCTGGAGCGCATGGCCGGCAGCCTGCATGCGAACATGACGCTGTACAACCGCAACTGGGAGCAGCTGGCCGTGGCCGGCATCCCCATCCCCCCGCATCATTGGAAGCGGCACGACATGGGCGATCCGCCGCAGGTATCGTATGTGCGGCTGTCGGACGGGCGCCATTTGCTGTCCAGCGAGCCGCTGGGTTTCACGCGGCCCATGGCCATGCTGCATAACGCCCTGCTGCTGCTGGCGCTCGGC
Source organism: Duganella sp. GW821-FHT07G03 (assembly GCF_059418605.1). Classification (NCBI taxonomy): domain Bacteria; kingdom Pseudomonadati; phylum Pseudomonadota; class Betaproteobacteria; order Burkholderiales; family Oxalobacteraceae; genus Duganella; species Duganella sp. GW821-FHT07G03. The sequence goes on from NZ_JBWKQE010000001.1 coordinate 558,918, forward strand.
ATAGGCATCGCCGCCTTCCCGCTGGTGCGGCGGCTGACCAAGCGGCTGGAGCGTTTGCAGCAAGGCGTGGAGTCGCTGGGCGCCGGCGACCTGACGGCGCGCGTGCCGGTCGAAGGCAAGGATGAAATCGCGCGGCTGGCGCAAAGCTTCAACCGCGCCGCCGACCAGATCGAACAACTGGTGGGCGCGCACAAATCACTGCTGGCCAACGCCTCGCACGAGCTGCGCACGCCGCTGGCGCGCATCCGCCTGGCGCTGGAGCTGATCAAGGACGGCGTCGATCCGAAGCGCCGCGCCGGACTGGAACAGGACATCGCCGAGTTGAACGACCTGCTCGACGAGATCCTGCTGGCCAGCCGCCTCGGCGCCGTCCGCGACAACGCGGAGCTGGAAGAACTGGATCTATTGGCGCTGGCCGCCGAGGAATGCGCGCGCTACGACGGCGCGGTGCTCAACGGCGCCTCCGCCGTGCTGCAGGGCGACCCGCGCCTGCTGCGCCGGCTGCTGCGCAACCTGCTGGAGAACGCGCACCGCCATGGCGTGCCGCCGGCGCACGTCACCATCGCCTGCGACGAAGTCCTGGCCACGTTGGCGGTTTGGGATAGCGGTCCGGGGATACCGGAAGCGGAATTCGAACGGGTGTTTGAACCGTTCTATCGCCGGCGCGGCACGCGCGACAACAGCGGCGCGGGCCTCGGCCTTGCGCTGGTGCGCCAGATCGCCCGCCGTCACGGCGGCGAGGCCCGTTGCGTGCTGCTGCCCGATGGCCGCAGCAGTTTCGAGATTACGCTGCCGCTAGCGACAGCGCCAGCATGATGTCGTCGTAGTCGGTGTCGCCGACGCGGAAGGTGCGTTGGCCGATCCGCTCAAAGCCGCAGCGCTGGTAGAACGCCAGCGCGTCGTGGTTCCCCGCATACACGCCCAGCAGCACACGGCCCGCGCCGCGTGCGCGCGCCTCCGCCACCGCCGCATCCATCAAGCGCTTGCCGACCCGCTGGCCGTGAAAACGGTGCAGCAGGTAGATGCGCTTGATTTCCAGGTCGTCCGCGCGCGGATCGGCCACCGGCAGCTTGGCCGGCGCCAGCACCAGGTAGCCTATCGGCGCCCTGCCCGGCGTGGCTTCGGCCAGCCAGATGCGCATGGCGTCGTCGGCCAGCCAGTCGCGGTAGACCGCCGCCGCGTGCTGGCGCTCGCAGTGCGCGATGATGTCGCCACCATCGAGGATGCCGGCGAACGCTTCGAGGAAGCTGGCCTTGCCCACTGCGGACAAGGCTTCCTCGTCGCCGCGCACCGCGGCGCGGATGGCGATCTCGCCGTTCATATCAAGGCGATTCGCACAGGCAGTGGGTGATCGCGGTGAACGGCTTGTGCGCCGCCGTGATCTCCGACAGCCAACCCAGGTCGTTGACGATGCCGGCCGCCGCGTTAGGCGGCAGGCCGGTGCTGGCGGTCACGCCCAGCTTGACCTGCGCGCCGATGGCCTGCGCCACCGCCTGCGCCGCCGAACCGCCCACCATGTCGATGATGCGGTCAAACTTGCTTGCTTCGCGTTCGATATAGACCACGCGGTAGTCGGTCAGCTTGGCGCGCCTGGCGGCCGATTTCAACGCGTCGTTATAGCTGCCCAGCGTGTCGACCAGGCCGCGCTCCTTGGCTTGCGCGCCGGTCCATACGCGGCCCTGCGCCACGGCGTCGATTTTCTCCGGCGTGGTCTTGCGGGCCTTGGCGGCGCGGCCGGTGAACTCGGCGTAGATGTGGTTGATGCTGCCCTGGATCACCTGGCCGAAGCGCGGGTCCAGCGGACGCAGTGGATTGCCGGCGTCGCCCAGCCAGGTGGTCGGCTGGCCGGCGGTGTGGATGCCCAGCTTGTCGATCACCTTGTCGGCGGTCGGCAGGATGGCGAACACGCCGATCGAGCCGGTGATGGTGTTCGGGTCGGCTATCACTTCGTCGGACGACATCGAGATCCAGTAGCCACCGGATGCGGCGACGTTGCCCATCGAGACCACCACCGGCTTGCCGGCGGCGCGGGTCAGTTCCAGCTCGCGGCGGATCAGCTCCGAAGCGAAGGCGCTGCCGCCAGGCGAATCGACGCGCAGCACCACGGCCTTGATATGGTCGTCCTCGCGCGCGGCGCGTATCAGCTTGGAGGTGGAATCGCCGCCGATGGCGCCCGGACCGGCGGTGCCGTCGCTGATTTCACCCTGCGCCACGATCACGCCGATGGCGTCGCCGGTGAACTTGGTGTGCACGCGGGCCAGGTAGTCTTCAAAATTGATCTGGCGGAAGCTCTTGCCTTCGGTGTCGCGGGCGCCGCGCTTGATCATCATGTCGCGCACTTCGTCCTTGGTTTTCAAGCCGTCGACCCACTTGGCCGACAGGGTCACCTTGGCCAGGTCGCCATTGACGGCGGCCACTTGCGCCGGCAGGTCGTTGATGGTCTTCATGACCTGGCCTTGCGGCAGCTTGCGCGCCTTCTCGATGTCGCCGGTGTAGGAAGCCCACAGCGCGTTGTTCAGGTAGGACTCAGCCTCGACCGCCGCAGGCGACGGGCCGTTGGCGATATAGGGCTCGCCGAAGCTCTTGTAGGTGCCCACGCGCAGCAGGTTGACCGTCACGCCCAGCTTGTCGAGCGCGTCGCGGTAGTAGTTGCGATAGCGGCCGAAGCCTTCCAGCAGCACCATGCCCATCGGGTGCAGATACACCTCGCTGGCGTGTGCGGCCAGCAGGTACTGGCGCTGGTCGTAGCTGGAGCCCCAGGCCACCACCGGCTTGCCGGACGCCTTGAAGCGGTCGATGCCGGCCGCCACTTCGCGCAGCATGGCCTGGCCGCCGCCTTCCATCTCGTCGGTCAGCAGCACGGCGCCGGTGATCTCAGGGTCCTTGGCGGCGGTCTCCAGCACGGACAGCACGTCGCGCAGCTGCATCATCTTGTGGGTCTCGCCGCCGCGCACGCTGGTCAGCAGCGCGTCGCGCGCGTTGTTGTTGGACTGTTCGACCAGCTGGCCCTTCAGGTTCAGCACCAGCGTGGTCTTGGGCGACAGCGGTTTGGCGCCGCCGCCGAAGATGGCGTACAGCAGAATAATCAACACCAACAGGAACAGCAGGTTCAGCAACGCGCGGCGGCCGGTGTCCAGCGCGCGCCAGCAAAAGGCGAAGCCGCTGCGTATATAGGAAAACGGGGATCTGCTCATTTGTACTCCAAGTGATTGCGTAATTTGCAAGAATGATACTGCATGCCATCGTTACTGTCTCGGTTTGGAGATCAGCAGCAGCCCGGTGAACACCAGCAATCCGTTCATGATAAGCAACTCCAGGCCCAGGCGATAGCTGCCGAACAGCAATTTTTGATTGTAATCAATAACATAGCACAGGGCCGGGCCGGCCAGCGCCACCAACGGCACCCAGCGGTCGCGCACGCTGCGGCGGGTCAGGATGCCGAAGGCGAACAGGCCGAGTAATGGGCCATAGGTATAGCCGGTCAGCTTCAACACAAGGCCGATCATGCTGGCGTTGTCCACCCATTTGAACAGCAGCACCAGCAACAGGAACAGCGCGCAGAAGCCCAGGTGGACGCGGTGGCGCAGGCTCACCTTGGCCGCGTCCGGCAGGTCGGCGCGGCGCTGCATGCCGAGGATGTCGATGCAGAAGGTCGAGGTCAGCGCGGTCATGGCGCCGTCCGCGCTGGGGAACAGTGCGGACACCAGGCCGATGAAGAAGATCAGCTGCACGGCGGCCGGCATGTGCTGCATCACCACGGCCGGGAACAGCTTGTCGCCGCTCGCCGCCAGGCCCACCGTGGGCGCGTACAGGGTCAGCAGGCCGCCGAGGAACATGAACAGCAGCAGCACGCCGGTCAGGATCACGGTCAGCAGCAGCATGTTCTTTTGCGAATCGCGCAGCGTCCGCACCGAGATATTTTTTTGCATGATCTCCTGGTCCATGCCGGTCATCGCCAGCACGATGAAGAAGCCGGCCAGCACCTGCTTCCAGAAATACGCGGGGCTGTCGACCGAGCTGGTGACGACGTGGGTCAGGCCGTGCGCCGCCATCGCCGCCAGGCTGGCGGGCAGGCTCAGGTCCAGCTGGGCCAGCAGCCATCCGGTGCAGATCACCAGGCCCAGCAGCATGCCGGTGGTTTGCAGCGTGTCGGTCCAGACGATGGTCTTGACGCCGCCCTCGTAGGTGTACAGCAGGATCATGGCCAGGATCACCAGCGTGGTCAGCCAGAACGGCACGCCCAGGCTGTCGAGGATGGTCGCTTGCAGGATGTTGACCACCAGGTACAGCCGCGCCGAGGCGCTCAGGGTGCGCGACAGGATGAAGAAGGCGGCGCCGCTCTGGTAGGAGCGCTGGCCCAGCCGCTGGTCGAGATAGCTGTAGATCGAGGTCAGCTTGAGACGGTAGTACAGCGGCAACAGGATGTAGGCGACAGCGATGTAGCCGAGCACATAGCCGAGTATCACTTGCAGGTAGCCGAAGCCGTCGCGGCCGACGGCGCCGGGCACGCTGATGAAGGTGACGCCGCTCAGCGTGGTGCCGACCATGCCGAACGCGACCAGCATCCAGTTGCTTTGCTTGTTACCGATGAAGAAGCTGTCATTGCTGGCGTTGCGGGAGGTGCGCCAGGCCACGGCCAGCAGCAAGGCGAAATAGGCGAACACGAGGCAGAACAGGGAAACAGCAGACATGAGGGGGCGATCCAATGATTCAATTCGCCGCCAATATACACCGGTCGCGCTGGCTGCGCGGCCGGTGCTCTTTTTAGTGGGCTACCGCATGCAGCGATTTCTCGCCGCCGACGCTGGCGGGGCGTAGATTCAGACGGTCCAGGCGGCCGCTCAGCACGGTCAAGCCCAACGCGCCCAGCACCACCAGGCCGCCGACCCAGCCGGTATGCACCAGGCCGAAATGATCGACGATCAGGCCGCCGCCCCAGGCGCCGCCGGCGATGCCGACATTGAAGGCGGCGATGTTCAGGCCCGAAGCCACGTCGACGGCGCGCGGCGTGAAGTGTTCGGCCTGCTGCACCACGTACACTTGCAATCCCGCGACATTACCGAAGGCCACGGCGCCCCACGCCAGCACAGTCGCCAGCACCAGCCATTTATACGGCGCGGCAAAGCTCAGCACGAACAGCACGGCGGCCAGGCCGAGGAAGATGATCTTCAGCGCGCCGATCGGGCCGCGCTGGTCGGCCAGCCTGCCGCCCCAGATATTGCCCACCGCGACGGAGACGCCGTACACCAGCATCACCAGGCCGACGGTATTGGCGCTGAAACCGGTGACGTCTTGCAGGATGGGCGCCAGGTAGGTGAAGGCGGTGAAGGAGCCGCCATAGCCCAGCGCAGTGATCGCATACACCAGCAGCAGACGCGGCTCACCCAGCACCTTGACCTGCTGCAGCAGCGAAGCCGGCTTGCTGTGCTTGATCGTCGACGGCACGAACAGCAGGCTGCCGACGAAAGCCAGCACGCCCAAGGCGGACACGGCCAGGAAAGTCTCGCGCCAGCCGAAGTGCTGGCCGATGAAGGTGCCCAGCGGCACGCCGGTCACCAGCGCCACGGTCAGGCCGGTGAACATGATGGCGATCGCGCTGGCGGCCTTCTCCTTGGGCACCAGCGAGGTGGCGATGGTCGAGCCGATCGAGAAGAACACGCCGTGCGCCAGGCCGGTCAGGATGCGGGCGATCACCAGCGATTCATAGCCGGGCGCTTTCCACGCCAGCAGATTGCCGAGGGTGAACAGCACCATCAGCGACACCAGCAGCGCCTTGCGCGGCACTTTGCCGGTCAGCGCGGTCAGCACCGGCGCGCCGACGGCCACGCCCAGCGCATACAGGCTCACCAGCAGGCCGGCAGACGGCAGGTTCACGCCCAGATCGGCGGCGATGGTCGGCAGCAGGCCGACGATGACAAACTCGGTGGTCCCGATGGCAAAAGCGCTGATGGTCAGCGCCAGCAAGGCAATAGGCATGACATTCACTCCTGAAAAGTTGATGTCATGCAGTATCGGGATTTTTTTTAGTGAGAAAAAGACTCAAAAATAGCAAAGATATTTGATCCCAAGGCAATAATCATCACTCCACCTTGGTCAACTCGACGCCATCGACAGTCATCTTCATCTTTTTGTCCTGCAGATGCGGCGGCTGGGAGACGACGAAGGTGCTGCGGATGATGCCGACGCCGGCATCAAAATTATCGCCATTGAAGTCGATGATATCGATGCTGAGATTGATATTCTTGCCCGGCTGGTTGCGTTTGTAGTACAGCTTGCCGCCGGCTTCGATGTTAAGCTCCATGTCCTTGCCCCTCCAATCGCCGATGTAGGCGCGCTTGGCGGCCGGGATAGGCTGTGGATCGGCTTGCGCCAGCATCGGCGCGGCCAGCGCGCACAGCAGCAAAACGGCTTTGAATGACATAACAGTCCTCTTCGGTCAGCGTTAAGATAGTTAAAATAGCAACCCGATTGTACTGTAGCCCGACGATGAATTCCGAAAAACTTGCCCTGCTGCTGACGCGTGAAATGCCCTACGGTAAATACAAAGGCCGCGTCATCGCCGACCTGCCCGGCCACTACCTGGGCTGGTTCGCGCGCGAAGGCTTTCCCTCCGGCGAACTGGGCGGCCTGATCGCGCTGATGTACGAGCTCGACCACAACGATCTGCGCAGCCTGCTCGATCCGCTGCGCCGGGGCCGGTCGCGCTGAGCCGCCGGTCTGTCACGTCACCCCACCTGCCGCGCCGGGTCCTCGTCGCTGCAGCCGCTTTCTACTTTGTCCAGCGCTTCTGACAGCGCAACGCGTAGCACGGACAGCGAGTGCGCTTTGCTTTCCACTTCACGAATTTTTTCGCGTATCAGCAGACGTTTTTTGCCTGGCGCCAGCGCTTCCTGTTCCCAGGCGCCGATCACACCGGCGATCTCTTTCAGCGTAAAACCGAGTGCCTTGGCGTGCGTAATGAGCTCGATACGCCGCAACGCCAGCGCCGAATATTCCTTGTAGTTGTTGCTCAAATGCGGCTGGGCGGCCTCGCTGAGCAAGCCCATGCGTTCATAGAACCGGACCGTGTCGCGCGAAACGCCGGCCCGGGATGCAATCTCACCAATGCGCATTACCACTTCCCTTCTTATCGTTGAAAACAGTGATTGACCGTGGACCTTGGTCCACGCTTTACAGTCAATGCTCTCTCAACAAATCATTTCATCATGCGACCACTCAACTATCGCAACACCACCATCATGGTAACAGGCGCCTCATCCGGAATCGGCCTGGCATACGCCCACGCGCTGGCGGCGCGCGGCGCGAACTTGCTCCTTGTAGCGCGGTCGGAGGACAAGCTCAACGTCCTGGCGCGGGAGCTGGCGCAGCGCCACGGCGTCCGGGCTCACGCTCTGGCTGCCGACCTGACCGAGGCCGGCGCCGCCAGCGACGTCCATGCGAGGGCAAGCGCGCTGGAACTAAGGCCTGACATCCTGATCAACAACGCCGGCTTTGCGACGCACGGCCATTTCGATGCGCTGTCGCTGGAACGGCAGCTTGACGAGATAGCGCTCAATTGCCGAGCCGTAGTCGAGCTCAGCCACGCGGTATTGCCCGCCATGTTGGACCGGGGGGAAGGCGCAATCATCAACGTGGCATCGACCGCCGCCTTGCAGCCCCTGCCCTACATGGCCATCTATGGCGCCACCAAGGCTTTCGTGCTCTCGTTTTCGGAAGCCTTGTGGCAGGAGTACCGCGCCCGCGGCGTGCGCGTGCTGGCCGTGTGTCCGGGCGCCACCGATACCGCTTTCTTTGACGTGGTCGGCGCCGCGGAGGCCGGGGTCGGCACGCGCATGCCCGCCGATACGGTCGTCAACGCCAGCTTGCAGGCGCTGGATCGAGGCCGCAGCCACATCGTTCCCGGCGGAGCAAATCGCATGCTGGGATGGTTGCCTCGAATGCTACCGAGGCAAACAATTTTACAGATCGTCGCCAACATGCTACGGCCCCGGCCTACAGCATCCCGATATCCTTGAGCCAGTTTTCAACCAGCGACGGCCACGACGACACCGGATGGTCCTTGTCCCTGAGGCCGAAGGCATGCCCGCCCTTGGCAAACAGATGGACCTCCGCCGATACGCCGGCCTGGTCCAGCGCCCGCGCGTACAGCGTACTGTTGCAGATGGGGTCGACCGGGTCGTCCCAGGCTTGCAACAGGAACGTTGGCGGCGCCTGGCTGGTGACGCGGATGCTGGAATCGAACTTGCCGGCGGCGCGGCACAGGTGGCCTGGATACAGCGCAATGGCGAAGTCGGGGCGGCTGCTGAACTTGTCGATCGCATCGACGGCCTTGTACGTCAGCGCGACCATGTTGCTGGTCTGCGCCACCAGATAGCCGCCTGCCGAGAAGCCGATCACGCCGATTTTAGCGGGATTGATGTGCAGTTCCTCGGCCTTGGATCGGACCAGCCGGATCGTCCGTTGCGCGTCCTGCAACGCGCGTGGAACCTTGGGCGTCACGTGGCATTGGCATTTCTCGTCCCAGTGGTGGTTGCCGTTGGGGACGCGGTACTTGAGCAGCACGCAGGTGATGCCGCGCGACGTCAGCCAGTGGCAGATTTCAGTGCCCTCCAAATCCATGGCCAGCACCTTGAACCCGCCGCCTGGAAAGACCACGACCGCCGCCCCGGTGTTCTGGCCCTTGGGCGAGTACACCGTCATGGTCGGCTGGCCCACATCGCTGACCTGGAGCCAGCCGCCGTGCCCGTCGCGCGGCGCGACCGACTCCGGCTTCGACGCGGATATCGCATCAGGTACCGCGCCGGGCCAGATCGGAACCTGCTCCTGACCCGACGATGGTTGCCAAGTCTCCGCTTGTGCAGGAACGTTGCCGATCAATAGAACCAACACAAACGAGATGATGCTGAATTTGGCCATGCGGGAACTCCGGGCTACGTATTAATATTTTGAGGATGGCACATCCCACAAGAATATCATTTTTGCAAACCAATATCCCTCGTGGGGCTCGTTCACATTGCAGTGCCGATTTTGGAAGCCAGCATTTTGTTGTGTGCGAGGATATGCTGCATGAGACCTGGTGGCAACGGCACTAGCCGGTCTCCTGGAGCGGGTACCGAGGGCAGCGGCACCGGGCGCTGATCTTCAAAGTAGAAGTCCATTGAAGAGATCAACACGTCCTCGGCCATCTCCATAGCATCGGCTTCGTTGTCACCTTGAGTGATCGCTTCCGGAATGTCGCGAAACCGCACAACAATCTTTCCTTCTTCAAACGTAAAAGTAGCGGGGAATTTCATATGGCCTCCATTCTTCGATTTCTACTTTAAACCTAACTGCTTCTTGATGCTCTCCACCAGTCCCGTCGTCAACTCCTTGGACGGGTGGCGTGGAAGATGGCTTTGCCGTCCATTGCAATATACTTTCAAATGCTTGGAGCCTTCTCTAAAAGTTGCGCCACGCAGTGTCAACCATCTAACGAATTCACTTTGTTTCATGGCATTAGGGTAGTAGACAGGTTAGTCAAAAAATGAGACGACGACCTGTTCAACATAACCTATTCCTACCGGGCCTCTTTGAGTCAAGCCATGGCCCCACCACGCTTCCTGCTCCGGTGCCCCGGCAATCGTGGCGTCCCGACCCAGCAAACAAGTGTATAAAGAAGGCACTGTTGCAATTCCGAAGGAGAACGTCATGGCGACCGAGCCGCACAGCTGCACTTGCTTCATCATCCCGTCCAATATGCTGCGCAAGCTGGCCGATACCGCCTCGCCGGCGGAACGCAGCCTGCTGCTGGACCAGTGCGAAGCCTCGGCCTACCTGCGGGGCCAGCGTTCGGTCACGCCGGTCGCGGCCGGCATCGCCTCGGTCGGCGAAAAGCGCCGCACCGTCTTCGACGCCCACCACAAATCCACCCTGCCCGGCAAGCTGGCGCGCAGCGAAGGCGGTCTGGCGGTGGCGGACGCCTCCGTCAACCAGGCCTACGACGGCGCCGGCGCCACCTACGATTTCTATCGTGAGGTCCTCAAGCGCAACTCCATCGACAACAAGGGCTTGCGCATCGATTCCACCGTCCACTACCTGAACAAGTTCAACAACGCCTTCTGGAACGGCCAGCAAATGGTCTACGGCGACGGCGACGGCAAACTGTTCCTCGGCTTCACCGGCGCGCTCGACGTCATCGCGCACGAACTGACCCATGGCGTGACCCAGCACGCCGTGCCCGGCGGCCTGGTCTATGAAAACCAGAGCGGCGCGCTGAACGAATCGATCTCGGACGTGTTTGGCAGCATCGTCAAACAATGGAAGCTCAGGCAGAGCGTCGAGCAGGCCGACTGGCTGATCGGCGCCGGCATCCTGGCGCCCAGCGTCGGCAAGGCGCTGCGCTCGATGGCCGATCCGGGCAACAAGGAACTCACCTGGTCGGGCGACGATCAACCGAAAACCATGGCAGGATATGTGGACGGCGGCGATGTGCACATCAATTCGGGCATACCCAACCATGCTTTCTACGCGACCGCCATCGCGCTCAAGGGCAACTCGTGGGACAAGGCCGGACCGGTCTGGTACAAGGCGCTTGGCCTGCTGACATCGAACGCCAGCTTTGCCGACATGGCCAAAGCCACCGCGCAGGCGGCCACGCTGCTGTATGGCGCCGATTCGGCCGAGCAGCACGCGGTGCAGGCGGCATGGAAAGTGGTCGGCGTCGTTTAGGAGAAATCGTATGACACGTTTATCGTTGCGATGCACCGGAGGCTTTACCGGCCCGGCCGGCGCGCAGACGCGCACGGTCGACCTGTCGCTGCTGCCGCCGCATCAGGCGCATGAGCTGGAGCACCTGCTGAGCGCCTGCGACTTTTTCACGTTGCCGGACCAGCTGCTCAAGCCCGCGCCACGCTCGTCGGATTTTTTGTACGACCTCAAGGTGGACCAGGGCCCGCAGGCGCACTCCATCCACTACCACCTGGACGCCGTGCCGGCGCCGCTCAAGGAACTCACCGACAAGCTCCACGAAGTCGCTCCCGACTAGCCGAGCTGGCCGGGCGGCAGCGCCAGCGTTTGCATCAGGCCACCATGCGCGCGAATTCGCCCTGCTCGACCAGCTTTTGCAGATCGTCGGCGCCGCCGATCAGCGTGCCTTTCACGAAGATCATCGGGAAGCTCGGCCAGCCAGTCCACATCTTCAGCGCCGTGCGCGGACGCCATGCGGACAGGTAGCTGCCATAGCTCAGGTATTGGTAGGGAGTGCCGAGGCCGTCGAGAATTTTACGGGCCTTGCGCGGGAAGGGATTCAAGCCCATGCCGACCACCACCACGGCATTGGCCGCCACGGCGGCCTGTACCTCGGCCACCAGGTCGCGGTGATAGCCGCCGACGCGCTCGCGCACGGCTGGGTGGATGTGGGCTTCGTCCAGGATGTTACGGCTCATCGGTATTCCTCATGAATGATAGATGAGCGTAAGAGTAGCCGCAACCGGCGCGCCGGCATAGCCTTTTCCGCGCCGGACCGAAGGATCAGAGCTCCAGCTTGGAGATCTTGGTGCCTTCGAGGTTGAGGTTGGCCATCAGGCCGGCGTTGGTCAGCACCAGCGCCTGCACCGGATTGTTGGCGGTGGTGGTGTCGATCTCGCCGTTGGCGCCCACTTTCAGCAGCGCCACCGAGCCGTCGACGCCGGCCGTCCAGCCTTTGCTGTTGCGGAATTTATCCAGCGCTTCCCTGGTCATGAACAGCAGCACCACGGCCTTCGATTGCGCCCCGGCCTGAAAGCCGACCGACACCGAGGCCACGCTGTAATAGTCGACCGACTGGCCGCCGGTGCGCAACACGCCCTTGCCATATTCGCCGCCCACCACCAGGCCGGCCGCCAGCACGCGCGGGAACACCAGCACGCCGGCCGATTTGCGCACCAGCTCGCGCGAACCCTTCACTTCCGAATACAGGCGCTCCAGCGTCGAGTAGGAACCCTGCTCGATCTCGGTGCGCACGGCAGACGAATCGGCCTTGCCGGCCGAGGTGGTGGTGGTGCAACCGCCCAGCGCCAGGCCGGCGAACATCAGCGCCGCGGTGCTACGGACCAGGAAAGTACGTTTTTGCATGGAAGTCTCCGAAAGAAGTGAATGAGCTGTGGGTTGCCATAATCACCATGGCCGTCCCTATTCTGTCATCTTCCGGGATTTCGTGCTTTGTCCCATCCGTATCAAACGGGCCGGGCCTGGCCGAACAGGATGGCGCGCTCTTCGGCCGACATATTGCGCTCCTTGCGGGCGTAGACGTTCTCCACGCCGGCGTAGGCCTTGACGGTGGCCGGCCGCGCGCGCATCGCTTCGAACCAGCGTTGCAGGTCGGGAAAATCGGCCAGGTTCTGTCCGTGTCCCTCGTGCGGCACGATCCACGGATAGCAGGCGATGTCGGCGATCGAGAACTCGCCGGCGATGAAGTCGCGGCCTTGCAACTGCTTGTCCAGCACGCCATACAGGCGGCTGGTCTCGCGCGTGTAGCGGTCGATGGCGTAAGGCACGGTCTCCGGCGCGTAGATGTTGAAGTGGCCGATCTGTCCCGCCATCGGCCCCAGCCCGGACACCTGCCAGGTCAGCCATTGCAGCGCCTCCAGCCGCGCGCGCGGATCGCGCGGCAGGCCGAAGCCGCTCTTGTCGGCCAGGTATTGCAGCATGGCGCCGGACTCGAACATGCTCAGCGGCGCGCCGCCGTCGGCCGGCGCGTGGTCCACCAGCGCCGGGATCTTGTTGTTCGGCGAAATGCGCAGGTACTCCGGCGCAAACTGTTCACCCTTGCCGATGTTCACACGGATCAGCCGGTAGTCGAGACCGGCCTCTTCCATGTACATGGTCATTTTTAAGCCGTTGGGGGTGGCGGCGTAGTAGAGATCTATCATGTTGGTATTGTGCATCGGGACGGCGCGCCGGCGGGATGCCAATCGCGGGATTTTTCAGGAGGCCAATCGGGCCCCACTTCAGCGCACGCCGAAGGCCAGGCGTTTGCCTTCGCGCAGCATGCCGGCGAAGTCGGCCGCCGGAATCGGCTGGCTGAACAGATAGCCTTGCAGCTGGTCGCAGCCCAGCTCGCGCAGGAAGCTCATCTGCTCGGCCGTCTCGACGCCCTCGGCCACGATCTCCTGGCGCAGCTGCTGCCCCATGGTGACGATGGCGCGCGCGATGGCGCAATCGTTTTCTTCATACGGCAGGCCGATGACGAAGGAGCGGTCGATCTTCAGGGTGCTGATCGGGAATTTCTTCAGATAGGCCAGGCTGGAATAGCCGGTGCCGAAGTCGTCCAGCGCCAGCGCCATGCCCATCGCCACCAGCTCGTTCATGATGGCGATCACATTGTCGGTGCCGCGCACCAGCAGGCTCTCGGTGATTTCCAGGTTGATCTGGTCGGGCTGCACGCCGTGCCGCTCGAGCACCGCCGCGATGCGCTTGGGCAGCTGGTTGTCGAACTGGCGCGCCGACAGGTTGACCGCGATCGGCGGCATGATCAGGTTGGCGTCCTTCCACTCGCGCACCTGGCGGCAGGCTTCCTCCAGCACCCAGGTGCCGAGGTCGAGGATCAGTCCGGTCTCTTCCGCCACCGGGATGAACACGCCCGGCGACACCAGCCCGCGCACCGGATGGCGCCAGCGCAGCAGCGCCTCGGCGCCGACGATGCGGCCGCTGCGCAAGCTGACCTTGGGCTGGTAGTACAGCATCAGCTCGTTGTTGCCGAGCGCCTGGCGCAGCTCGCTCTCGATGCGCAGGTGTTCCTTGGCGCGCTGGTTCATCTCCTCGCTGTAGAACAGGAAGGCCGATTCGATATTCTGCGCCGCCTTGTTCATCGCCACGTCGGCGTAGCGGATCAGGGTCGGGACGTCGGTGCCGTCCTCGGTGTAGACGGTGATGCCGATGTGGGCGCCGACCTGCAGCCGGTGGTTCTCGATGACGATGGGCGCGGCCAGCGCGGCCAGCAGCTTTTGCGCGACGATGGCCGCGTGTTCGCGCTTTTCCACGTGCAGCAGCGCGACCGCGAACTTGTGGCCGTCGAGCCGCGCCAGCACGTCGGCCTCGCGCAGCGACAGCCGGAACAGGCGGCCGATCTCGCACAGCAGGCCGTTGCCGATGTCGTGGCCCAAGGTGTCGCTGATGGCGCCGATGCGGGTGATTTCGATCACCAGCAAGGCGCCGTGCTCTTGCGAGCGCTTGGTCTCGGTCAGCGCCTGGCCGACCAGCTGGTTCAGCAGGCACAGGTTGGGCAGGCCGGTCAGCGTGTCGTAGTTGGCCATGCGCTGCATGCGCGCCTCGGCGTCCTTGTGCACGCTGATGTCGGAAAACAGCGAGAAGGTGTGGCTGATCTTGCCCTGCTCGTCGCGCACCACGCTGATGGTCACCGACTGCGGGAACAGCTCGCCGTTCTTGCGTTTGCCGATGATCTCGCCGCGCCACGGGCCCTGGCCCTGCATGGCCGAGCGCACCTTGGCGCGGAAGTCGGCGTCGTGCACGCCGGAGCGCAGCAGGTCGGGCGTCTTGCCGATCGATTCTTCCGGCGTGTAGCCGGTGATGCGGGTGAACGAGGAATTGATCGAGACGATGCGCTCGTGGGCGTCGGTGATCAGCACGCCCTGGTCGCTGTCCTCGATGATGCGGGCGTGCAGGTTGAGCTTGTCCTCTTCCGACAAGGCTTCGTTGACCTTGGTGAGCTTGATCAGCATGCCGACCGGATCGCCGCCCTCGTCGTGGCGCAGCAGGATGTGCAGCTTCACCCAGATCAGTTCGCCGTTCTTCTTGCGCCGCCGCACCTCGGTGTGGGCGCCGCCGGCGGGGTTGCCGTCGGTCTCGAAGAACAGCTCGGCGATATTGCCGTCGTCGTCGCCCTCGGCGTACAGGAACAGCACGTGCTGGCCCAGCGCTTCCGCGGCGCTGTAGCCGAACATCTGCTGGGCGCCGGCGCTCCAGCCGCTCAGGTAGCCGGCCAGGTCGAGTTCCAGTTCCGCGTCCGCCGGCGCCGCCGCCTTGGCGGGCAAGCCAAGGCCGGCTTCGGCCAGCGCGACGTCGAGCCTGGCCAGCGTCGCCGCCAGCGCCTGGCCCGACTCGCTGCGCGCCTGCCGGCTCAGCGCAAGGCAACGCTCGATCGCGTCATGCATGGGGAGCACCCGCCTTGCCCGCCGATACGCCCTGCATCCACAAGTAGGCGTCGGCCAGGACCTGGTTGAAGCCGGCGTTGTCGATCTGTAGCGCCTGCAAGCCTAGCGTCAGCGCGGCGACATCGTCGTGTTCGGCGGCTTCGACCACGCTGAGCAGCTGGCCCAGCTCGCCTTCACGCGACAGCAGCGCCAGTTGCACGGCTTCGCTGATGGTCAGCGGCTTCAGCACCTCGGCCAACGACATGCCGAACAACACGCCCAGCAGCGAGAACATGCCGGCCATGAAAGCCTGTTCCTGGTGCGGCTTGTCGTGGCCGGCGGCCTTGGCCAGCAGCTCCATCGCCCGCGCCCGCACCGACACCCGCGCCAGCAGCATGGCCGAGCGCTGGTCGGCCTCGCGCGACGAGAACAGCATCAGGTTGAGCCAGCGGCGCAGCTGCGAGCGGCCCAGGATCAAAATGGCTTGCGAAAAACTGGTGACGCGGCGGCCGGTGCCCATGCCCAGCGAGTTCACCAGCCGCAGCAGGTGATAGGACAGCGTCGGGTCCTGGCGCAGCAGCGCTTCGATTTCGTGGGTGTCGGCGTCGGCCGAGACCAGTTGCACCAGCTGGAGCGCCAGCGCGCGCGAGGCGGCCTGGCTGCCGACCGGCTTGGGCGGCGGCGCCAGGAACCAGTCGCCCTCGATCCACGCGACGCCGGTGGGCAGTTCGGCGGCCAGCGGAATGTCGCTGTGCAGGACTTTATCGGCCGGCAGCGCCTTCCAGCCGGCCTCGTCCAGCAATTGATGGACAGCCTCCGCCCTGGCGTCGGCCTGGCCGGCGCCAGGGCGGAAGCGGTAGTAGCAACTCATGCTGCCGGAGGCCAGCTCCTGCAAGACGCTGGCCGACACCATATCAACTTGCAAGCCACTGGCATCGAGCAGCAACGCCGACGGCACGCCGTTGCGGTCGGCCAAAGGATGCAAGAACACAGGCGGCATGGCAGTCGTAGCGGTCATTGAAGGTGTCCAGCGAAAGCGGTCGATGATCCTGCTATGGTACTCCGAAATTATTGGCGTCGGCCAACATTATGCTGGTGTGGCGGGCAATATCAATCGGTGCGGCAAATGTCCGACCAAACGTTCGAACAGCCCCGGCTGTTTCATGCGGGCCAGCCACCACTGCAGCGCGGCGCCGTGTTCGCCGCTGCGCCAGGCCAGGTAGAAGGTTTCGGCCGGTTTGGGCTCCTCCACGTCCTTCTCCACCAGCAGGCCGGCGGCGATGGCGGCGCGCGCGCACGGCTCCGGCAGGAAGCCGAAGCCCATGCCGGCCAGCTGGTACTGGAACTTGGTGGCCATGTCGGGCACGGTCAGCGTATCCTGGCCCAGCAGCAGGCCGACGGTGCGCGGCGCCATCTGGCGCGCCGAGTCGGCCACGCTGACGGCGCGGTGTTGCTGCAATTGCACACGGTCCAGCCTGCCCTGCACCGCCGCCAGCGGATGCGACGGCGCCACCGCGAACACGAAACCGATCTTGCCGATCGGCAGGGAGACGTAGCCGCCGCCGGCCGGGCCGTCGCCCGCCACGCCCACCAGCAGGTCGGCACGGCGGTCCAGCAGCGCTTCCCAGGCGCCGGACAGGGCTTCCTGCACGATGCGCAGCCGGGTCTGCTGGGCGACCTCGTAGAAGGCCTTGATATCGTCGTGGAACATGCAGGCCGAGAACATCGAATCCATGCCGACCGCCAGCTCGGTCTCCCAGCCGGAGGCCACCCGGCGCACGCGGTGCTCCAGGTCCTGCGCCGCCTTGAGCAGGTAGCGCCCCTCCTTCAGCAGCTCGACGCCGGCCGCCGTCAGCACCACGCGCGGGCCGTTGCGCTCGAACACCTGCACGCCGAGGTCGTCCTCCAGCTTGCCGACGGTGTAGGAGATGGTCGAGGGCACGCGGTGCAGCTCCTTGCCGGCGGCGGAGAACGAGCCACGGCGGTCGATGGCGTCGACGATTTGCAGGGCTTCGAGGCTGAGTCTGAGCATTCGATTTTTTCGATAGTAAAGTGGTAAATTTTCCGTTTTTTTATTCCGAAACACCCGTTTATACTGTGATTCATGGATGCAGCGATCAGAAAACAGCTTTCAAAATTATCGCACATTAACTTACAAGAAACGGAGCCCCACCATGTTGCAAATTCGTAAAAGTGAAGAACGCGGCGTCGCCAACCACGGCTGGCTGCAATCGCGCCACACCTTCTCGTTCGGCAGCTATCACGATCCGAAACACACCGGTTTCGGCCCGCTGCTGGTCATCAACGAAGACCAGGTCCAGGGCGGCCAGGGGTTCGGCACCCACGGCCACCGCGACATGGAAATCATCTCCTACGTGCTCAGCGGCGCGCTGGAGCACAAGGACAGCATGGGCACCGGTTCGGTGCTGCATTACGGCGACGTCCAGCGCATGAGCGCCGGCAATGGCGTGCGTCACAGCGAGTTTAACCACTCGCCGAAGGAAACGGCGCATTTCCTGCAAATCTGGATCCAGCCCAACCAGACCGGCATTCCACCGAGCTACGAGGAGAAGCACTTCACGCCGGAGAGCAAGCTGGGCCAGCTGCGCCTGATCGCCTCCAGCGACGGCCGCAACGGCTCGGTGCTGATCCACCAGGATGCGGCGATCTACGCCACCATCATGACGGCAGGCGACAGCCTGAAACATGAGCTGGCCAAGGGGCGCCAGTCCTATGTCCACGTGATCCGCGGCGAGGTGACGGTCAACGGTACGGCGCTCAAGGGCGGCGATGCGCTGAAAATCACCGGGGAAACGCTGGTGACCTTGCAGGATGCCAAAGCGGCGGAAATATTGGTCTTCGACCTGCCCGCATAAGGGGTAGAGGACGGCCTAAAAAAACTTTCCGCCAGTTTTGGTATCATGAAGGGCGCGCCGGGTCTGTTCGAACAGCCCGGCGCGCCTTTTTTACCTTGAATATCAATCAATTGAAGAGCATAGCTATGTCGCAGAGCGCAGCAACCCCGGCAACAGACGAACTGGATTACATGACTTCCTGCGCCCTGCCGACCCCTTGGGCCCAGTTCACGCTGCACGCCTTTGTCGAAAAGGCCACCGGCAAGGAACACCTGGCGATGGTGCTGGGCGACATCGGCAACGGCGAGCCGGTGCTGGCGCGCGTGCATTCCGAGTGCCTGACCGGCGACGTGCTGTTCTCCCAGCGCTGCGACTGCGGCGCCCAGCTCGAAGGCGCGCTCAAGAAGATCGCCGCCGAGGGCCGCGGCGTGCTGCTGTACCTGCGCCAGGAAGGCCGCGGCATCGGCCTGATCAACAAGATCCGCGCCTACCGCCTGCAGGAAGCCGGCGCCGACACGGTGCAGGCCAACGAGCAACTGGGCTTCAAGCCGGACCAGCGCACCTATGGCCTGGTGCAGCCGATGCTGGCGCAATTCGGGGTCAAAAGCTTACGCCTGATGACCAATAATCCGCGTAAGATCGATGCCATGACCAAACTGGGCATCGAGGTGGCCGAGCGCGTTCCGCTGCTGGTCAACCGCAACGCCTTTAACCAGCACTACCTGAACACCAAGGCAGCCAAGCTGGGCCACATGATGACGCCGCTGACCCCGGCGCCGGTGGAGGATGGCGCGCTGTAAGCTTGATTTTTAAAGGTTGAACTTTAAGGACTGCATGAAATTTAACGAGCTTGCCGTTGCCATCGCCCTGACCTGGGCCAACGCCGCCACGCTGGCGGCACAGGCCGCGAACGCGCCGGCCGCGCCGCCGCAACTGGCCGCCGCGCAATCCTCCGCCAAGGCCTCGGCGCCCGCCGCCGACAACGCCGACGCCGCCCCGCTGCCGCCGCCCTCCAGCGCGGCCCAGCATCTCTACGGTTCCGCCAAGAACGACATCCTGCAAGTGCGCTCGCTGCTCAAGAGCGGTCGCACGCAATCGTCGGTCGGCTCCGGCTTTTTGATCGGCACCAGCAACCTGGTGGTCACCAACTACCACGTGGTCTCGCAGTTCGCGCTCGATCCCGACACCTACGTCGGCGAATGGGTGGACACCAGCGGCCAGCGCGGCAACGTCGAACTGCTGGCGGTGGACGTGCTGCACGACCTGGCCGTGCTGCGCGTGAGCCGCAACGGCACCGGCTTCTTCAAGATCCCCGAGCAGCTGGCCAAGCTGACGCAGGGCCAGTACCTGTACTCGCTGGGCAATCCGCTCGACCTGGGCTTCGCCATTTCCGAGGGCGCCTACAACGGCGTGATCGCGCGCAGCTTCTACGACCAGCTGATGTTCACCGGCCCGATCAACGCCGGCATGAGCGGCGGCCCCAGCGTGACGGTGGATGGCGCGGTGGCCGGCGTCAATGTCTCCAAGCGCCTCGATGGCGAACTGGTCAGCTTCCTGGTGCCGGCCCGCTACGCGCAGGACCTGCTCAAGCGGGTGGAGCAGCAAAAGAAAACGCCCACCGACTTCACCGCCGTGGTCGCCGCCCAGTTGCTGAACCATCAGCGCGCCATGGTCGACCAGCTGCTGGCCAGCCCGCTGAGCCTGAAGCCGATGGGCCCGTATCAAGTGCCGGTGCGCGAGTCCGAGCAGATGCGCTGCTGGGGCCGCTCCAACGTCAAGGCCGACAAGCCGTTCACGGTGGACGACGCCAGCTGCGCGATGGAGTCGGCGATCTTCGTCAGCGGCTCGCTGCAAACAGGCCAGCTGAGCATCCGCCACCAGTACCTGCGCAGCACCGGCCTGGACCAGCTGCGCTTCGCGCAACTGGCCAGCGCCTCGTTCAAGAACGAGAATTTCGGCACGCACAAGGACACCCGCCTGACCGGCCCGCAATGCACCGAGGACTTCGTCAAGAACAAGGACCTGCCGCTGCGCGCCGTGCTGTGCGTGCGCGCCTACCGCAAGTTCGCCGGCCTGTACGACTTCGCGTTGCTGACCGCCAGCACCGACCACGGCTTGATGAGTCTGCAAAGCCGGCTCGACGCGCGCGGCGTCTCGTATGAAAACGGCCTGCGCCTGTCGCGCGTATTCATCGAATCGCTGGGCCTGGCGCCGGTGGCCAAGAAGCCCGCCGTGGCGGCCGTTCCAGCCAAGGGAGGCAAGCAATGAAGCCCCCCTACTTCATCGAAATCCTGGCCCGCAACGGCGACGTGCTGCACCGTCACAAAGTAGCCAGGCTGCCGATCCGCCTCGGCCGCAGCTACGACAACGATGTCATCCTCGACGACGCCCACAGCGCCGCCGCCCACGCCGTGGTCGACGCCAACGAGGAAGGCGAACTGGTGCTGCGCGACCTGGGCAGCAAGAACGGCACTTACCTGAACGGCAAGCGCCAGACCAGCGTGGTGCTGGCCGGCGACACCATGGTGCGCCTGGGCCACACGCGGCTGCGGGTGCGCGCGGCCGACTTCCCGGTCGCCGACGAACTGGCCGACACCACCATGCACGGCTGGGAAGGCGCGGCGCCGGCCGCCATTGGCCTGGCGCTGATCACCATCTTCACCTGCGCGGAAACCTGGCTGTCCGATGTCGAACCGTTCGCGTTGATACGCTACCTGCTGGTGCTGGCAAGCAGCCTGGCCGCGGGCCTGCTGTGGAGCGGCGTGTGGGCGCTGGCCAACCGTTTGTTCGGCAGCCACGCGCGGCTGGGCCGGCACTTGTTCATCCTCGGCAGCGGCCTGGCGGTGCTGGGCGTATGGCGGGTTGGCGGCGCGGCGCTGGCGTATGCGTGGTCGGCCGAGGCGTTCACCCGCTACGGCAACCTGGTCACGCTGGCGATCGCTTGCGGCATGCTGTTCTTCCACCTGATCACCATCAAGCCCCACCATCCGCGACGCTTCGCCGTCAGCTGCTGGGTGATGCTGGTCGGCGGCGCCGGCCTGATGCTGATGACCAATCTGCAAAGCACGGGACGTGCCTCGGACGAGCTGTACATGTCGGTGCTGCTGCCGCCGGAAGTGCGCCACAGTCCCGATCGCAGCGTCGACCAGTTCATGGCCGACGCCGCCAAGCTGAAGACCGGCGCCGACGCGGCCCGCGTTCGCGCGGTCAAGGACGGCACGCCGGAAACCGAGGACGACGACGGCGACGAGTAAACTGGAGCGACCAAAATCAAGTTATGGCCTACGCTTACCTCGCCATGCAGCGCAGCGCATCGAATCCCCCATCCTGCTGCACATTGCGCTCACCACCCCGGTGGGAGTATGCACATGGGGTGCGCCGCCACGCTCCTTGTGGTAAAGCCCCGATTTTCTCTTCTGCTTTCTCCGATTTTTTCAAGCATTGAACGATTTCCGGATTTGCCGGTCTAAATCCAGGAAAGCCGAAAAAAATAGGGGAGAAAATCGAATGAATACCACAATGACCGTGCAGGTGCCCACCAATACCCTGCTCAAATAACAATTACGCGTGCGTTGAAGGCGACCAAATCATCCACAATGGCCGCGCGGTCTCGCCGAACCAGTTCGCGCAATCGTTCGCGCGCTCGACGCGCAATGCATGGCAAGATTTATTTATCCGTCGACCGGGTGACAAGACCTTCAAGCTAGCCAACAGGCTGCGCGCGGAATTGGCTTCCGCCGTAAAGACGCCTGCTGCAACGCCGGCTGCTATGACGATGCCTGTCCCTGCCGCAGTCGCAGTCGCGCCGTTGCCCGCGCCGCCAGCGCCGCAGGCCTCGCCGTTAGTTAGCGCTCCAGCACGCAACACCGACAGCGAGCCCGGCTGGGATTTACCGGAGCGCAGAAAATTCCGCTACCGGCTGGAAGATGTCGCCTACTAATAACCTGGCAGTCCGACGTCGAACCTTTCGTGCTGGTACGATACCTGCGGGTGCTGGCCAGCACCCTGGCCGCAGGCCTGCTGTGGAGTCGCGTGTGGGCGCTTGCGTATGCATGGTCGGCCAGGGCGCTCACCCGCTACAGCAACCTAGTCACTCTGGCGACCGCCGACCAATTGGTCTTCAACGCAGGCGAACTGGCGGCAGGCAGGCTGACTGACTGACTGACTGACTGACTGACTGAGGCTCCGCACTTTCGTTGGCGCCGTTACACTTCGCGAGTTTTGTCTGTGCTTGTCGAAGCTAAACTACGGCTCTCTGTCCAAAAGGAGGTTTGCGATGAAAAGCGCCCTGTACCTGGTGATTCTGGCCTCCAGCGGGCTGGCATGGTTTCAATCTGCACACGCGACATGTAACGCGCAATCCGTGGTCGTCTCAATCGGGGATGTTGAGGTGGCACACTATGAGGTCATGCCTTCCGAAATCCATCGACTTGCACTACCCAATGGTTTCCCCTTGGGTTTGAAAATCGAACCCGCATCACAAGAGAAAACCCAGGAGATCGCAAGGAAAAGCGAGGGACGAGTGCCCACCGAATGGGTGAAGATATCGCTCTACGATCTGCGGAATAACCAGCCCAAGGAATTGACCCACACTTGGGGTGCGGCAAACTCCTATCAAGGCTACGGGCCAAGTGGCGGCGCAGACCGGGTGACGGAAATTGGTGAGCCAGGGATTGAACTAAAACTCATCAAACCTAAGCGCACCAATTCCGAGTCCTGACATGCGCGCTCAAAAACTTACCTCCGACCTGCTAATGCTAGCTGGTATCGCTCCTTTTTTTGTTGTGATCAGTTTCTTGGCAATGAACGCTGGCTCAAAGGGAGACGATGCACTGGGAGCGGTTTTCGCAGCTGCCATTGGCTACGGCATTACATACGTTTTGACGCTGTCATGCGCGTTTCCCGCAGCGCTCTGGTCATACCGCCTCTCGAAGAATATAGAGACAATAGAAAGCCGCTACTCGTCAATCGCGCGCGCGATTGTGATATTCATCATGGCGTCGCCTTTTCTCTTTTGCGTGTTTGCTGTTTTGTACTTAGCATTGGCTCATTTACCCTAGACGATCGACGTAAAAAAGCCCGCCGGCCTGAACACGCTTAACATCGCGCTCAGTGCCGGCGGGCTTTTTTATGTGCTGTCTGTTACTTGGCTGCTTTGCGGCGGCGGGCGATGAAGCCTACCAGGCCCAGGCCAGCCAGCATCATGGCATAGGTTTCCGGCTCAGGTACGGCGGCGGTGACGGACACATTGTCCAGCACGGCGCCCGAGTAGCCGTCGCCACCGACGCTGCTGAACACCAGCGCTTGCGAACCGCCGGCGGTGGTGAAGTTGAAGGTGTAGTTGGTGACGGGCGTGCTGCCTTCGAACGAGTAGTGATTGCCACCAACGAACACGTCCAGGCCAGCGCCGTGCGAGTACGGATTGTGGGTCAGGTCGAACGACAGCGTATAGGTTGCGCCGGCGACGGCATTGAACGATTGCGACAGTACGCCCGGACCTGGCGTGCCCAGCATGTCGATGCTGCTGCCCGAGATCGAGTTGTAGCTGTTGTTGATGACGTCGACCGACACACCGCCGACGGTCCAGTTGGCGATCGCGCCCGAGCCTGCGCCCACCATGACGTAGTTGTTCAGATTGACGCCGGTGACGTTTTCAAAGTCGCCGTTCTGGATCAGGTTGGCGGCCGATGCGGCGCCCGAAATGCTTGCTGCGGCGATGGCTGCTGCCAGGATCAGTTTGGACATTTTCATGTTGTGGCTTTCAAAAAGGTGGGAACGGCGACTCAATGACGCTATTCTACCGACTAATTTCAAAGACACAATTAAAATTTCATTTTGTTACTGAATATATGCTTTAAGCAATATTTCAACGGCATCAAGAAGGCCATCCGCGCAGCACCTGATCCACCACTTCCTGCAACTGGCTGCGGGTGGCGCCGGCCGCAGCCTGCACTGCCATCCCATTGGAAACCGTCATCACATAACGCGCCATCTGGCCTGAGCAGCTGTCGGCCGGCAGGTCGCCATCGGCCTTGGCGCGTTCCAGCCGCGCGCGCAATTTGGCTTCGCTGGCGGCGCGACGCTCAATTAAAGTGTCGCGAATCGGCAACGCATCGTCGCTGCAGGCGAGCGCGCCGTTGATCACCAGGCAACCGTGTGGGTTCTCGGACTCGGTCTGGGCGTCGGCATTGCCGCGCAAAAAATACTCGACCACGGCGCGCGCGGTCGGCTGCGCCAGCGCCGCGTTGAACAGCGGATCGTGGGAAGCGGCGTAGCGTTCCAGCGCCATGCGGAACAGATTTTCCTTGTTGCCGAACACGGCGTACAGGCTGGGACGATTCATGCCCATCGCCTCGGTCAGCTCCGGCAGCGAACTGCCTTCGTAACCCTTCTCCCAGAACACTTTCATGGCCTTGTCCAGCGCCGTCTCCGCGTCAAAGGTGCGCGGGCGGCCGGACTTGCGAGCTGTAGCGGAAATATCTTTCATACCGATCGGTTAAAAATTCATTGACAAAGTTCTGTGCGGACTTCATTATGAACCGATCAGTAAAAAACTCAAGTGTTTTTACAGCTCATAGGGAATAACTCACATGCAAAACCACACCAGCGCCCAGGCCGTCCTACCCGGCGACGCGCCCTCCCCCATTGCCACACCCACCCGCGCCGCCTGGCTGGCCGTACTTTCGGTCGCCGTCGGCTCATTCGCACTGGTGACCACGGAATTCCTGCCGGTCGGCCTGCTGCCGTCCATCGCCGCAGAACTGGGCGTGACCGAAGGCATCGCCGGCATGATGGTCACGGTCCCCGGCATCGTTGCCGCGTTTGCCGCCATCCTGGTCACCATCGGTGTCGGCAAGACCGACCGCCGTTATGTCATCTGGGGTTTGACCGCCACGCTGATCGCCTCCAACCTGATCGTCGCGCTGTCGCATAGTTATCCTCTGGTGCTGGCCGGCCGTGCGCTGCTGGGCATAGGCGTCGGTGGTTTCTGGGCCATCGGCGGCGCGCTGGGCAACCGGCTGGTGCCGGAAGCGTCAGCCGCGCGCGCCACCTCGATCATCTTTGCCGGCATCTCGCTGGGCACCGTGGCCGGCGTGCCGGCCGGTGCAATGATCGGTGAAATGGTGGGCTGGCGCATGGCCTTCTTCACCGCCAGTGCAGTATCGGTGCTGGTGCTGGCGGCGCAAATGTGGCTGCTGCCACGGCTGCCGACCACGACCGCCCTGACCTTCGCCCAGTTGCCAGCGTTGCTGCGCGTGCAGAAGGCGCGGCTCGGCATGTTGGCCACGCTGCTGATCTTCATCGGCCAGTTCGCCGCCTACACTTATGTGACGCCGTTCCTGAGCCAGGTCGCCGGCTTGAGCGCCAAGACCATCAGCGTGCTGCTGCTGATTTACGGCGCGGCTGGTTTCGCCGGCAATCTGATCGGTGGCTGGGCGGTGGCCCGGAGCGTGAAGAACTCGCTGATCGCCACCGGTGTGATCATGGGCCTGTCCGCCGCGGCGATGCCGCTGTTCGGCGCCACGGCTGCCGGCGCCACGGTGTTGATCGTGATCTGGGGCCTGGCCTTCGGCATGATGCCGATCTCGGTGCAAACCTGGATGTTCAAGGCGGCGCCGGATGCGATGGAAAGCGGCGGTGCGGTCTTCGTCGCCACTGCACAGATCTCGCTGGCCAGCGGCGCGCTGGTCGGCGGCGTGTCGGTCGACTATCTGGGCGTGTCGAGCGCGATGGTGGTCGGCGGCGTGTTTGCGCTGGCGATGGCCGCCGTCATCGCGGCATGGGCGCGGGACGACGGCAAGCCGTTAGCCAAGCTGCACGCCGTTCACTGATCAAATCCGGCCGCGTTTGAATTCAGCCAGGAAGGCCTTGGTCTCCCTGGCTGTCAGCACTTTGACTTCATCGCCGTGCCAGGCGTACAAATAGGGCGTGCCGCCCAGACGGTCGGTCAGCTTGGCGTCGAGCAGGAAGCAGGTGCCGGGCGGGTAGTCGTCGCTCATGCGGCGCGAACACTGCACATGCAGCTCCGGCGAGAAGGCCTGCCCCGGCACCGGATGGATCTCCACCCTGCCTGCGCGCTCCACCGAATGCACCGCCACCTGCCGATAAGCGTAGATATCACGCGCCATCGTCCATCCTTCACCGTCAAAAGCGCCATGGTAGCAGATCGTCTATCGATACCGGCTATCCCACCAGCGAAGTAACGAACTCCAGGAAGGCCAGCGTTTTCGCCGGCGGATGATAGCGCGACGGGTAGTAGGCATACATCGGAAAACGTTCGTCCGGCCATGCCGTCAACACCGGCGTCAGCGCGCCTGAGCGCAGCAGCGGCTCCACAGCAAGGTCGATCACCTGCGCCAGGCCGTAGCCGGCCAGCAGCACGCTTTCCATGGTGCCGGCGTCGTTCAGCGTCAGCTGGCCGCGTGGGTTGACCACCGTGGTTTTGCCGCCGCGATGGAACTCCCAATCGTAGGGCCGGCCCGTCGCCGGGTTGCGGAAGTGGATGCAGGTGTGGTCCTCGCTTTCGAGATCGGACGGCTTCTTCGGCACGCCGTGGCGGCGCAGGTAGGCCGGCGTGGCGACGGTCAGCACGCGCGTGTCCATCAGCTTGCGGGCGATCAGGGATGACGATTGCGGATCGCCGAATCGTATCGCCAGGTCGAAGCCGTCGCCCACCATGTCGCCCAACTGGTCGCGCGCCACCAGGTCCAGGTCCAGCTCCGGATGCCGCTTCAGGAAGGCGCCCAGTTTGGGGCCGAGCAGCAACCGAGCCAGCAACGGCTCGATGTTGACGCGCAGGCGGCCGCGCACCACGACCGCCCCCTCTCCCGCCGAGGCGACCGCATCTTCCAGTCCCGCCAACAGCGGCCCGATTTGCGCGTAGAAGCGGCGGCCCTCGTCCGTCAGCGAGACCTTGCGCGTGGTGCGGTCGAACAGCCGGATGTTGAGCCGCGCCTCCAGCTTGGCGATGGCGCGACTAACGCCGGACTGCGACATCTCCAACGCCTCGCCCGCGCGCACGAAACTGCCGGCATCGACGATCGCCGCCAGCACGCGCATGCCATTCACTACCCGTTCGTCGAACGCCATGATGTATGCCGATTTGTCATGAATGATATGAGTCTCATGCTATCGGAGTATCGGTGGTTTTGCATCAAAATTCTTGCATGCGGACTTTCCGCCTCATTCAAGGAGAACATAATGCATGCAACGAACGGCCGCTTGCTTGGACAACGTGTGATAGTGCTCGGCGCTTCATCGGGCATCGGGCTGGCGGTGGCGCGCGAAGCCCTGCGCGAGCAGGCGGAGGTGCTGGTGGTGTCGAGCCAGATCTCGCGCGTCGAGAAAGCGCTGGAGTACCTCGGCAACAAGGCGCAGGGCTGCGCGCTGGATCTGCACGATGAACGGGCCATCGAGCGCTTCTTCGCCACCGCCGGTGAATTCGATCATCTGGTTTACACGGCGGGCGACGCGCTCACGATCGGCGCCTTGACCGGCTTCGACCTGACGGCGGCGCGCTCGGTGTTTGACTTGCGCTACTGGGGTGCGCTGGCGGCGGCCAAATACGGCGCGCGCCATATCCGGGCTGGTGGTTCGATTACCTTCACGACCGGTATCGCGTCGGCGCGTCCGCAGACCGGATGGTCGCTGATGTCCAGCGTGTGCGGTGCTGTGGAGGCGTTGACGCGGGCGCTGGCGGTGGAGCTGGCGCCGCTGCGGGTCAACGCGGTATCGCCGGGAGTGCTCGCGACGAATCTGTGGGCGGACATGCCGCAAGCGCAGCGCGAGCAATTGTTTGCCGACGTCAGCGAGGCGCTGCTGGTCGGGCGCGTGGGCTCGGCGGAGGACGTCGCCGCCGCCTACCTGTTCCTGATGAGTAGCGGCTACGCAACCGGCCAGATCCACGTCGTCGATGGCGGAGCACTATTGATCTAATCGAAGGACGGTTGAGAATGCCAGGCCCAGGATATCGAAACGATGTCCTGGCGACCTGGCATTTTTTCCAGTGCTGCTTGAAGGATGTCTTCAAGCCACTACACTGAAATGACAACCTATACGTGGGACGAATCCAAGCGCCTGAGCAACCTGCGCAAGCACGGCCTGGATTTCACCGATGCTCCTCCTGTGATCGAGGAAGCGCACCTCACCATTGAGGATACTCGGTTCGTTTATAGTGAACGTCGCTATAACGCGTATGGATATTTTCAAAGCAACGCTGCTGTGGTCACCTACACGGAGGAAAATGATGAAATACGAATCATCTCATTTAGAAGAACAACGAGACAAGAAAGAAACAGAATATTTAGATGACCCAGATAACTGGTTGAATGTAATGCCAAACTATGACGACGAGATCGTGATTGATGAAGATGGCCCGGAATACGATCCAAGATACTTCACCGAGCCAGTACATAAATTCAGGGGCAGGATCATTCCACCGCGAAAATCACCAACCGATCCATTCGACCCGGAGTGGTTGGCCTATATGAAGTCGATCACGCCGCTGGTGCAGATGGAACCCGAAATCTTGGGCGGCATGCCCGTATTCAAGAATACTTTGGTACCCATCAAGCGTATGTTCGACTATCTGCTGGCCGGAAAACCTATGGACGATTTTCTGGCCGACTACCCCTCGGTTTCCCGCACCACCGCGATCGGTGTGCTGGACAACGACGCGACCTTGTTTTACGAAGCAATCAGCAAGGCGATGGATTCCGCCGCGATGCCCTCTTCCCTGCCCAGGTAACCCAGCTTCTCGTTGGTCTTGGCCTTGATGTTGACCTGGCCGACCGCCACGCCCAGATCCTCCGCGATGTTGGCGCACATGCTGGCGATGTGCGGCGCCATCTTCGGCCGCTGCGCGATGATGGTCGCGTCGATATTGCCGATGCTGTAGCCGGTGGCCACCACGCGCCGCGCGGCTTCCTTCAGCAAGGTGCGCGAATCGGCGCCCTTGAACTGCGGATCGGTATCCGGAAAGTGCTTGCCGATGTCGCCCAGCGCCGCGGCGCCCAATATCGAATCGGTGATCGCGTGCAGCAGCACGTCGGCGTCCGAGTGGCCCAGCAGGCCCACATGGTGCGGGATGTCGACGCCGCCGATAATCAGCTTGCGGCCTTCCACCAATGCGTGGCAATCGTAGCCCTGGCCGATGCGGAATGGGAGTTTGGTCATTTTTCTATCCTGTGTTATTCACCGGCGGCCAGATACATTTCCGCGATGCGGATGTCGGCCGGCAGCGTGACTTTCAAATTACGTGGATGGCCCTCGATCAGCCGCGGCGACAGGCCCAGCATCTCGACGGCGCTGGCGTCGTCGGTGATGGCGTTGGCGTCCGGCACGCTGCCCAGGGCGCGCAGCAGCAACTCGTAGCTGAACATCTGCGGCGTCTGCGCCAGCCACAGGCCGTTGCGCGACACCGTGGTCGCGGCCACCGGCACAACGCCGGTCGCGCGCTTGACCGTGTCCACCACCGGCAGCGCCAGCAGGCCGCCTGCGGCATCGTCGCCCACGCCGTCTATCAGCTTGGCGATCAGGGCCGGCGTCAGGCCGGGACGCGCGGCGTCGTGCACCATGATCATGTCGCCGTCGGCGACCACGCCTTGCAGCTCGCGCAGCGCGTTGAGCACCGTGTCCATGCGAGTGGCGCCGCCGCAGCGCAGCACCGTCACGCCGTCCAGGTCCGCCGGCAGCACGCCGTCGATCTGGCCGTCGGCCGCGCTGACCACCACGTAGGTGTGCCCCACCAGGTCGCTGGCGCGGAAGGCGTCCACCGCGTGGCGCAGCATCGGCTTGCCGCCTACCATCAGGTATTGTTTTGGTCCGTCCGCCGCCATGCGCGCGCCGACGCCGGCGGCGGGCAGCAGCGCAAAGTAGCGCGGTGTGTGTTTGGATGCAGTCATCGTGTTCAATTATTTATGGCGGCGCAGCAGGATGGCGCCGATCTCGCCGTCGCAGACCTTGCCCAGACGGGCGTATTCGTCCGGCGAGTCGATCTCCGCCTGCTTCGCCTTGCCCTTGTCAAATTCATCCCGGATGAACGGGAACCAGCTGCCGTTGATCTCGTGCTCCAGCGCCGACATCGCGGTGCCGGACGGCGCGTACAGCGGCTTGGCTTCGAAGCGCTTGTTCAAGGCGTCGCGCACAACCTGCTCCACGCGCGCCAGGTTTTCCATATACGCCTGCATATGACGCTGCTCGTGTTCGAGGATCGCCGTGTACGCGCAACTGCCGGGCGCGAACTCGTTGCCGACATAGATCAGCACCGGCGAATAATTCAGCTTCAATTCCACGCGCGGCGCGATGCACTCGTAGCCGCTGACGGGGTCCTGCAAAATCTGGCCGCCCAGGTCGACCGTGTACTGGCCCTTGGTCACGGTCAAGCCGAGCGTCACCATCTTGTTATCGATGCTGCCGTACTTCGAGGTCAAGGCGCGGTATGGCAGCTGGTTGTTGATGGTGTAGCCGTTCTGCTTGGCCGACAGCACCGACACCGTCTTCGCAATCGTATCCTCGCAACGGATCTGGAACGGCGTGCGCTGCGCGTCGGCGCTTGCCGTGCCGCTGGCCAGCAGGCCCAGACAGAGGAGGATGACGAGCTTCATAGCGTCCAGTCGCCCGCGCGCAGCTTGTCCAGCCAGAAGATGCCGATGACGGTTTTGACGTCGGTGACTTTCCCTTCGCGCACCCATTGCAGCAGCTCGTCGATGGTGGCGGTGAAGGTTTCGAGGAACTCGCCGTCGTCCAGCTTCTGCGGGCCGGCCTTGAGGCCGCGCGCCAGGTACAGGTCCAGGTGCTCGTCCGAATAGGCGATGGCGTTGTGGATCTTGGTGACGAACTGCCACTCGCTGGCGGTGTAGCCGGTTTCCTCTTCCAGTTCACGCTTGGCGCTGGCCAGCGGGTCCTCGTTATGGTCGATTTTACCGGCCGGGAATTCGATGAACACCTGATGCAGCGGATAGCGGTACTGGCGTTCCATCAGCACGGTGCCGTCGTCCAGCAGCGGCAGGATCACCACGGCGCCAGGGTGCAGCACGTATTCGCGCGCGGTGTGTTTGCCGTCAGGGAGAGCGATGGTGTCGCGTTGGACTTTGAGGAAGTGGCCGTTGTAGACCAGTTCACCGTCGATACGGGTTTCTTTGAGATGCTTGTCCATGCCTGCTCCACGTCGTTGAAGAACGATAGTGTATCAGCCGTGACGCTTGCGCAGGTAGCGGACAATGAATCCCGGGAAGCCCAGGACGAGGAAGATGCAGGCGGCGATTGCGTAGAATTCCCACGTCTGCGGGAAGCGGTTGCCGATCTGCGCTTCGAGGGCGAAGCCGATGCCGCCAACGACAAAGTACAGCACCGCCATTTCCGCCAGCCGCACGTACAGCGGCTTGCGGGGCCACTTGATGGCCACCAGTGCGAATACTTTGTCATTAAAAAACGGCAGGTTGGCGGCCACCAGTGCAGCGGCGATCACCAACCAGCTTGCGACGGAAACATCCATCAGGTGTTCAGCGTCAGCGTGATGGCTTTCAGGCAGGCCGCCAGCAACGGGCCTGGCAGCAGGCCCAGAGCGATGATGGCGACGCCGTTCAGGCTCAGTGCGAAGCTCATGTCGCCCTTGACCACGATCGGTGCGTTGTCGGTCGGTTCATCGAACCACATCATCTTGACCACGCGCAGGTAGTAGAACGCGCCGATCAACGAGAACATCACCGCCACGACGGTCAGCCAGATCTGGCCGGTGCCCAGGACTGCGGTCAGCACCGAGAACTTGGCGGCAAAGCCCATCATCGGCGGCACGCCGGCCAGCGAGAACAACAGGATCGACATCACGACAGCGAACCAGCCGTTACGCTTGCTCAGGCCCTTGAAGTCGGCCAGGTTTTCCGCTTCGAAGCCGGCGCGCGACAACAGCATCAACACGCCGAAGCTGCCAATGGTGGTCAGCACGTAGGTGATGGTGTAGTACATCGCGGCGCTGTAGGCAGCGGCGGCGCCGGTACGGTCGGTGGTGCCGGCCACGCCAGCAAGCAGGCCAAGCAGCACGAAGCCCATTTGCGCGATGGTGGAGTAAGCCAGCATGCGCTTCAAGTTGGTCTGAGCGATAGCGGTCAGGTTACCAATGGCCAGCGACATTACCGCCAGCACCATCAGCATCTGCTGCCAATCGACTGCCATCGGCAGCAGGCCTTCCACCAGCAGGCGGATGCAGATGGCGAAAGTGGCGATCTTCGGTGCGCCGCCCAGCAGCAGGGTCACTGCGGTTGGCGAACCTTCATACACGTCCGGCACCCACATGTGGAACGGTACAGCACCCAGCTTGAACGCCAGGCCGGCGACCAGGAACACCAGGCCGAAGACCAGGATGGTCGGCTTGATGGTGCCGGCTGCGACTGCGGTTGCCACGTGGGCGATGTCCAGCGTGCCGGTCGCGCCGTACAGCATCGAGATACCGTACAACAGGAAACCGGATGCCAGCGCGCCCAGGATGAAGTACTTCATCGCGGCTTCGGTGGCCTTGTGGTTGTCGCGGCGGATCGCCACCAGCGCATACAGCGACAGCGACATCAGTTCCACGCCCAGGTACACGGACAGAAAGTTGGAGCCGGAGATCATGACCATCTGGCCCAGCGTGGCGAACAGCGCCAGCACGTAGAACTCGCCGCCCAGGTTACCGCTCAACATGCCGCGATCATCGGCGTATTGACGCGAGTAGACCAGCGTCAGGCCAACGGCCAGGTAGGTGAACAGCTTGAGCAGGTTCGACATCGGGTCGGACACGAACATGCCGTTGAAGGTGTAGACCGTGGTGCCGGCCGCGAAGTCGTGGTAGCTCAGGGCGGCGCAGACCAGTAGCGTCAGCAGCGACAGCGCATAGGTCACCGAGCGCTTACCCTGCGACAGGAACATATCGATCAACAGGATCGCGCAGGTGCCGACCAGCAGTGCGATTTCCGCGGACACCGGCACCATGTCGATAACTGTTTGTGGAAGTGGAGTAGTCATTTATGTGTTTCCGTTTTCAGTAAGGCAGCTTGCTGTGTGCAACGTGCGCCAGCAGGTCTGCAACCGAGGTTTGCATCGTGTCGGTGAATGGCGCTGGGTACAGGCCCATGAACAGCACGGCGACAGCCAGAATGCCCAGCATCAGGAATTCGCGGTTATTGAGGTCGACCAGTTCAGCCACATGGTGGTTGGCGACCTTGCCGAAGATGACGCGCTTGGCCATCCACAGCGAGTAGGCTGCGCCCAGGATCAGCGCGGTCGCGGCCAGCAGGCCGATCCAGAAGTTGAACTGGGTGGCGCCCAGGATCACCATGAACTCGCCGACGAAGCCGGAAGTCGCTGGCAGACCGCAGTTGGCCATCGAGAAGAAGATGAACAGCGCGGCGAACTTCGGCATCTTGTTGACGACACCACCGTAGTCGGCGATCTGGCGCGAGTGCGCCTGGTCGTACAGTACACCGATGCACAGGAACATCGCGCCGGAGATGAAGCCGTGCGAGATCATTTGCGCGATGGCGCCCTGGATGCCCATGTTATTGAAGATGAAGAAGCCCAGGGTGACGAAGCCCATGTGCGCGATCGACGAATAGGCGACCAGCTTTTTCATGTCCTTCTGGACCAGTGCGACCAGGCCAATGTAGATCACGGCGATCAGCGACAGGGTGATGACGAACGGCGCCATGTAGTGCGACGCATCCGGCACGATAGGCAGCGAGAATCGCAGGAAGCCATATGCACCCAGCTTCAGCATGATCGCGGCCAGCACGGCGGAACCGCCGGTAGGCGCTTCCACGTGGACGTCCGGCAGCCAGGTGTGGACCGGGAACATCGGCACCTTGACGGCGAAGGCCATGAAGAAGGCGATGAAGATGAAGATCTGCTCTTTCATCGTCAGGGCGATCTTGTGCCACATCAGGATGTCGAAGCTGCCGCCCGATGCCTTGTACAGGTAGATGATGGCGACCAGTGTCAACAGCGAACCGAAGAAGGTGTACAGGAAGAACTTGAACGACGCATACACGCGGTTATCGCCGCCCCAGATACCGATGATGATGTACATCGGGATCAGCGTGGCTTCGAAGAAGAAGTAGAACAGCAGGCCGTCCATGGCGCAGAACACGCCGATCATCAAACCGGACAGGATCAGGAAGGCGCCCATGTACTGCGCGACGCGCTTCTGGATCACCTGCCAGGCCGAGATCACGACGATCACGGTGATGAAGGCGGTCAGCGGCACGAACCACAGCGACAGGCCGTCGATGCCCAGCGAGTAATAGATGTTGAAGCGCTCGATCCACGGCGACTTCTCGACGAACTGCATACCGTGGGCGGCGTTGTTGAAGTGGACGATCAGCGGCAGCGTGGCCACGAAGCTGATGATGGAAGCGATCAGCGAACCAACGCGGACCAGGCCTGCATTGGAGTCGCGGCCCAGGGCCAGCACGATCAGGCCGAACAGGATCGGGAGCCAGATCGCCAGGCTCAGGAACGGAGGATAGGATGTAATTGACTGCATCATGGTTATCGTTATCTCTTTGCGTATCAGCTAATTAAGCGTGCCAAAACGGCAGGAAGTAGACCAGGAACCCCAGAATGCCGAGGATCATGACGAACGCATAGTGGTAGATGTAACCAGTCTGCGCCAGGCGGGTCAGCGACGAGAACCAAGCCACTACTTTGGCGCTGCCGTTGACCAGCAAGCCGTCGATCAGGGTCTTGTCGCCGATGTTCCAGAGGCCATTGCCCAGCATGCGCGCGCCGCCGGCGAATACCACCTCGTTGAACTTGTCCATGTAGTACTTGTTCTCCAGCAGCGTGTGCAGGAACTTGAACTTGTCGTAGAACCAGGCCGGTACGCGTGGATTGATCATGTAGCAGTAGTACGCCGATGCGACACCGGAGATGGCCAGCCACAGCGGCAGCGACGTCAGCGAATGGATCGCCATCGCCATCGGGCCGTGGAACTCGTGCGTCAGTTCTTCCATCGCCGGGTGGTTCTCGCCGAAGGCGATCACACCTTTGAAGAAGTCGCCGAACAGCATAGGACCGATGGTCAGGTAGCCAATGATGACCGAAGGAATGGCCAGCATCGCCAGCGGGAACCAGACCACGAATGGCGATTCATGCGGCTTCTGGCCTGGCTCCAGGCCGTGGTGGCCGTGGGCTTCTTCTTCGTCGTCGTGGCCATGATCGTCGTGACCGTGACCGTCGTCGTGGGCGGCTGCCGGAGCATGATGGTCGTCATGCGCATGGGCCTTGCCGAAACGCTCTTCGCCGTGGAACACCAGGAAGTACATGCGGAACGAGTAGAACGCGGTCACGAACACGCCAGCCAGCACGGCGAAGTTAGCGAAGCCTGCGCCCCAGATATGGGTCGCGGCGACGGCTTCGATGATCGAATCCTTCGAGTAGAAGCCCGAGAAGAACGGGGTGCCGATCAGCGCCAGGGAACCCAGCAAGGAAGTGATCCAGGTGATAGGCATGTACTTGCGCAGGCCGCCCATGTTGCGAATGTCCTGGTCGTGGTGCATGCCGATGATGACCGAACCGGCGCCCAGGAACAGCAGCGCTTTGAAGAATGCGTGGGTCATCAGGTGGAACACAGCCACCGAGTAAGCGGACGAACCCAGTGCCACGGTCATGTAGCCCAGCTGCGACAAGGTCGAGTAAGCGACCACGCGCTTGATGTCGTTCTGGATGATGCCCAGGAAGCCCATGAACAGCGCGGTGATCGAACCGATGACCAGGATGAACGACAGTGCGGTGTCCGACAGTTCGAACAGCGGCGACATGCGGGTCACCATGAAGATACCGGCGGTAACCATGGTCGCGGCGTGGATCAGTGCCGAGATCGGGGTTGGGCCTTCCATCGAGTCAGGCAGCCAGACGTGCAACGGGAACTGCGCCGACTTGCCCATCGCGCCGATGAACAGGCAGATACAGGCAACGGTCAGCAGCGCCCAGTCGGTGCCCGGCAGGGTCATCGCCATCAGCTGTTCCTTCTTGGCGAAGACTTCCTGATAGTCCATCGAACCGGCGTAGGCCAGCAGCAGGCCGATACCCAGGATGAAACCGAAGTCGCCGACGCGGTTGACCAGGAACGCCTTCATATTGGCCACGATCGCCGTTGGGCGGGTGTACCAGAAACCGATCAGCAGGTAGGAAACCAGGCCCACTGCTTCCCAACCGAAGAACAGTTGCAGGAAGTTGTTCGCCATGACCAGCATCAGCATCGAGAACGTGAACAGCGAGATGTAGGCGAAGAAGCGGTTATAGCCTTCGTCTTCGGCCATGTAGCCGATGGTGTAGATGTGCACCATCAGCGACACGAACGTCACCACGCACATCATCATCGCCGACAGCGCGTCGATCTGGAAGCCGATTTCCAGCTTCAGGCCGGCCACGGTCATCCAGTTGTAGACGGTGGCGTTGTAGTAGGCGCCGTTGACCACGTCGTTCAGCGTCAGCGCCGACAGAATGAAGGCAACCAGCACGCCCAAAATGGTCGCGGTGTGCGAGGTCTTGCGACCTACGACATTGCCGAAGAATTGAGTTCCTAACAAGCCCGCAATCGCGGCGCCGGCCAGCGGCGCCAAGGGTACGGCTAGCAGGAGATTAGGGTTAAGTGTAACCGCCATGATGAACCTTAATCGTTATTTTTCGAGGTTTGAACTTTAGCCACGGGATCAACCCTTCAGGCTATCGAGGTCTTCAACGTTGATGGTGTCCAGGTTACGGAACATCACCACCAGGATCGCGAGGCCGATTGCCGATTCAGCAGCCGCCACGGTCAAGATGAAGAACACAAAGATCTGCCCGGCCGCATCGCCCAGGTAGTGCGAGAACGCGATGAAGTTCATGTTCACTGCCAGCAGCATCAATTCGATGGCCATCAGCAGAACGATGATGTTCTTGCGGTTCAGGAAAATACCAACGATCGAGATCGCGAACAGTGTCGCGCCAAGAACGAGGTAGTGAGCGAGCGATAACGTCATGGTGCCTCCTTAACTTCTGCCGACCCGGCAGCGTCCTGGCCGCGCGTGGTCACCGGCGCGATCTTGACGATCTTCAGGCGGTCGTTACGCTTGACGCGTACGGCGTCCGCAGGGTCGAAATGTTTGGTGTCCTTGCGCTTGCGCAGGGTCAGCGCCACGGCGGCGATGATCGCGACCAGCAGGATGACGCCGGCGACTTCAAAGGCGTAGATGTATTTGGTGTAGATCAGGATGCCCAGTTCCTTGGTGCCGCCGATGTTGCCGGCGTTGACCGCCTGCTGGTCGAACGACAGGAAGGAGCGCCACAGCACGGCAGCCATTTCCAGCACGATGATGACGCCGACGAAGGACGCCAGCGGCAGGTAGCCCCAGAAGCCTTCTCGCATCTTGTCGGTGTCGATGTCGAGCATCATGACCACGAACAGGAACAGCACCATGACGGCGCCTACATAGACCAGTACCAGCACGATGGCGAGGAACTCAGCCTCCAGCAGCATCCAGATGCCGGCAGCCGAGAAGAACGCCAGCACCAGGAACAGTGCGGCGTGGACCGGATTGCGGGCCGTGATAACGCGCGTCGCAGCCAATATCATGATGGCTGAGAAGGCGTAGAACAAAGCAGTTTTAAATTCCATAACTAACCCAAGAGACGTACATTATTGATCGACACGCTGATGACGCCGGCCGAAGCCGGCGAATGTTCAACTATCAGCGGTAAGGAGCGTCCGCTGCGCGGGCTGCGGCGATCTCGTTTTCGTAACGATCGCCAACGGCCAGCAGCATCTCTTTCGTGTAGTACAGATCGCCGCGTTTCTCGCCGTGGTATTCCAGCACGTGCGTTTCAACGATCGAATCAACCGGGCACGACTCTTCGCAGAAACCGCAGAAGATGCACTTGGTCAGGTCAATGTCGTAACGCGTGGTGCGGCGCGAACCGTCGTCGCGCTGCTCGGATTCGATGGTGATCGCCATCGCCGGGCACACTGCTTCGCACAGTTTGCAGGCGATGCAGCGCTCTTCGCCATTCGGATAGCGGCGCAGGGCGTGCAGGCCGCGGAAGCGTGGCGACATTGGCGTCTTCTCTTCCGGGTACTGCACGGTGATCTTGCGCGAGAACATATACTTGCCCGTCAGCGCCATCCCTTTGATCAATTCGGTCAGCATGAAGCTGCCAATAAAGTCTTTTAAACGTTCCATTTTTTCCAGTCCTTACTTCCAGATATTCCAGGATGTCTGCATCCAGCCGGCCACGAACACCAGGTACACCAGCGTCAGAGGGATAAACACTTTCCAGCCCAGACGCATGATCTGGTCATAACGGTAGCGTGGGAAAGTACCGCGCACCCAGATGAAGACGGACACCAGGAAGAACGCCTTGGCGAACAACCAGAAGAAGCCGCCGAAACCGCCCCAGAATTCGAGGAAGGCAAACGGTGCGGACCAGCCGCCCAGGAACATGATCGAACCCAGGGTCGCGATCAAAATCATGTTGGCGTATTCGGCCAGCATGAACATGGCGTAGGCCATGCCCGAGTACTCGACCATGTGGCCGGCAACGATCTCGGACTCGCCCTCGACCACGTCGAACGGGTGACGGTTGCACTCCGCCAGGCCCGAGGTCAGGTAGACCACGAACAGCGGCAGCAGCGGCAGCCAGTTCCACGACAGGATGTTCAGGCCGTGTTCGGCGAACATGCCGCGTTGCTGTCCGGCGACGATGTCGCCGAAATTCAGCGAACCGGACACCATCAGCACGACCACCAGCACGAAGCCCATCGGGATTTCGTAGGAGATCATCTGGGCCGAGGCGCGCATCGCGCCCATGAACGAGTACTTCGAGTTGGACGCCCAGCCGGCGATGATGATGCCGTAGACTTCCATCGAGGTGATCGCCATCAGCAGCAGCAGGCCGGCGTTGACGTTGGCCAGCACGGCTTCTGCGCCGAAAGGCACCACCGCCCATGCGGCCAGCGCCGGCATGATGGTCATGATCGGACCGATCACGAACAGGCCGCGGTTGGCCTTGGCCGGGGTGATGATTTCTTTAAACAGAAGCTTGAGCGCATCGGCGATCGGCTGCAGCAGGCCCATCGGACCAACGCGGTTGGGACCGACGCGGATCTGGATCCAGCCGATGAACTTACGTTCCCACAGCGTCAGATAGGCAACCAGGCCCATCAGCGGCAGCAGCACGACGATAACGCGGATCAGCGCCCAGGCCAGCGGCCAGAACTGCCCCAGCGTTTGCGCGCCGGTGGCATTGATGGTATTGACGAATTCAGGCAGAGCCATTATTTACCCTCCCCTGCTTTTTCAACGGTGATGGAACCGAACATGCCGCCCAGTGCAGCGGTCGACGCGTGAGCGGCGGCGACACGGACTGCGTTGGCTGGCAGTTTGGCATCAACAGCGGCGACCAGGATCGCGCTGCCGGAACCTTGCGTGACCTTGACCTTGTCGCCGGCGGCGACACCCAGTTGCTGCGCCAGGGCGGTCGACAGGTGCGCTTTAGGCGCAGCCGCGTCGGCCATCTTTTGCAGCGACTCGGCGCGACGCACTACGGCGTCGGCGAAGTAGATAGGCACGTCGGTGATACGTTCCGTACCGGTGGAAGCAGCGGAGGCTGCAACGACAGCTTGCTTGGTGGTGTTGTTCAGCTTGGCCGACAGATCGGTCACGCCGGCACCCAGCACTTCGTCGCGGATCGCTTCGGAAGTGTCGTAGTCGAAACCGGACAGGCCGAGGATGTTACCCAGCACGCGCAGCACTTTCCACGCAGGGCGGGTTTCCAGCAGCGGCTTGACGGTGCCATTGAAGCTTTGCGCGCGGCCTTCGCAGTTGACGAAGGTGCCCGAGGTTTCGCTGAATGGCGAAACCGGCAGCAATACGTCGGCGTAGTCCATGCCGTGCTTGTAAGCCGACATGACGACAACCATCTCCGCGTGTTTCAGTGCGGCGGCGGCGGCTTGCGGGTTGTGTGCGTCCAGCTCAGGCTCGGCGTTCAGCAGCACGTAGGCTTGCTTCTGCTCGGAGAACACCGGGGCCTTGGCGCCGTTGGCGTTGACGATGTAAGCGCCGACGGTGTTGGCGGCTTCGGTCAAGTAGCCCAGCTTGGCGCCGGTTTGTTCGGCGATCCATTGTGCTGCGGCGTGCAGCGCGGCGGCCTGTGGGTGCTGCGTTGCCGCGTTACCCAGGAAGACGGCCTTGTTCTCGCCAGAGATCAGCGAAGCGGCGATCGCGCTGGCGACGTCGGAAGCTTGTACGCCTTCGAAGCCGGCCGGTGCTGCCACTTCCTTGGCTTTAGCAACAGCGACAACCACTTGCGACAGTGCCGACAGCCACTCCGACGGAGCCACGATCATCTTGTTCGCGATGTTCATCAGCTGGTCGTCGTCGCTTGCGTGCAGGATCGACAGCTTGGCGCCGCCCTTCACTGCCGTGCGCAGACGGGTAGCCAACAACGGGTGATCCTTGCGCAGGAACGAGCCGATGACGAAGGCGCGATTCAGCTGACCGAACTCGGTGATCGACATGCCCAGCCAAGGGGTCACATCGCTCAGCGAGAAGTCGCTGTGACGCAGGCGCGTGTCAACGCTGTCCGAGCCCATGGCGCGGGTCAGCTTTTGCAGCAGGTGCAGTTCTTCCAGCGTCGAGTGCGGCGTGGCCAGTGCGGCCAGCGCGTTGGCGCCGTGTTCGTGCTTGATGTTCTTCAGGCCGTGCGCGACGTATTCCAGCGCGGTCTGCCAGTCGACTTCTTTCCACTCGCCGCCCTGCTTCAGCATCGGCTGGGTCAGACGGTCGGCGGCTTCCAGGCCTTCGTACGAGAAGCGGTCCTTGTCGGAAATCCAGCACTCGTTGACGGCGTCGTTTTCCAGCGGCAGCACGCGCTTGACCTTGCCGCCCTTGACCTGAACGATCAGGTTGGCGCCCAGGCCGTCGTGCGGCGAGACCGATTTGCGACGCGACAGTTCCCACGAACGGGCGCTGTAGCGGAACGGCTTCGACGTCAGCGCGCCTACCGGGCACAGGTCGATCATGTTGCCGGACATCTCAGAGTTGACGGTCTGGCCGACGAACGCGGTGATTTCCGAGTGTTCGCCGCGGCCGATCATGCCCAGTTCCATCACGCCGGCCACTTCCTGGCCGAAACGTACGCAACGGGTGCACTGGATGCAGCGCGCCATCTCCTGCATGGAGACCAGCGGGCCGGCATCTTTCGGCACGACGACGCGCTTGTCTTCTTCGTAGCGCGATTCGCTCTTGCCGTAGCCGACTGCCAAGTCTTGCAACTGGCACTCGCCGCCCTGATCGCAGATCGGGCAGTCCAGCGGGTGGTTAATCAGCAGGAATTCCATAACGGACTTCTGTGCCTGTACGGCCTTGTCCGAAGCGGAGCGCACAATCATGCCTGCCGAGACCGGCGTTGCGCATGCTGGCAAAGGCTTGGGGGCCTTTTCCACTTCGACGAGGCACATACGGCAGTTCGCAGCGATCGACAATTTCTTGTGATAGCAGAAGTGCGGAATGTAGGTTCCCAATTTGTTGGCGGCGTCCATCACCATGCTACCAGCAGGGACTTCGACTTTTTTGCCGTCTATTTCGATTTCAACCATGGTGATCGTTACCTGACGCAGCTTAGATGTAAGCGGGCACTAAGCAATGCTTGTGCTCGACGTGATATTCAAATTCTTCGCGGAATTGCTTGATGAACGCGCGCATCGGCATCGCCGCGGCATCGCCCAGCGCGCAAATGGTGCGGCCCTGGATGTTGTCGCAGATCGAGTTCAGCACGTCCAGGTCCGAAGGACGTCCCTGGCCGTTTTCGATGCGGTGAATCATGCGGTACATCCAACCCGTGCCTTCGCGGCATGGGGTGCACTGGCCGCACGACTCTTCAAAGTAGAAGTAAGCCAGACGCTCCATTGCCTTGACCATGCAACGCGTTTCATCCATGACGATGACGGCGCCCGAACCGAGCATCGAGCCAGCTTTGGCGATCGAGTCGTAGTCCAGGTCGGTGTTCATCATCAGTTCGCCGCGGATCACCGGAGCGGACGAGCCGCCGGGGATCACAGCCTTGATCTTTTTGCCGCCGCGCATGCCGCCAGCCAGTTCCAGCAGTTTGGCGAACGGGGTGCCCAGCGGGACCTCGTAGTTGCCCGGCAGTTCAACGTCGCCCGAGATCGAGAAGATCTTCGAGCCGCCGTTGTTCGGACGTCCCATGCCCAGGTACTTTTCAGGACCCATGTTCAGGATGAACGGAACCGCCGCGAACGTCTCGGTGTTGTTGATGGTGGTCGGCTTGCCGTACAGGCCGAACGACGCTGGGAAAGGCGGCTTGAAGCGCGGCTGGCCTTTTTTGCCCTCCAGCGATTCCAGCAGCGCGGTTTCCTCGCCGCAGATGTAGGCGCCATAGCCATGGTGCGCGTGCAGCTGGAAGCTGAACTCGCTGCCCATGATCTTGTCGCCCAGGAAGCCGGCGGCGCGCGCCTCTTCCAGCGCATCTTCAAACTGGGTGTAGACCTCGAAGATCTCGCCGTGGATGTAGTTGTAGCCCACGGTGATGCCCATGGCGTAAGCGCCAATGGCCATGCCCTCGATCAGCGCATGCGGGTTGTAGCGCATGATGTCGCGGTCCTTGAAAGTGCCCGGCTCGCCCTCATCTGAGTTGCATACCAGGTACTTCTGGCCCGGGAACTGGCGTGGCATGAAGCTCCACTTCAGGCCGGTAGGGAAACCGGCGCCGCCACGGCCGCGCAACGACGACGCTTTCAGGTCGGCGATGATTTGTTCCGGGGTGATCTTCTCTTCGAGGATCTTGCGCAGGGCGCTGTAGCCACCGCGCTTGACGTAATCTTCCAGGTGCCAGTTCTTGCCGTCCAGGCCGGCGAGAATGACTGGGTCGATGTGACGATTGTGGAGTGACGTCATTTCTTCAACTCCTCCACCAGGGTGTCAATCTTGTCGTTGGACATGAAGCTGCACATGCGCTGATCGTTCACCAGCATCACCGGCGCGTCGCCGCAAGCGCCCATGCACTCGCCTTCCACCAGCGTGAAGGCGCCGTCGTCCGTGGTGCCACGGAAGTCGATGCCCAGCTTTTCCTTCAGGTGGTTGGCGGCGCGCACGCCGCCCGACAAGGCGCATGGCAGGTTGGTGCACACCGAAATCTTGTGCTTGCCGACCGGCTTCAGGTTGTACATATTGTAGAAAGTCGCGACTTCCTGCACGGCGATGGCCGGCATGCGGATGTAGTCGGCCAACTCGGCCATCACGTCCGACGAGATCCAACCCAGTTCAACCTGGGCGTGGGCCAGCGAGGCCATCACGGCCGACTGACGCTGGTCGGCCGGATACTTGGCCAACTCGCGGTCGATTTTTTTGTAGCACTGCTCTGATAACAACATACTTTTTCCTTAGCGGTCGATACTGCCGAACACGATATCTTGCGTACCGATGATGGTCACGGCGTCGGCAATCATGTGGCCGCGCGCCATTTCATCCAGCGATTGCAAGTGCGCGTAATCGGGAGCGCGCAGCTTCATGCGGTATGGCTTGTTGGCGCCATCGGAAATCAGATAGATGCCGAACTCGCCCTTCGGATGCTCCACCGCGCTGTACG
This sequence comes from Duganella sp. GW821-FHT07G03, assembly GCF_059418605.1. Lineage (NCBI taxonomy): Bacteria > Pseudomonadati > Pseudomonadota > Betaproteobacteria > Burkholderiales > Oxalobacteraceae > Duganella > Duganella sp. GW821-FHT07G03. Next base: position 602,497 of record NZ_JBWKQE010000001.1, read on the forward strand.
CTTCGCCCGGCGGCACGTGGAAGCCCTCGGTGAACAGCTTGAAGTGGTGAATCAGCGATTCCATATTGGTCTTCATGTCGACGCGGCCCGGAGGCGCCACCTTGCGGTTGTCGGTCATGACCGGACCCGGATTGTTGCGCAGCCATTCCACGCACTGCTTGATGATCTTGTTCGACTGGCGCAGTTCTTCCACGCGCACCAGGTAGCGGTCGTAGCAGTCGCCGTTGGTGCCGATCGGCACGTCGAAGTCCATCAGGTCGTACACTTCGTACGGCTGGTGCTTGCGCAGATCCCATTCGATGCCCGAACCGCGCAGCATGGCGCCGGTGAAGCCCATCGCCAGCGCATCTTCCGGGGCGACCACGCCGATGCCGACGGTCCGTTGCTTCCAGATACGGTTGTCGGTCAACAGCGTTTCGTATTCGTCGACATAGGTCGGGAAACGGCCGGTGAACGCTTCGATGAAGTCCAGCAGCGAACCCTGGCGGTGTTCGTTCAGGCCGGCGACGGCCTTGGCCGAGCGGATGATCGATGGCTTGTGCTGCGGCATCGCGTCCGGCAGGTCGCGATAGACGCCGCCCGGACGGTAGTAGGCCGCGTGCATGCGCGCGCCCGACACCGCTTCGTAGCAGTCGAACAGGTCTTCGCGGTCGCGGAAGCAGTACAGGAACGGGCCCATGGCGCCGACGTCGAGCGCGTGCGCGCCCAGCCACATCAGGTGGTTCAGGATGCGGGTGATCTCGTCGAACATCACGCGGATGTATTGCGCGCGCAGCGGCACTTCCAGGCCCAGCAGCTTCTCGATCGCCATCACGTAGGCGTGCTCGTTGCACATCATCGAGACGTAGTCGAGGCGGTCCATATACGGCACGGACTGCAGGTAGGTCTTCTGTTCGGCCAGCTTCTCGGTGCCGCGGTGCAGCAGGCCGATGTGCGGGTCGGCACGCTGGATGACTTCGCCGTCCAGCTCCAGCACCAGGCGCAGCACGCCGTGCGCGGCCGGGTGTTGCGGACCGAAGTTCAGGGTGTAGTTCTTAATTTCAGCCATTGTTTTACTTCCCGTAGTTTTCTTCGCGGATCACGCGAGGCACGTTTTCACGCGGCTCGATGGTGACCGGCTGGTAGATCACGCGCTTCTGCTCGGGGTCGTAACGCATTTCGACATAGCCCGATACCGGGAAGTCCTTGCGGAACGGATGGCCGATGAAACCGTAGTCGGTCAGGATGCGGCGCAGGTCGTTGTGACCTTCGAACAGGATGCCGAACATGTCGAACGCTTCGCGCTCGTACCAGTTGACGGCGCGCCACAGCGGGATCAGCGACGGCAGCAGCGGCATCTCGTCGTCGGCGCAGAACGCGCGCACGCGCACGCGCCAGTTGTGCTTGACGGACAGCAGATGGACGACCACTGCGAATCGCAGGCCGTCCCAGGCGCCTTCACCGTAGTTCAGGTAATCGACGCCGGCCAGGTCGATCATCTGATCGAAGCCCAGCGACTGGTCGTCGCGCAGCGTTTGCATCACGCCGTAGTAGTCGGCGGCTTTCACGACCAGCGTGATTTCGCCCAACGCCACGGTCGTGGAAACGCGATCGCCCAGGGCTGTGCCGAGGGCGGTTTGCAGTTGCTCTAAATGTGTAGTCATATTCTTGAAGCGACCCCGTTAGCGTGCGATCGTATTGGTGCGCTTGATCTTGTTTTGCAGCTGCATGATGCCGTACAGCAGAGCCTCAGCCGTCGGCGGGCAGCCCGGCACATAGACGTCCACAGGTACGATGCGGTCGCAACCGCGCACCACGGAGTAGGAGTAGTGATAGTAGCCGCCGCCGTTGGCGCAGGAGCCCATCGAGATGACCCAGCGCGGTTCCGGCATCTGGTCGTAGACCTTGCGCAGCGCGGGCGCCATCTTGTTGCACAGCGTGCCGGCCACGATCATCACGTCGGACTGACGTGGCGATGGACGGAACACCACGCCGAAGCGGTCCATGTCGTAACGGGCTGCGCCCACGTGCATCATTTCGACCGCACAGCATGCCAGACCGAACGTCATCGGGAACATCGAACCCGTACGCGCCCAGTTGATCAGCTTGTCGGCCGAGGTGGTGATGAAACCTTCGTTTAATACGCCTTCAATAGCCATGGCTTATTCCCAATCAAGGGCACCTTTCTTCCAGATATACCAAAAACCGACGACGAATTCAGCGATGAAGCTCATCATCACCAGGAATCCGTTCCAGCCCAGTTCGCGCATGGATACGCCCCACGGGAAGAAGAATGCCGTTTCCAGATCGAACAAAATAAAGAGGATTGCGACGAGGTAGTAACGCACGTCGAATTTCATGCGCGCGTCTTCGAACGCTTCGAAGCCGCATTCATACGGGGAGAGCTTGGCCGCATCTGGCTTGTTAGGCCCAAGGATGTGGCCCAGAACTTGGGGAGCGATGCCTACGCCGAGACCGACGAGGATGAACAACAGGACGGGGAGATAATTTTCGAGGTTCACGATTGATGAGCTTATATTGAACGGTCGGTTAAAAGGACACACTGCGGTGCTCTGCGGTGCTCTTAACGTTCGTCCCAATCGTAAAACTGCTTAGACCAGGATCGAACGACACATCCTCGTAAAAAAGCCAGCTCAGGTACACTTCGGTGCTCCCTTGCTGGCCTTAGATTTCTGGTGCCGACGACGAGACTCGAACTCGTACAGCTTGCGCCACTACCCCCTCAAGATAGCGTGTCTACCAATTTCACCACGTCGGCGTAAGGCCGCTATTCTACTGTGTTTTCACGCGGTTGTTAATCCGTATTGCGCCAAAACAAGAAGAAAAACGATAAATCTTTGCTTCTTTTCACTCTGAATTGTTTTTCTAGCTTGCAACGCTAATGTACTGCCAAAACAATGAGCAAACAACTTAAAAAGTTGCTAAGGGAACTGCTGAACTTCACAACTAGTTCATTATTATATTACTTTGGGATCGAAGCTGCAGGACCCGTCGCTGCCGGAGCGGCTGGCGCCACTGGCGCAGCGGCAGGTGCCGCTGGTGCGGTAGGGATGGCTGCCGCGCCGGTTGCTGGAACCGGCGCTGGCGCGGCCGGCAGGGCCTTGTCCATCACGCCGCCGCTGACAGCGCCGCTGCCGTGCTGGGTCGAGATGTAGGACAGGGCCAAGGTGGCGCTGAAGAAGATCGCGGCGGCAACGCCGGTCGACTTGGACATGAAGTTCGACGAACCGGTCGCGCCGAACAGGCTGCCCGAAGCGCCCGAACCGAAGGCCGCGCCCATATCGGCACCCTTACCATGCTGCAGCAATACCAGGCCAATAATGCTAATTGCGGAAATGACCTGCACTACGATAACCAGATTGAACAAGGAGTTCATGTTATTCCATTCAAAAATAAGAGATTTGTATCGTTTTGTTTCTACAGCTAAGTTTATGCACTACACGGCTTGGATAATCCCGAGGAAATCCGCCGCCTTTAATGCGGCGCCGCCTATCAGGCCGCCGTCGATGTCCGGCTGGGCCATCAATTCTTTTGCATTGTCCGGCTTCATGCTGCCGCCGTACAGGATCTGCACGCCGGCCGCGACCGGCGCATTCTTTTGTGCCATGCGCGCGCGCAGGAAAGCGTGCGCGTCCTGGGCGATTTGCGGCGTCGCCGTCTTGCCGGTGCCGATAGCCCAGACCGGCTCGTAAGCGACCACGATCCTGACCAGGTCGTCGGCGACTATCACATCCAGCACCGCCTGCAGCTGTCCGCAGATGACCGCTTCAGTCTCTCCTGCTTCGCGCTGTTCCAGCGTTTCACCCACGCAGACTACCGGCGTCAGGCCGGCGGCCAGCGCCGCGACGGTCTTCTGCGCCACCAGTTCGCTGCTTTCCTTGTGGTAGGCGCGGCGCTCGGAATGGCCGCACAGCACGTAGCGGGAGCCGAAATCGACCAGCATGCCGGCCGAGACTTCCCCCGTGTAGGCGCCGCTGGCGTGGACCGACAGATCCTGTCCGCCCCACGCGAGCGGGCTATCTTGCAGTTCAGCCTGGCACTGGGCCAGGTATGGGGCCGGCACGCACACGGCGCAATCGGCGCCAAAGTCGTTCAGGCCGGCCAGTATTCCGGACAACAGTGCCGTATTGCCGGCGCGGTTGCCGTTCATTTTCCAGTTGCCGATGACGAGTTTGCGACGCATAGTAGCCTAAAATTCAATAACCCGCTATTTTAACGCGAGGCTGGAAGCCCGGTCAAACCAGCGGGCTCCGGCCGAGCCCCGCAAATGGTGAAAATGCTACGGATTTTCGTTTAAATCACCTGCAACATGATCTTACCGACATGATTGCTGGTCTCCATCAGCGCATGCGCGGCGGCGGCCTGCTCCAGCGGGAACACTTCGTAGATCACCGGCTTGAGCTTTTTGGCTGCCATCAGCGGCCACACCTTGTCCAGCAGTTGCTTGGCGATCGCGCCCTTGAAGGCGGCCGAACGCGGCCGCAGCGTCGAACCGGTGATGGTCAACCGGCGGCGCAGCACCTGCCCCAGGTCCACCGTGGCCTTGCCGCCGCCCAGCGTGGCGATCAGCGCGATGCGGCCGTCGTCGGCCAGGCAGGAGATTTCACGCGGCACGTAATCGCCGCCCACCATGTCGAGGATGACGTCGGCGCCACGGTCGTTGGTCAGCGATTTGACGATGACGGCGAAATCCTCGGTCTTGTAGTTGATGCCGCGCTCGGCACCCAGCTGCATGCAGGCGGCCACCTTGTCGTCGCTGCCGGCGGTGGCGAACACGCGGTGGCCCAGCGCGCTGGCCAGCTGGATCGCCGTCACGCCGATGCCCGAGCTGCCGCCCTGCACCAGCAAGGTCTCGCCGGCGGCCAGGTGGGCGCGGTCGAACACATTGCTCCAGACGGTGAAATAATTTTCGGGAATGGTGGCCGCTTCCAGCATGCTCCAGCCCTTGGGAATAGGCAGCACTTGCTCCAACGGCGCGACCACGTATTCGGCATAGCCGCCGCCCTGCACCAGCGCGCAGACCTTGTCGCCGATGTCGAAGGTGGTGTAGTCGAGATCGCCGTCGACGATCTCGCCGGCCACTTCCAAGCCCGGCAGGTCGGAAGCGCCGGCCGGCGGCGCATAGTTGCCCATGCGCTGGAACACGTCGGGGCGGTTGACGCCGGCCGCGTGGACTTTGATCAGCACCTCGCCGCCTTTGACGACCGGCATCGGCCGCTCGCACAGTTTCAGGACATCGGCGGGGCCGGGATGGGTGATTTCAATCGCGCGCATGGCTCGCCCTCTCGTGAAGAAAGGGCGATTGTACGACAGCCGCCGATTAACCGCCGCCCGTACGCGATTGCTTGGGCAACGGCGTGTTCGGCCTCCAGGACGCCGACAGCGCCTGCCCCTCCTCGATCTGTTCCGGCGTCATGCTCTTGACCACGGCCGAACGCTGCTCGGCCGCGTTCATCGAACCGTTGGCCGCCGCCAGGTTCCACAGCATGTAGGCGATCACGTTATCCTGCGGCATGCCGGCCATGTGATAGCGGTACATCAGCCCCAGCGCCTGCTGCGCGTCCGGATGGCCCTGCTCGGCGGCCTTGCGGAACCAGGTGACCGCCTGCTTGTGGTCCTGGATCACCGCGTTGCCGGTGTAGTACATGGCGCCGACCACGTACTGCGCGTCGGCCTTGCCTTGCAGCGCGGCCTTGCGATGCCACTCCAGCGCCTGCTTGTAATCTTGCGGGACGCCGCGGCCCATGTAATACATCAAGCCCAGCAGGTGCTGGGCGTCCGGGTTGCCGGCCTTGGCCAACGGCGAGATCTCTTTCAAGGCCGCCGTGTAGTTCTTGTTGTTGTAGGCGGTAGCGCCTTCGGCGAATCCGGCCATCGCAGCCTGTTGCAGGCCTAGTGCGAGACTGATCGCTAGTATGAGTTTTTTCATGTCGCGTAGGTGTGTTTGTTTTACTTCCAACTTACCTTGCCCAGGCCGTCAACGCTCACGTTGCGGTTCAGGGGCTTGCCATAGACAGTGACCGATCCAAGGCCGCTCAAGTTCAATGTCGCATTGGTCTTGGCGTTGACGGTGGCGTTGCCCAGGCCGCTGAGCTCGACGTTGACCGAGTCCGCCTGGAACTGCTGCGCATTCAGTCCGCCCAAGCCGCCCAAGGTCGCCTTCAACAGCTTGCTATGGCCGCCGAGGGTGATGTAGCCGGCGCCGCGCAGGTCCAGTTCCACGCTCTCGTTCTCGCTGACCCACAGGTGCATGCTGCCGACGCCGCCCAGGTTGGCCTTCAGGACCTTGTAGTCACAGACCACTTTCATCGTGCCGGCGCCGTCCATCGTCAATTCCAGTTCGTCGCCGCTGAAGCCGCTGATCTCGGTCGAGCCCACGCCCTCCGACACCACTTCCCGCAACATCGGCAGCACCAGTTCGGCACGGGTGGAGGAGCGGCCGATCTTCAGGCCGCGGCCTTCCGTCTCCAGGTGCAGCGTGTCGCCGGTGGCCGATGCCGTCACTTTTTCCATGGTGCGCTTGTCCGCATAGAGCGTCAACGAAGGCGTGGCGCCCTGGCGCAGCTTGAGGTCGAGTACGCCATCGAGCTTGACGCGCACCACGCGGGCGTCGAGCGGAATGGTGCGCTTCTCGGTAGCCTCGTCAGCGGCTTGGGCGCGGCCAAACAGCGCACAGAAAGCGGCAAACAGCAGGCCAAATTGGAAAAGCTTGTTCATTATCGGGTTCCTCTGGTGTTGTTCTCAGTTGCTGCGAACGGCTAATGTAGCAGCGCACCAAGCTTTCTAGCAATCTTTGCAGTACGACCAATTGTCAAATTACGACAGGCTGGCTTTTTCCACTGCGCTCAGGCGCTTGGCCTTGATGACGACAACTTGCATCGGAGCGTGGGTGGCGGCGACCTGGATCGCTGGTTGCAGGGCGACGGCGGCCTGGGCGGCGGCGCTGGCGTAGGCGGAAGCGCCCAGCAGTACGGCGGCGGCGACGAAGATGACTTCCATGTTTTTGGCGATGTTCATTTTTGCTCTCCTTGTATGCGTTTCGGTATGTGATCACTATAGCCATCACTTGCCTGACGACCATGCGGATTGCGACGAACTGCACAAATGGGGGACTGGGCGACAGAAAACCGGGGATGGGGCTGGAAAGCGCAGCGGCGAGCGCCGCTGCGCGATGGGAATTACTTGTTCAGGCCGGCGTTGACGGCGGCCCAGAAGCTGGCGTCTTCCATGCCAAAGGCGTAGATCGACGTGCCGGCCAGGCCGTAAGCGCTGACCAGGGAGGTCTTCAGGGTCACGCTCTTGGCGTTTTCGTTCCACACCGTGTGCTTCTTGCCGGCTGCGGTGTAGTTGAAACTGATGGCGTTGACGTTATTGTCGTACTTGGGCGTGAGGCCATACTTCGTCAGCAGCGCAGGCACGTTGCGCCAGTACAGCTGGCTGCCGTCGCCCTCGCCGATCCAGTCATAGCCGTAGGCCGGGATGCCGTTCAACACCTTGGACGCCGGCGCCTTGCTGGTGGCGTAGTCGAGTGCGTTTTCCATCCAATCGGAGCCGGCCACCGGCCCCGCCGCCCACGACGGGATGGTTTCATCATAGGTCATCACCTGGACGTAGTCGGCCACCTGGCCCAGCGCTTGCAGGTCGAACGCCAGGTTGTGGATGTCGTTTTCGTCGGTGGAGGAAAAGGCCGGCACCGTCATGATCAGCTTCATACCCTGCGCGTGCAGTGCCGTCGCCAGCGCGCCGGCGAAGTCGCTGAGGTTCTTGCGGTCGGCCTGGTCCACCGCTTCAAAATCGATGTTAATGCCGGCGAAACCGTTGGTCTTGGCGAAGCTGACCAGGTTGGCCACCGACGCCGCGCGCTTGGCGCCGGTGACGGCGTGCGACACCGCCGGGTCCCAGCCATCAGGCGAGGTATCCGACACGTTGGAGATGCAGCCGTAGATGGCGATGTCCTTCGATTTGAGGAAGGTGATGGCGTTGGTCGGCGTCGGATCGCCGTTGCCTACCACGGCGCCGGCGCTGGTGATGTTCCAGAAATCGACGGCCACCGCGTTGACGTTGGCGTAGTACTTCGTCAGCGAACTGTAGTTGTTGGTATAGCCCGAATAATAGGCCAGCACCATTTTGCCGTTAGCCAGCGCCTTGCTGCCCGGCGCACCACCCTGCACCACGCGCTCGCTGCCGGCATCGGCCGGCGTCTCCGGCGAAGTCGCGCTGCGCGCGGCCGCCAGGTTGCCCATGCGCGCCATGGCGCGTGGCGATTGCTGCGCTGTCGGTTCCGAGCCGCCGCACCCGGCCAGCGCCGCTGCGATGCAAGTCGATATCAATAATTTTTTCATTGCGTGGTTCTCCAGTCAGAGTTTGATGTAGATTTTTTTCCGATCCAGCACGTAGCCAACCGACCAGCAGCCCAGCATGTACACCACAGCCCACAGCAGCGTTCCATTGCGGGCGCCGGCCCACGGCTGGAACAGGTTCAGGTAGATCCAGTCGAAGATATTCAGGTCGCCGATCTTGAACAGAAAAAAGGTGGACGCCACCACTTCGCTGAACAGATAGATGAACAAAGTGTTGCGGCCGAAGACTTCGAAGAAGTAAGTCCAGCCACGCTTGCCGAGCATGTCGATCACGTACAGCAGCAGCGACAGCGTGAACAGGTCGATGGCGATGGTCATCACCGTGTAGGAACTGGTCCACAGTTTTTTATTGAACGGGAAAACGCTGCTCCAGCACAGCGCCAGCACGGCCAGTACAGCGGCGGACATGGTCAGCTTGGCGATGGTTTCGTAGCTGGCGCCCAGGCGGCGCACCAGGCGCCCGGCGAAGTAACCGGCCAGCACGTTGACGATGGACGGCAGCGTGCTCAATATCCCTTCCGGATCGAAGGCGATGCCCTCGCCGTGGTACATATGCGCTTCGCCCAGCACCAGCAAATCCAGCTTGCGCTGCGCGTTACCGGCCAGCGTATAGTCGCCGAACCAGTACATCAGCGCCCAGTAGCCCAGCAACGCCAGCACCGCGAACACGATGGCGCCCTTCTCCTTCCAGTAATGCAGGATCAGCGAGCCGGCGCAGTAGCCCAGCGCGATGCGCTGCAGTACACCGAAGATGCGGGTGCCGGACAGCGGCAGTACAGTCAACGATCCACCCTCGGTACTGAAGAAGGGATACCAGTACATCAGGAAGCCGCACAGGAAGATCAGCGCGGCGCGGGTGAAGATCTTCTTCAGCACCGCCGCCTCGCCCATGCCCTCGTACTTCTCCAGCGTGAAGCTGAGCGCCGTGCCGACCACGAACATAAAGGTCGGGAACACCAGGTCGGTCAGCGTCAGGCCATGCCATTCGGCGTGCAGGAAAGGCGCGTAGGTGGTGGCCGGCGTACCCGGCATGTTCACCATGATCATCAGCGCGACCGTCAGGCCGCGCAGCACGTCGATGGCTTGCGAGCGTTGATGCTGTGTCTTCATTGATGGTCGACTTTCAGTGTGTGTTGGGTTGTTGCAGACGTTATCATCATCGCCAGCCCCCTGCGAATGGCGATAATGCCTTGATTCCATTGGCTTATTGCCGACGATGCTTACAGTTCTTTACGCGTACAGACGCGGTATGTGCGGCGTCGCGTCCGCCGCTGCAACAAAACTTCACAGAGCCTTACAAAATGTATTGCGCGGCTGTTGCTTTGGCGCTCAGGCGGGCAAGCGGATGATGGCGTTCAAGCCGCCCTCGGGATGGTTTTCCAGCTGCAGCTGGCCGCCGTGGGCCTCGATCACGCTGCGGGCGATGCCCAGCCCCAGTCCCATGCCGGCGTCGTTCTGCTCGCGGCCATGGGCCAGCCGCACGTAAGGATCGAACAGGCTGGCGAAGGCATCCTCCGGCACGCCGGGCCCGTGGTCGCGCACCGCGATCGCCACCGCGCCCGGCTCGCTGCTGACGCTGATCTCGGCGCGGTCGCCGTAATACAAGGCGTTGTCCAGCAGGTTGCCGATGGCGCGCTTCAAGGCCAGCGGCTTGGCGCGCACGGTGACGCCGCTGTCGCGATAGCCCACCTCGTGCCCCGCCAGCCGCGCACTGCGCACCAGGCGTCCCAGCAGCGCGTCGAGCTTGACCTCGGCCGGGTTCTCGTGGATGTCGCTGTCCTTCACGCATTGCAGCGCGCCTTTGACCATCATGTCCAGTTCATCGAGGTCTTCTTCGAACTCGTTGCGCAGCGCTTCGTCGTCCAGCAGTTCGGAACGCAGCTTGAGGCGCGTGATCGGCGTGCGCAGGTCGTGCGAGATCGAGATGAACAAGCGCTCACGATCCTCGATGTAGCGCTGGATGCGCTCGCGCATGGCGCTGAAGGCGCGCGCGGTGTTGATGAATTCACGGCTGCCCGTCTCCGGCAGCGGCGGCGCGCGGTCGTCCTGGCCTTGGCCGAACGCGGCGGCGGCATCGGACAAGGCGGCCAGCGGCCGCGTGATCCAGCGCACCACCAGCAGGCAAAGCAGCAGCACCACGGCCAGCGACAAGCCTTGCAGCGCCAGGCGGTCCCACGCCAGCGGATCGTTACTGCTCAAGAAGTACGGATTGGGCATCAGCGCCGCCATGTACAGCCAGTTGCCAGGCTCGATCTCGGTCTGTATCACCAGTATCGGCGCGGGGTCCGGCTGGATCAGCAGGATGTGCTGGACCCAGGCGTCCGGCAGGTCGCTCAAGCGGACACCGTCTTCCGACACCACCAGCTGGTCCGGCCAGGCGAAGGCCAGGCGGAAGCTGGGCGAATGCGGCAGGTCGCTTTTCAAGGTGGCGCCCACCGTCGCCAGCACGTTGCTGGCCAGCGGATGTTCGACGATCTGCTGGACCGGCACATAGGCGTGATTGAGATTGACGAAGAAGCGCGTGCCGCCCATCTCGCGCAACTGCTGGATTAGCAGCAAACGGTAATTCGCCGGCAGGCTGCGGAAGAAGCGGATCGCGCCGGATGCGCCATGCGCCATGTACTGCGACGCCGACTGCGCCTCCACCTGCGCCTTGGCGCGCAGCTGGCTGGCCCAGATCACGCTGGCGGCCAGCTGCGTCACCAGCAGCCCGGCCGCCATCACCAGCATCAATCGTCCCAGCAGCGACTGCGGCCAGATCCTGCCCAGCCTTTCCAGCATCCGATTCGATGCACGCTTAAGCATGCGAGACGCTGACATCGGCAGAGAACACGTAGCCGGCGCCGCGCACGGTCTTGATCAAGGCAGGCTGCTTGCCGTCGTCGTTGAGGCGCAGGCGCAAGCGGCTGATCTGCACGTCGAGCGAACGGTCCAGCGGGCCGGCGTCGCGGCCCCGGGTTTCCTCGCACAACACGCTGCGGTCCAGGATCACGCCCGGGTGTTCGACAAAGTACTTCAGCAGCTGGAAGTCCAGCCCCGTCAGCGCGACGACTGCGCCGGCGCTATCGAGCACCTTGCGCTCCATCAGGTCCAGCGTGAAACCGACGAAGCGGTAGTAGCGCGCCGACGGCGTCTCCAGCGCGGTGCGGCGCAGGATGGCCTTGATGCGGGCCAGCAGTTCGCGCGGGCTGTATGGCTTGGCGATGTAGTCGTCCGCGCCCAGCTCCAGGCCGACGATGCGGTCGGTCTCGTCGGAGCTGGCCGTCAGCATGATGATGGGGACATTCGATCGCTGGCGCACCTGTTTGCACAGCGCGAAGCCGTCGGTATCGGGCAGCATCACATCCAGGATCACCAGCGACAGCTGCTCGGAGTGGGTATGCAGCTCGGCCAGGAAGCTCTCGCCGTTATGCGACAGGATTACTTCGTACTGGTTTTTCTCCAGGTAGGTCTTGAGCAGGACGCGGGTCTTTTGGTCATCGTCTACGATCAGTATCTTGCGCACCGGGTGCTCCTTGGCTTCTGAGGTTAAACAGTCGGAACAACGCGCCCAGGCGCCGTTGCGCCTCGGCGGGCGTGGCCCTGTCGTCTAGAAAATATCGGTGGATTTCGGCGATGATGGCGTCGCGACTGGCTTCGTCCGTGGCCATGCGGTGCACCAGGCTAGGCGCCTGCACCGCGGCGCCCTGCGCGAAGGCGGTCCAGGAGGCGCGCGCGCAGCTGTCCATTTTGGACGGGTCGGCGTCGCGCCGCACCGGCACGGCGCCCTTTAGCGCGTTGTATTCCGCCTGCACCGTCGGCGACACCAGCAGACGCGCCATCTTTTCCTGCGACGCCATGTGGCGGTAGTCGCCGGCGAACATGGTCAGCGTGTCGACGCTGTACAAGTGGTACTTGGCGGTGCCCGGCGCGGTGCCGCAGGCGTAGTCCTCGTCCAGCGTCATGCCGCGTTCGGCCAGTTCCGGCTTGGCCCAGTCGCCCATGATCATCATCGCGGCTTCACGACGAGCGAACTGGCGCACCACTTCCGGCCAGGGACGCTCATCAAGCTGGCCGCTGATCCAGCCCTTGACGATGCGCAGCCGCTCCAGCGCTTCGGCGGTACGGCGGTCGGCGGCGGCGGCCGGATTGCGGCGCACGAACAGCTCGCGGTAGAACTCAGGCCCGCTTTCGGCCAGCACCAGGTTTTCGAATAGCGCGGCCACCTGCCAGGATTCGCTGCTCTGCGCCAGCGGCATGATGCCGGCGGCCTTGAACTTGAGCGCGACGTTCTGGAATTCTTCCCACGTCTGCGGCGGAGTCACTTTCAGCTGGGCGAACAGCGCGCGGTTGTAATACAGCGTATTGACGCGATGGATGCCAAGCGGCGCCGCCACCACGTGTTTGCGATGCTGGATCAGCGTCTGGATGGTGGGGAACAGGAAGCCGTTCCAGTTGCCGGTGCTGGCGACGCTGTCGATTTCCAGTAGCAGGCCCAGTTCCGCCCATTCAGCGACGGAGACGCCGATGATCTGCGTGACTTCCGGCGCATCGCCGGCCAGCACGCGGCTCTTCAGCACCTTGCCGGCGCCCAGGCCGGCGCCGCCCGGAATGGCGGCATCCTTCCATTCGAGGCCTTCGTCGGCCATGCGGGCGGCCAGCGCATTGGCGGCCTTGCGCTCGCTGCTGGAAGTCCACCAATGCAGTACCTGCAGCGTATTGAGGGAGGTGGCCGGCGCGCCGGCGCCCGCTGCGGGAGGCTGCGGCTGTTGCGTTGCGTAGGCCATCGACAGTCCGCCGCAATTGAAGGCGCAGGCCGCGGCCAGCAGGCCAAAGGTCCACGCTTTTTCTATCGACACAATCACTCGCTATCCCGTACAAAACAGTGCCATGATTATAACGGAGAAGCCGCCCGCCGGGATCAATTGGTATGCTTCGCGTGCGCACTCCCCGTTCAATGGTTGTCGATGTGCGACACCGCGCCCATCCTGCCGTTGCGGTCGAACGCCGCCACTTTGATTTGGCCCTTGTCGGATATCGGCCCGCTCACTGGTTTGCTACTGGTATTCGGCTCGCCACCGTCACTGGTGTAGCGCATGGCGATGCCCGGCAGGACGTGGTTGACCAGCACCCGGCCGCCGTCCAGCACCAAGCCCGGTGGCGCGATGCGGTAGTCGACGCCGGCGTGTTCCAGGTCGAGGCGCGGCAGCACGCGCTGGCTCAACGTGTTGACGAAACCGGACCACGCGCTGCGGTGCAGCGCGGCGGCTTTGCCGGCATCGGGTTCGGTTGCCCAATCGGGATCGGGAGCCCACGAGCGCTCGGCCACCGCCAGCAGGCGTGGCATGACGAGGTAATCGATGCGTTCCGGCGTGCGCACGGTTTCGGTGAACAGCGTGGCTTCCAGGCCGCGTATGCGGCGCTTGCCGTAGTCGGTCAGCGCGTCCTTGCCGATCAGCGGCGGGTTGGCGTTCTTCAGGTAGTCCAACGGGATGAAGTCGTAGACCGTATCCAGTTCGACGTAATCGCCCCAGTTCACGCCTGGCTCTTCGGGATTGGCGTTGTAGGCCATGTCCATGTACATCTTCGTCACTGGCGCGAGCACGACGTCGTAGCCGGCGTTGGCGAGCCGGTAGGCGAAATCCTCGGCGCCTTCGGTGTTGTTCCAGACGTAGGCGCTGAAACCGCGTTGCGTGAAGTGCGGATTCGGTATCAGTTTGTGCTCGCCGCGCAGCTTGGTGCCACGGGCCGCCAACTCTTCCCAGCCGGAGGCGTACAGGCCGTGCTTGCGCAGGATCGCGTCGACCCGGTCGTAGAAGTAGTCCCACAGTTCGGCGGTGCTCTCCAGTTTCTTCTTCTGCATGACCGCGCGACTGGCGGGCGACTGTTCCCATGCGCCGCCCGGCAGCTCATCGCCGCCGACATGGATGGTATGCAGCGGCACGCCCGCTTCCTTGTACATCGCCGCGACCTGCGTTATCACATGGTCGATGAAGGTGAAGCTGGACTCCAGTCCGGGATTGATCACGTGATCGTTGTACAGCTGCGCCGATTTGTAGACCGACTTGTCGGCGAGATCGTTGAGCAAATATTTGGCGGCGTCGCCCTTCCCTTCGGCCTTCAGGCGGTGGTAGCGCGCTTCCATCGACTTGACGGCGGCGCGGGCGTGACCCGGCATTTCGATTTCGGGTATCACTTCGATGTGGCGCGCGGCGGCGTAGCGCAGGATCTCGATGTACTCGGCGCGGGTGTAGTAGCCGCTGCCGCTGGCGTCCAGCGGATCGGGGCCGGAGCCGTAGGCCGGCTGCATCCGCACGCCGGGCTTGGCACTATGGCCGCGCACCGCGCCGATGCTGGTCAGCTCCGGCAGGCCGGCGATCTCCAGCCGCCAGCCTTCGTCTTCCGTCAGGTGGAAGTGGAATTTATTGAGCTTGTAGCGCGCCATCAGGTCCAGCATCTTGAAGACTGTCTGTTTGGTGTGGAAATTGCGGCCCACATCGAGCTGAAAGCCGCGATATTCGAAGCGCGGCGCGTCGGTGATCGTCAATGCCGGCAGTTCGATGCTGGCGGCGCCCGGCAGTGGCAGCAGGTCGCGCAGCGATTGCAAACCATAGGCGACGCCGGCCGCGCTGTTGCCGACGATGTCAATGCCGTTCTTGATCGTCAAGGTGTAGGCTTCCGGGGAAGTGGAGCCAGCCACGACGCCCACGCTCAGCCGCAGCGTCGGCGCATTCGCGCCGGCCGCCGGCAAACTGGCGGGGAACAGCGAGCGAGCAAATGCCGCCTCCGTCTTCAGCGCGGCGGGAGCGACGATCGTCGGCAGCGCGGCAAGTTGCAACTTGCCGCCGCCAGTTTGCAGATGCTGCGGCGTCGGAAATACCGGCGACAGCGAGGCGGCCGGCATCCAGTCCGCATTCGCGTTACGGCGATAGATGTCCTGCGCGGTGACGACCGGCTTGGCGCCGCTGCTGCCCTTATCCAGCTGTTCGGGACGCGTAACAGGCAGCAGCTGGTAGTCGGAGATGGCCTGACCGACGTCCGGCGCAACGTCGTAGACCAGGTAAGGCCCGGCCGGCGCCTTGGCCAGCTTGATGACCAGGTCGGGATGGTAGTAGGTGATATTCAGCGTCTGCCCCGCCGGCACGCCAGCAAAGCCGGGCGCGGGACGAATGCGGAACAGATTGCCCGAAACCTGCTCAAGCAGCAGATCGCCTTCCAGCGGCCCGGTCGCCACGCCATCCATGACGTTGAAGTACAGCGTCCAGCCCTGCGCGGGCAAGGACTGCTGGCTAAGATTGGTCAGGATCAGGCGCGCCTGCGTGCCCCCGCCCGGCGCCTCTGGCGTGAACACATTGCGCACCAGCTCCCAGCGCAAGCGGATCTGCGCGCCATTGGCGTATCCGGCCACGGACGCCGTCTTTGCTTCCGGTGCCGCCTGCACGGCCGCCCCACCCGCCATTGCCACCATCAGCCACGAGGCCAGCGCGATGCCACCGTACTTGATCTGCTTACGCATTCGATTCCTTTTCTTTTACCAGGTGGCGCCGAGGCGGATGCCGAAGATGCGCGGATCGTTGTAGGACGCCGTCACATAGCCGGGATCGACCACGCTTGCGTAGTTCTTCGCCAGCGTCTGGCCCCAGTTTTTCACATAAGCCTCCACGTGCCACTTGCCGCCCGGCGAAACCAGCTTGATCGCCGCATCGACCGTGGTGTAGGCCTTCTGCGCATCGGAGATGTGGGGATTATCCAGATTCCGCAGCGAGAAGTACATCTTGTCCTGCCAGCGTGCGGAAATCCACGGCGTCAGCGTATAGTCGCCCAATTCGAAGTCCTGCGAAACGTTCAGGTTCAGTGTATTGGCCGGCGCATACGGCAGGCGGTTTCCCGCGATATTCAACGGGAATTTTCCGGCAAACAGAGGATCTGTGCCTTCATATGCCACGCAAGGCGGCGCGCCGTACTTGTCGCGGACGTTGCAGCTGATCGAACTATCCTCGCTATAAGTCGGATAGGACTTGATGACCGCCTTCAGATGCGAATACGAGTAAGCAATGTGCGAACCGGGCCACGGCTTGTACTCGCCCTCGATTTCCAGGCCGGAGATATTCGCCTGCGCCGCATTCTGCGTGCCGTAAATGACCACGCTGTCGCAATACGGATTGGTGGCGGTGCACGGCACCTTGGGAATGATCTTGCCGACGGTGACACCGCCGGTCAGTTGCATATCCTTGTAGCGGCTATAGAACGCGGTGGCCGAAAAACTCAGCTTGTTGTTCAGCAGGCGGCCCTTGTAGCCCAATTCGAAGTTGGTCAGCGTTTCAGGATTCCACGGCATGTTGGTGTAGTGCGGTCCCGGCGACAGGCCGGCGCAATTGCCGTTCAAGCCGGTGCGGCAGATATCTTCCTTGTCGCTGAAGCCCCCGGCCTTGTAGCCGGTCGACAGCGAGGTGTAGACCATGTCGCGCGGCGTCAGCTGACGGCTCAGGCCCAGGCGCCAGGTGAACTTCTTCCACGAGGCCGAATCGTCGCTGATCACCGGATGGATCGACGAATCGAAACCGCCGGCGCCGTAGTAGCCGCCCATGCCCGGCTTCAGGTCGGAGCTGTTGAACGGCACGAAGCCCGGCATACCCGGTGTACCGGGATTATGCAGCCCCTTGAAGTAGATCGCCGGATCATCCGAAAAGGCCGTGTCCCAATACTGTCCGCCAACGTCCTTGCGGGTGTCGCGGGTCATGCGGCCACCCACTGTCAGGTTCCAGGTCGGCGCGAACTCCCAGTCTGCCTGCGCGAAGATGGCCTTGGAATCGGACTGGCGGTCGGCCTGGTGATAGAAGTACGACTCTGCCGGGAAGCCGTAAGTGCCCCACGACGCGCCCAGGTAATCCTGCGCGTAGTCGATGCTATTCTTTTCGTGCATCCAGAACAGACCCGCCACATATCGTAGGCGGTCGTACTTGCCGCGCAGTTGAAGTTCGTGGACGGTGGAGACGTATTTGGATGCCGTGGTGTAGGTGGCATAGTCGTTGAACGGCGACGTGCCGGGCCGCGTCGCCAGCTCACTCTCGATAGGCTGGTAGCCGCTGTCGCTGTCCTGGATCTCGCGCCGCTTCTGGCTGGACCACGAAGCGTTGTACTCGATGGTGGTGGACGGACTCAGATCCCATACCAGGCCGCTGCGCACGGTGTCGATGGTCATGTCCATCACGCCGGGCACGTTGACCTTCACGTCCCACTGACCGCCGGTGCAGGCATACGGCGTGCCGGCCGCCTGCCCGCAGTCCTTGATCGGCAGGTCGCCGGCGCCGTTGTTCTGGTACTTCTCGTAGGTCAGGCGCCAGTCGAGATCAGGTCGGATCTTCCAGCGCGCCTGCAAGCGCGCCGCGTATTCGTCTTTGTTGGTGTAGAACTTGTCGGCGCCGACCTTCTGGTTGAAGCGCTGGTCAACGTCCGGGATGACGTTGCCGGCGGCGTCGCGTGCCGGTACGATGCCCAGCGCCGGGAAGTTCGCCGCGTAGAAGTCCTGTTGCTGGTTGATGTAGCCGTCACGCTTGATCTTCATCGCCGTGACGCGCATCGCGAAATTGTCATTGACCGGTATGTTCTGCACCGCCGAGATCTGGCGTCCACGGTAATTGCTCAAATCCGCTTCTGCAGTGCCGTAGCTGCTGCCGAATTCCGGCTTGGCCGGAATGATGTTAATGCTGCCGCCGGTCGAGTTACGGCCGAACAGCGTCCCCTGCGGACCGCGCAGCACCTCGACCTGATCGAGATCGAACATCAACGCCAGCGCGGCCTGGGGGCGCGGCTGGTACAGGCCGGCCACGTGCAGGCCCACGGCCGGATTGCCGATCTCCGTGAAGTCGGAGCTGCTCACGCCCCGGATCGCGATCTGCACGCCGCCGCTGCCATCGTTGGAGGTGCCCAGTTGCAGGTTGGGGATCTGGCCGCTCAATCCACGCACGTCGGTGATGCCGTCGCGGCTGAGCGCCTCCTGCGTCACCGCCGTTACCGCCACCGGCGTCTTGAGCAACGAGGTGGAATGGCGTGTCGCCGTGACCTTGACCTCCGCCACCTGGTCCTTGGTGGCGATGGCCGACGTATCGGACTCCTGCTGTGCGTGGGCCGCACCGGCACAAATGCTGCCAATGGCGAGACTCATAAATTTTCTCTTGATACTATGATGCGACATCATTGTTCTCCCGATCAAACGTTATTTGTCTCGCCAGCAGCAAGGTGTTACGTCCAGCTTTTTTAGAACTTGGCTTTCAAGCCGATGCTGTAACGCGCGCCGTTTTCGTACACGCCCACCGGCAAGCCGTCGGTCGTATTGGTGCGGATGACTTCATTGGTGATGTTCACCGCCGTCAGATACAGGCTAATCTTCGGCGTGATATCCCAGCTGGCCGACGCATCCCACTGGCCGTAGGCGCTGGTCACGTCCTGGCCGCCTTCATCCAGCGCACCATAGGCCTTCGAGCGGTAGTTGTACGACAGCCGCGCGCTGTAGCCATCCTTTTCAAAGAAGCCGGTGATATTGGCCTGGTTGCGCGAGTTGCCGACCACGTTCAGCTTCACGCCACCCGCATTGGCGCCGGTCTTGGCGTCGGTGTAGGTGTAGTTGACGATGGCGCCGAAGCCGCTGCTGAACGCTTGCTGCCATTGCAGTTCCAGGCCGTTGACCGTTTCGCCGTTGTTGGCGTTGTACGGACGGGTGACCGGACGCATCACGCCCCCTACGTTCTCCGTCGCTGTCTGCGTGTAGATGAAGGTGTCCAGCTTTTTAGCGAACACGGTGGCCGACAGCAGCGAGGCATCGGCGTAGTACCACTCGGCGCCGAGTTCCGCCTGATTGGCGTGGTAAGGCTTGAGCAGCGGATTGCCGGAAGTGGCGGCATTGGTGGTGCCGCTGACTTCCGTACTGGCGCTCAAGTCGCTGTAGGTGTTACGCGCCATCACACGCGCCACGGCGCCGCGCACCAGCAGCTCTTTGTTGACGGTGTAGACCGCGTTCAAGTTGGGCAGAACGTCGGTATAGCTGCGGCTGACGTTGGCCAGCGAATAATTGCCGGTGCCGGTCAAGTCCTGGTAGGCCTCGGAGGTCTGGTCGGTCTTGACGATGCGGGCGCCGAAGTCGCCGCGCCATTGGCCGGTGGCGAAGTCCGCGCGCGCATAGGTCGCGTAGATCTTTTCCTTGATTTTGTAGTACTCGCCCTTCGCTTCCGCATAGACCATGCCTTTGTCGTACATAGGGAAGCCCTTGGAGTAGGCCAGACCGTCATCCACCCATGCGTACTGCGTCAGCGATCCTGGGTTGGCGGCCTTTTGGCTCAACAGAGGCGAAGCGCCAGTCGACAAGTCGGCCAGCGAGAACGACTGCCAGCCAGGATTGCCAGGACCGTCGGTGCCGATGGTGCGGTGGTTCTGCACCGTGGTGTCACGGAGCTTGGCGCCAACCTTGAACGACTTGAAGAAGCCATTATTGAAGTCCAGCGTCAAGTCGCCCTGCGCATAGTTTTCCTTGGTCTCCATGCGACGAATCCAGTCGCGCGAGCTTTGCAGCGTCAGCTTGCTCGGATCGAGAGGATTGATATCCTGGTACTTGACTTCATACGTGTCCGGCGCGATGTTGAAGGTGGTGCGGGTATTCCCGACGAACCAGAAGTTGCGGTCATGGTCGCTGCCGCCCGAGCCCTTGGTGGTGCCGGCCTGGCCGTGGAATTTCCAGTTGTCGGCGTCGTAGGTGCCTTCCAGGTCCAGCACTTCCGACTTGATGTAGGACTGGCGGAAGATAGGCTCGAACGACACACCGCCCGTAGGGCCGACGGTGCCGCCGACCAGCGCCTTGGTGCCGTTGGAGGTGGTGATGAACTTTGGATTAGTGACAGCGATATTGCCCTTCGCATCCGCCAGGCCGCCCGCTTCCCACAGGTAGTTCTGGTTGCTGTTGTCCATGCTCATGTCCGAGTTCATGTAGTTCAGCGAGATGTCAGTGTTCGCGTTCGGGCGGGCTTGCAGGGTCAGGTCGCCGGTGGTGCGTTTGCGGTCCTGGCGGAAGATCGCCGAACCGCCGCCCCACGATGCATAGGCGCCAGGCGTGACAACACCGTTCTGGTCGACGATGTTGTACTTGGTCGAGTCGGTGAAGTTTTCCAGGCCGTCGCGGCGCATGGTGCGCTGCTGGCGGCTGACCGCGACCAGCGCGCCGAAGGTCTTCTGCTCGTTGGTCCAGCTCAGCAAACCGGAGATCTGCGGATCGGTTTTCTTCGGCAGCTTGCTGTAGGTCTCCTCGACCGACACCTGCGCCACCAGCGGTTTCAATTGTAGTGGCTTGCGGGTCTTGACGATCACCAGGCCGCCGATGCTACCCTCGTCCAGGTCGGCCGATGGGCTTTTGTACACGTCGATGCTGGCCACCAGTTCAGAGGCCAGGATATCGTAGTTGAAGCCACGGCTTTGCGAATCGTTCTTCCACCAGTAGCCGGAAGCGACGGCCTGGCCGTTCAACTGGGTCAGGTTCAGGTTCTTGTCGGTGCCGCGCACGAAGATGTCGCGGCCCTCGCCCCAAGTGCGGTCGACGGAGATGCCCGGCACGCGTTGCAGCGAATCGGCCACGTTCTTGTCCGGGAATTTGCCGACTTCCTCGGCGGTGACGGTGTCGATGACGTTGCCGGAATCGCGTTTCTCAGCCAGGTTGCGCTTCAGGCGTTCGCGGATGCCGCGCACTTCGACGGTTGCGGTGTCGCCAACCGGTGCAGCTTCGCTGGTTTGAGCCGCTTCGGCCGCAACTGGATCCGCCGCATGCACCTGGTGCGCAAAGCCGCCGCTCAGCGCCAGCGCGATCAAGTGAGGTAGTAGTTTTTTCTTAAGTACCGGCTTAGTCATTCAATTCTCCTTGTTTGAAAAATGTGAACCGCATTGATATCAGACGCTGCGCATCATGCTGCGCGCGGCCGACACCATATTCCCCGGACGCAGGCGGCGTAGCGCCTGTCCCCCTTCGTCAAACACGTGGAAGGCGGTGCTGTCGGCCGAGAAGACGATGGGCTGTCCGATCTCGACGTGACGTTCGCCGTCTCCGCGTATCACCACGTCTTCTGCATCTTCACGACTGACGTAGATGTAATTGGCTTCACCCAGGTGTTCGACCACACTGACCTCGCCTTTGAAAACTTCCGAACCGGCGCGCGATTCGTTGATATGTTCGGCGCGCAGACCGAGCGTGACCTTCATGCCGGTGCGCAGGCCGCTGCCGTCGACGGCGGCGCGCACCGCTTCGCCGCCGGGCAGCAGCACCAGCACGCCGCCGGCGCCCGCTTCGGCGACGGTGCCGGCCATCAGGTTCATCTTCGGCGAACCGATAAAGCCGGCGACGAACAGGTTGCGCGGTTGTTGGTACAGGTCCAGCGGCGTGCCGGCCTGCTGGATCTGCCCTTCATGCATGACCACGATCTTGTCGCCCAAAGTCATCGCCTCGACCTGGTCGTGCGTAACATAGACGATGGTGGCGTCCAGCTGGCGGTGCAACTTGGCGATCTCCAGGCGGGTCTGCACGCGCAGCGCGGCGTCCAGGTTGGACAGCGGCTCGTCGAACAGGAACAGCCGCGGTTCGCGCACAATGGCGCGGCCGATAGCCACCCGCTGCCGCTGGCCGCCGGACAGCTCGCGCGGCAGACGTTCCAGAAGGTGTTCGATCTTCAGCGTGGCGGCGGCGCGGGTAATGCGCTCCTTGATCGCCGCCTTGCCCTGCCCCGCCACCTTCAGGCCGAAGGCCATGTTCTGGTACACCGTCATGTGCGGATACAGCGCATAGCTCTGGAACACCATGGCGATGCCGCGTTCGGCCGGCGGCAGGTGGTTGACCACCTCGTCGCCGATCGACATGCTGCCGCCGGTGATGCTCTCCAGGCCGCACAACATCCGCAGCAGCGTCGATTTGCCGCAGCCGGAGGGGCCGACCAGCACCACGAACTCGCCGTGCGCGATATCCAGGTCGATGCCGGCCAGGACATCGGTCTTGCCATCATAGGATTTACGCAGCTGCTTCAGGCTGACACTTGCCATTACATTCCTCTTTCTGTTGTTGGGTTACTTGACCGCGCCGGCCGTCAGGCCGCGGATCAATTGACGCGAAAAGACCGCGTACAAAATCAGCATCGGAATCACCGCCAGCGACAGCGCCGCCAGCACGGAATTCCAGTCGGTGACGTACTGGCCGATGAACTGCTGCACGCCCAGCGTGACGGTCTTGGTGCGGTCGGACGGCGCCAGGATCAGCGGGAACCACAAATCGTTCCAGGCCGGGATCATGGTGAACACCGCCACCGTGGCAATCGCCGGCCGTATCAGCGGCAGCACCACCTGGAAGAAGATGCGGACTTCGCCGACGCCGTCGCAGCGGGCCGCGTCCTTCAACTCCGACGGCACCTGGCGCATGAATTCGGACAGGATCATGATCGCCAGCGGCAGGCCCTGCGCCGTGTACACCAGGATCAGCGCGGCCAGCGTGTTGACCAGGTCCAGCTTGACCATCAGCTCCAGTATCGACACCGTGCCGAGGCGGATCGGGATCATGATGCCGAGGGCGAGGAACAGCGTCAGCACGCGGTTGCCCATGAAGCTGTACTCCGACAGCGCCCACGCCGCCATCGCGCCAAACAGCACGATGCACAGCAGCGCCACCAGCGTCACATACAGGCTGTTGCCGAAGTAGAGCAGGAAGTTGGTGCTGGCCAGGACCTTCTGGAAGCCGATGAAGGTCAGCGACTCCATCGTCGGCAGCGCCAGCGGATCGTCGAAGATGGCGGCGCGGCTCTTGACCGAGTTAATCAGGATCAGCGCGATCGGGAACAGCGCCAGCACGGTGTAGGCGATCAAAGTCGCGTGCACCATCAGGCGGCCCAGGTCGAAGCGGCTGGCCAGCGGTACGGGTGGATTCATGGCGATAGCGGTCATGTCGCGGCCCTCACAGTGCAAAGCGGGTCAGCCTGCGCTGGACAGCGACAAAATAAACGCCGACTCCGGCCAGGATCACCAGGAACATCAGCGTGGCGACGGCGGAACCCAGGTAGGCGTTGCCGACCTGCGCCTGATAGCCGAAGAAGGTGCGGTAGAACAGCGTGCCGAGGATATCGGTCGAATAATTCGGCCCGGCCAGCGCGCCCTTGATCGAGTAGATTAGATCGAAGGCATTGAAGTTGGCGACGAAGGTCAGTATCGTCACCAGGCCAAGCGTCGGATAAATCAGCGGCAGCTTGATCTGCCAGAAGATGCGCAGCGCGCTGGCGCCTTCCACGTGGGCCGCCTCGACGATCTCCTCCGGCACCGCCAGCAGCGCGGCGTAGATCAGCATCATCGGCATGCCGATGTACTGCCACACCGAGATCATCGACAGCGTCGCCAGTGCGGTTTCCTCCTGCCCCATCCACGGCGCGAACCAGTCGGCCAGACCGGCAAAGCCCATCAGCTTCTCGCCCACACCCCACAGCGGCGACAGGATCAGCTGCCAGATAAAGCCGATGATCACCACCGACAACAGCGTCGGCAAGAAGATCAGCGTGCGGTAGGTACGGGCGCCGCGCAGCCCTTTCAAACTAAACAGCGTCGCCAGCAGCAGGCCGACAGGGTTCTGCAGCAGCATATGGATGCAGAAAAATTTGGCGTTGTTGGCCATCGCGTTCCAGAAGCCCGCCGACCAATCCGGATCGAGCAGGATAGTGCGGAAGTTATCCAGGCCGACGAAAACCGTCGTGCCGTTGTCGTCGGCGCTGAAGAAGCCCTGCGCCAGCGTCTGCACCAGCGGCAGCGCGCTAAACAGGGAGTAGACGATCACCGCCGGCGCCAGGAACATCAGCAACTGCCAGGGCCGCACCGTATTAACCACGTGTTTCAAGTAAGCCTCCAGAATTCGGGCAAAAAAGAGCCGGCGCCGCGCCCGGCGCCGGCCAAAGGAATCACACAATCAGGGGGAGGGATTGGTGTGATACTACTTTTGCTGTGGCTTGTACCACTTCGCAAAACCGTTTTGCAGCTTGGCTGCGGCATCCTTGGGCGCCAGCTTGCCGTTCAATACCTGCGCGTTCACGTTCCACAACTCGCTTTCCATGCTGGGCTGCCCGCGATTGAGCACCTGGGCGTTGAAGCGTATCGTCGAAGCGCAGCTGCCGCGCCATTCCGCCATCTGCTTGGCCACAGGGTCGCGCACCGCGATCAGGTGATTGGACAGCGAGAAGAAGCCGGTCACGCGGTTGGTGTAGATGTCAGCGAATTCCTGCGAGCCCACCCAGGCCAGGAATTTGTATGCGTCTTCCTTGTTCCTGGATTTTTTGTTGACGCCAAGGCCGATGTCCATGTGATCGGAAATGAAGCACGGGTCGCCCGCCTTGCGCACCGGCGGCGCAAACGCGCCCAGCTCCAGGCCCGGCGTCTGGCCAAAGTACGAGATATCCCAGGAGCCGGTCGGATAGATCGCCGCGCGGCCCAGCGCGAACTGGTTCTGGCTGTCGCCATAGGTTTGGGCGCTGGCACCCTTGCCGAGATAAGTGCCCATCCTCTGCTCGAACTGCATGGCTTCGACGAACGGTGCGTCGGTCAGCTTGGCTTTGCCGGAGATGAGCGCCTTGCGGCCTTCCTCGCCGCGCCAGAAGTTCGGACCGATATTGGTATAAACCATTTGGCTCGATTCCCACTGGTCGGCCGTTCCCAGCGCCAGCGGAGCGACACCGCCCTTCTTCAGCGCCTCCAGCACGGCGAAGAATTCGTCGACGGTCTTCGGCGGTTGCAGGTTCAGTTTTTTGAAGATCTTCTTGTTGTATAAGAAGCCGTGGATCACGGAGGCCACCGGCATGCAGAAGGTGTCCTTGCCGTCGTCGGTCTGCCAGGCCACCGTTGAAGTGGGCGC
The DNA here is from genome assembly GCF_059418605.1 of Duganella sp. GW821-FHT07G03. NCBI lineage: Bacteria > Pseudomonadati > Pseudomonadota > Betaproteobacteria > Burkholderiales > Oxalobacteraceae > Duganella > Duganella sp. GW821-FHT07G03. Next base: position 627,739 of record NZ_JBWKQE010000001.1, read on the forward strand.
GAAGTTCTGCATGCCCGGCTTGCCGTCCAGCTTCTCCAGATGGCCCTTCTTGTAGAGCGACAGCGAGACATCGAACGGCCGGCAGGCTATCAGGTCGCCGGCGGTACCACCGGCCAGGCGCGCGGCCAGGCTGGAGTCGTACTCGGTGGGCGCGGTCGGCGCGAATTTGACTTCGATGCCGGGATTGCTCTTTTCGAAGGCCGGCAGCAGCACTTTTTCCCACAGCGTCTTATCGTCGACGCGCCAGCTTTCGATCACCAGGGTGCCGGCCTGGGAGGCCTGGGCGGAGAACATGGCGATCAACAGAGCGTGGCGAACAATCCGGCGTACTTGCATGTATGGGTCCCTTTGCATGGCTTTATTTACAACGATGAATTTATTCTAGCACCGGCTTTTCTGTGACAGGCGAGTGAGTTGCCTTACAGAACAAGCCATCTAAGCTATTGAATTCATTGAGATAAATTTTCAGCGAGGGATCACTGCATTACATTTCCTTACTGCCGATGGGGACGCGAAGGGGAGTTGGCGGAGACAACGCCCCCGCCCTGCAAGGCTTCGTAAGAAATGCTTACATAACTTTACAAAAAGCTGGGGAGCTTGTTGTTGGAATGCGGCAGATGCCGTGCAAACGGTCGGCGTACTCCTTAATGAGCAGCAGGGAGCCGACGTCGGAATCGAATACCGAGTACAGGCCCTGCTCTTCCTGCGGCGGATCGCCGACGAAGTCGTTCCCCGGCTTCCACCAGTAATCCGCATTGGCGGCGCGGCCGGCGCCGCCCCATGCCCAGAAATTGAAGCCGGCGATCGGATCGCCCTTGCTGGCGCGCTGGTAGATGACCTCAAAGACTTCGCGGTAGTAGCGGTCGCGGATCTTGGTGGTGGCCTTGATGCTGAACGATGGACCGTCGCGGTCGAGCCCAAACTCTTCCAGCACGATAGGCTTGTTCAGCTTCTTCGCCAGTTCGATGTGCGTGTTCAGGTAGTCGCGGCTCTTGGCAATGGCGCCGTCCCAGCTGCCGGTGGGGTTCTTCGAATCGAACCAGCCCCAGTTCTTGGGCCACAGGTGATAGGTCAGGTAGTCGATATTGCTGGTGCGGTGCGCGTCCAGGTAGAGCTGCGCGTCCTGCGCGGAACCGACCACGCCTTCGCTGCCGCTGCTGACCATGTGGTTCTTGTCCAGGCTATGGATGTAGCCTGCCGTTTCGTCTATCCATTTGACGTAGACCGCCCTTTCCTTCGGCGTTACCTGGCTGGTGCCAGGACGCGGCTCGTTCGCCAGCTGCCACGCCATGATGCTGGCGTCCTCGGAGTACGGCTTGCCGGTGACGGTGTTGACGCGCTTGACGATCCTCGCGATCACGTTGCGGTACTCGGCTTGCGAAGCGGCGCTGCGATAGAAGGCGGAGGTACTGGTCAGGAAGCCGTCGAAGTCCTTGGTGACGTTGGGGTCCAGCGCCGGCGTGCCTTCGAACCAGTTCAGGTACTGCGTCATGCCGCCGGACCATTGCCAGAAGTTGTTCAGGTAGAGCACCACCGTCATATCGCGCTTGGCGACTTCCGCCATCAGGAAGTCCAGGCCGACCAGCAGGTCTTCGTCGTACTGGCCCGGCGCCGCCGTCGTTGCGGGGCTGACGGCGCTCTTGATGTCCGTCTTTTCCGACACGGCCAACACGCGCAGGTTGTTGATGCCCAGCGCGCGCATATTGTCCAACTCCTTCAGCAGGCGGGCGCGCTCGCCCACACCGCCGGCCGAGCCGAGATAGCCGCCGTACCAGAAATTGGCGCCGACGATGTAATAGGCCTGGCCCTTGCGGCTGAAGTGCGTCATCCTGGCGCTAACGAAATCGCCATGGGCGTCGGCCGCGCCCACCATGCCGCAGGCGCCCAGCATCAGGGCGGCGGCGCAGAATTTGAATAGTCGTTTCATGGTCTATTTTGTAGAGTACATGCCGGCGTACTTCACGCCGAAGTAGAGAATGAAGGTGTAGCAGGCGGCCGGCACGAAGAACGACCATTGCAGGCCGATGGAGTCCGCCAGCAGGCCTTGCGCGAACGGCACGACCGCACCGCCGACGATGGCCATGCACAGGATGCCGGAGCCCTGGCCGGTCTGCTTGCCCAGCTTATGCAGCGCCATGCTGAAGATGGTCGGGAACATGATGGAGTTGAACAGGCCGACCGCGATGATGCTCCACATGGCGACCGCGCCGCTGCCGAAGATGGCGGCCAGGATCAGCGCGATGGACGCAGCCGAGTTGAAGGCCAGCGCCTTGCCCGGACTGACGTAACGCATCACGCCGAAGCCGATGAAGCGGCCGATCATGGCGCCGCCCCAGTAATAGCTGACGTAGTGCGCGGCGGCGCCGGCCGGCAGGCTGGCGACATTCGATTCGCCCAGGAAGTTAATCAGGAAGCTGCCGATGCTGACTTCTCCGCCCACATACAGGAAGATGCCGATCGCGCCCAGCACCAGATGGCGATGCGCCAGCACGGTTTTCTCAACAGTGGAGATAACGCCAGTCTCCTCTTCCGCGTGGGTCATCTTCGGCAGGCGCACCAGCGCGAACAGGATGGCCAGCGCCAGCAGCGCCGCAGCCAGCGCCAGATATGGCCCCTGCACGGCGGCCGCTTCCTCGGCCTTGGTCTTGACCAGGTTCGCCACCACGGGCGCACCTTCGGACAGGATCAGGATGCCGCCCAGCGTGGGTGCAATGGTGGTGCCCAGCGAGTTGAAAGCCTGGGTCAGCGTCAGGCGGCTCGACGCGGTGGCCGGCGCGCCCAGCACCGTCACATACGGATTGGCCGCCACCTGCAGGATCGTGATGCCGCTGGCGAGCACGAAGAAGGCCAGCAGGAACAGCGCATAGCCGTTCATCGACGCCGGATAAAACAGCGCGCAACCGCCCGCCGCCAGTACCAGACCGCTGACCGCGCCACGCTGGTAGCCGATACGCTTGATCAGCATCCCGGCCGGCAGCGAAACGATGAAGTAAGCGCCAAAGAAGCAAAACTGCACCAGCATCGCCTGCACATAATTAAGGGTGTAAATCGATTTCAGATGCGGAATCAACACGTCGTTTAGCGACGTTAGCAGGCCCCACATGAAGAACAGCAGCGTGATGATGACCAGCGGGACGGTGTTGCTGGTCCCCTCCTGTTCCGTTTGGCCTTGGCGACGCAAAGCTGCCGATGCAACGTGTTCCATAAATCTGTCTCCTGTATGGATGGTTTTTATATTAATGAAAAAGATTCTGCATGGGCGCCATCCGGTGGTCAAACAACTAGCGCATTTTCGCCGCAGTTTAGCCACCTTCACTAAACACGCCGATATAGGCGCGACGCCGCCATTGCGGCGCAGCGAAAGGCTAAAACTGGCATGTTTAGTAAATTGCGCTAAACTTTTCGGGAAAGTCACCTAGTTGTTTGACCGGGCGTGGACGCTTATGCAAGACTGCGTTCACAGAATCCTGCCGACGGCCCCGCCGCGAGCAGTTTCATAAAGATACTTGGAGGGTAGATGGGCAATGCCACGAATGTCGCCGGAGTGACGATACGGGATATCGCCCGAGTCGCCGGGGTGTCCGCCGGGACCATCTCGCGGGCGCTGAAGAATGAACCGGGATTGACCGAGGCTACCCGCCAGATGGTGCTGGAAGCGGCGCGGGAACTGGGCTACGATTTTTGCAAGCTGCGGCCGAAACGCCTGCGGCGGTTGACCTTCCTGCTGCACCGGCAGCACAACACCGCGTCGAGCAGCCCGTTCTACTCGCCGGTGCTGCATGGCGCCGAGGAAGCCTGCCGCAAGCAGGGCATCGTGTTGTCGTTCATGGCGGTCGGCCCGGCGGACGGTTTGATCGACCAGATCCGCATGCATGCGCCGGACGGCATCGTCTGCGCCGGCTTCTTCGAGCCGGAGACCCTGAGCGCCCTGCGCTCGACCGGCAAGCAGCTGGTGCTGATCGATATGCAGCTGCGCGGCTACAGCTCCGTCAACCCGGACAATATGATGGGTGGCTACCTGGCCACCAAGCACCTGATAGACACCGGCCGCACCCGCGTGGGTTTCATCTCCGGTCCGCTGTCGCACTACAGCATCCGCGAGCGCGCACGCGGCTACCGGCAGGCGCTATTTGAAGAAGGCATCCTGGCCGATCCACGCCTGGAAGCGGGATTGCCGGACGGCGTGGACCTGGAAACCGGCGCCTGGGAAGCGATGGAGAAGCTGCTGTCGCTGCCCCATCCGCCGGATGCGGTGTTCTGCTACAACGACAGCGCCGCGCTGGTGGCGATGCGCTGCTGCCTGGCCAAGGGCTTGAAGGTCCCGCACGACATCGCCATCGTCGGCTTCGACGACATCGCGACCGCCGTGCTGGGGCATCGTCCACTGACGACGCTACGCATCGATAAAAAAGCGTTGGGCGCGCTGGGCGTGGAGCTGCTGCTCAGCGGGCAGCAGGAAGAGGCAGTAGAAAAAATCGCGCCGGTGGAATTGATCGTCCGCGCCAGCACCGTGTTCGACGGGTGGCGCATACAGAAATAACCTTAGAAATAATTTTTACAGAACAGGCTTTGCCGCAGGGCGTACGATTCGCAGGAATCGTATGCGGGGACTGCTGCGCGCCTGAAAAACATACAGCGCTTGCCGTACAAGGCGGCCTGCTTTTTAACCCACAAACGGACCTGACGATGGTACCAGATTTTCAATCCCGCGCAACGCTGCTGAACCACATACGCCACACCAAGCACTTCTACGACGACCGCTGTGTGGACCCCAGCGGCGGCTTCTATCACTTCTACAAGGATGACGGAACGGTCTACGACGCGCACACCCGCCACCTGGTCAGCAGCACGCGCTTCATCTTCACGCATGCAATGGCGTGGCGCCAGTTCGGAGAAGCGGGCGACCAGCAACGCCTGCGCCACGGCCTGGACTTCCTGCGCACGGCGCACCGCAACGCCGACACCGGCGGCTATGCGTGGCAGCTGGACTGGAACAACGGCGCCGGCGTCGTCACCGACGGCACCAACCATTGCTACGGACTGGCCTTCGTGCTGCTCGCCTACAGCCACGCGCTGATGGCCGGCGAAACCCAGGCCCGCGAATGGATCGCCGAGACCTACGCGCTGATGGAGCGCCGCTTCTGGCAATCCGCCCACGGCCTGTATGCCGACGAAGCCAGCTCCGACTGGACTTTTCAGGCGCCCTATCGCGGCCAGAACGCCAATATGCACGCCTGCGAAGCGCTGATCGCCGCCTTCGAGGCGACCGGCGAACGCGCCTACCTGCTGCGCGCCGAAACGCTGGCCCGCAACATCACGCAACGCCAGGCCGCACTGGCCGATAACCTGATCTGGGAGCATTACCACGCCGATTGGTCGGTCGACACCGAATACAACCGCCACGACAAGAGCAACATCTTCCGTCCGTGGGGCTACCAGCCGGGCCACCTGACCGAGTGGGCCAAGCTGTTGCTGCTGCTGGAGCGTCACGGCGCGCAGCTGGAAGGCGGCAGCAACTGGCTGCTGCCACGCGCCGTCGAGCTGTTCGATGCGGCGCTGGCCAAGGCCTGGGACCACGAACACGGCGGCATCTACTACGGCTTCGCGCCGGACGGCAGCATCTGCGACGATCTCAAATACTTCTGGGTGCAGGCCGAAAGCCTGGCCACTGCGGCGCTGCTGGCCGCGCGCACCGGCGAAGCGCGCTACTGGACCTGGTACGACAAGATCTGGGCTTACAGCTGGGAGCATTTCGTCGATCACCAGCACGGCGCGTGGTATCGCATCCTCGGCGCGGACAACAGCAAGCTGACCGACGAAAAGAGCCCCGCCGGCAAGGTGGACTATCACACCATGGGCGCCTGCTACGAAGTGCTCAACGTATTGAAGGACTAAGCATGACGGCCTTTCCGGTATTCGTAGCGGCGGGCGAAGCGCTGACCGACATGATCGTGCAGGACCCGCAACAGCAGCATTGGCTTAGCCAGGTGGGCGGTTCGACCTGGAACGTGGCGCGCACCATGGCCAGGCTGGACGTGCCGACCGCGTTCGCCGGCGCCATCAGCCGCGACGTCTTCGGCGACGCGCTGTGGCAGGCCAGCGAGGCTGCGCGGCTCGACCTGCGCTTCCTCCAGCGCTGCGACAAATCACCGCTGCTGGCGATCGTGCATCGCACCGATCCGCCGGCCTACTTCTTCGTCGGCGACGACAGCGCCGATTTGCAGTTCGACGCGGCGACGCTGCCGGAAGGCTGGCGCGCACACTGCAAATGGGCGCACTTCGGCGGCATCAGCCTGGCGCGTCAACCGTTGGCCGACAAGCTGGTGGCGCTGGCCGGGCAGCTCAAGCAGGACGGCGTGCGCATCAGCTATGACCCCAACTACCGCTTGCTGATGGACGAGCGTTACGACGCCACGCTGCGCCGCATGACGGAGCTGGCGGACGTCATCAAGGTGTCGGAAGAAGATCTGGAAGGCCTGTTCCGCACCACCGATATTGATGGCGCCTTTGCCACGCTGCGCAGCTGGAATCCCTCCGCCACCTGGCTGTACACCAAGGGCGGAGCCGGCGCATCGTTGCACGTCGGCGATCAGGCGTGGCACCTGCCCGCACCGCCGATCACCGTGGTCGACACCGTCGGCGCAGGCGACGCCAGTATCGCGGCGCTGGCGTGGAGCATGATGCATCGCCCGCAAAATCAACCATTGCAGCATCTGCAGTTTGCCGTGGCGGCCGGCGCAGCTGCCTGTCTGGCTGCTGGCGCGTCGCCGCCATCGCTGGCGCAGATCGAGGCGCTGCTATAGTAAAAATCCAGCATGGGGACCGTCATACGGTTGTCATACAACACCGATAAGATTGCGGGTTTTATATCGCCCCACTTCTTTAGGTTCTCATGCACCCGACTACTACCTTCGCCAAATCCCGTTTGCACCTGGCCCTCGCGGCCGCCGGCCTGTGCGCACTGCACGGCGCGGCCTTCGCCATGGAAGACGGCGGCGAAGGCGCGCTGTCCAAGGTCGTCATCAAGGCGACGGTCGAGAAGAAGAAACTGGGCGACAGCGTCAGCGGCGGTGCACTGGGACGCAAATCGGAACTGGATACGCCCTTCTCCACCAAGGCCGTCAGCAGCGACGAAATCGAAGACCGCCTGGCCACCAGCATCTCCGAAGTGCTGAAGTACGATGCCTCGGTCACCGCCATCAGCCCACCGATCAGCACCCACCCGGCCACCATCCAGATGCGCGGCCTGCGCCTCGATGACCTGAACGGCTACAAGATCAACGGCCTGGCCAACGTCAACCGCGGCACCGAAATGCCGCTGGAGATGTTCGAGAGCGTAGAAGTGTTGAAAGGCCTGACCGGCTTTATGTACGGCTTCGGTTCGCCGGGCGGCATCGTCAACTATGTCAGCAAGCGCCCCACCACCGACAAAAGCTTCAGCGCCGCGCTGGGCTACCAGGAAGGTGGCGCGATCAAGGAACATATCGACACTGGCGGCCGACTGGGCGACGAAGGCGGCTTCGGCTACCGTCTGAACCTGTTGCACGAAGACGGCGGCGTGCAGGAAGAAAGCGGCTCCATCAAGCGTAACGCTGCGGGCATCAACCTGGAATGGCGCGTCAACAACGACGTGGCGATCACCTACGATGCGATCTACCAGCGCCGCAAGAGCGTGGGCGGCACCGACATCATCATAGCGCCGCAGTACGTGGTGCCAGCGCCTATCGCGGGCGACAGTAAGCTCAATAGCATAGGCGCCGGCAGCGATGTCGAATACGCACTGTCCACCGTCGGCATCGAATACCGCCTGAGTCCTCAATGGATGGCCGAACTGTCGTACCGTACCTCGAACTCGACCCGTGTCTACAAGAAGGACCAGTACTACATCACCAGCAACAAGGCCGACTACAGGGACCGCGTCACCTCCGAGCTGCACGGCTACCACTTCGACCAGGCGCAGGCCAGCTTCGAAGGCAAGGTCAACGCCTTCGGCATGGCGCATGAAATTGTCGCCGGCGTGACTTCGCAGAACCTGTCGTCGACCTCCTCCGTGGTGACGCCAAAAACCAATGTGGGTACCGGCAACCTGTACGCGCCCAACATCATGAACGTCGACAGCATCAACTGGAGCGGCGGCACCTACCGCGACGAAGCCACACGCCAGGAAGCCCTCTTCGCCAGCGACACCGTCAAGCTGACCGACAACTGGTCGGTGTTGGCCGGCGCCCGCTACACCCGCTACAACGACAATGCCTATTCCACCAAGGGTGTGGTCACCGCCAACTACCCGGAGCAGCGCACCACGCCCACCGTGGCGCTGATGTACAAGCCGGCCGCCGACACCACCGTCTACGGCAGCTACGTCGAGGCGATGGAGCAGGCTTCCAGCGCGCCGACGTCCACCGTCAACGCCAACCAGACCTTCGCCCCACTCAAGAGCAAGCAGGCCGAAGTCGGCATCAAGACGGAGCGCAGTTTCTGGAACGCCAGCGCGGCGCTATTCCACATCAAACGCGGCGCGCAGTACACCAATGCCGGCAACGTCTTCGTGGCCGACGGCGAGTCCAAATACCAGGGCGTGGAATTCAACACCGTGGTGCAAGCCACCAGGAACCTGTCGATCGAAGGTGGCCTGATGCTGCTCGATGCGACGCTGGAAAACGCCGCCGCGGGCTACAGCGGCAAGCGTGCCGTCGGCGCCCCGCGCCGCCAGGTTTCGGTACAGGCGACCTGGCGCGACGTGCTGCCAGGCCTGGCGCTGCATGCCGGCACCCAGTACTTGGGCGAGCTGCCGATGGATGCGGCCAACGTCAACACGCTGCCGGCCTACACCTTGTTCGATGCGGGCTTCAACTACCGTCACCGCTACTTCGGCAAGATGGTCAGCGTGCGCGCCAACATCTCCAACATCGCCAACCGAAAATACTGGACCTACTACCAGGAGAACTACCTGAACGTCGGCTCGCCCCGCACCGCCAGCGTGAATGTTCGCGTAGACTTCTAAGCCATGAAACCATCACGCCTTGCGGCAGGCGCCGCGCTGTCCCTGTTGATGTTAAACGCCGTCGGCGAGCAGTATTATCAAACCAAGACGCCGTATCAACCGCAGCAGGCCAGCGCCAGCTACGAAGCCGCGCCGCAGGGCTACCGCGCGGTCTACACCCAGTTGCTGGCGCGGCATGGGTCGCGCGGTTTGAGCAGCATGAAGACCGACCTGGCGCTCTACAACCTGTGGCAGCTGGCCGGCAAGGAGAAAGCCTTGACGCCGCTGGGCGCCCACCTCGGCGACGACCTGCTGCAAATGATGAAGGCCAACGCGCTTCTGGGCTACGGTGTTCCCGGCATCACCAAGCCGGGTTACGGCAACGAGACCATGCAGGGTGTGATGGAGCACAAGCAGCTCGCCGAGCGCATGTACCACCGCGTGCCGCAACTGTTCCGCAACGCGGCCTCGGGCCCACAGCCTCGCCAGATCCTGCTTGTCACCTCCGGCAAGGACCGCGCCGTGGACAGCGGCGATTACTTCGCCGGATCGCTGGTCGCTCAGCAGCCCAATCTGCAGGCGCTGATCGTGCGCCCGCCATCACTGGCGCCGCTCGCCGAAGCGAATCACGACAGCCGTCCGGCAGGCACCGACCGCTTCCTGCTCTACTTCCACAAACTAAGTGCGAAGCAGGACCTGGTGGCCTACGACAGCGATCCGCTGCGCGCCACTTACCTGGCCAGCCAGGCATACCAGGCCTGGGCCAAAAGCGACGAGCTACGCGCGCGCGAAGCCACCGTGCTGGGGCAGCCGCAGGTGGTAGCGGCCGCCAAGGCGGTGCTGGAACGCCTGTTCACGCCGGCCTTTATCGAAGGACTGGACCAGGGCCGCTACAGCGCCGCCAACACCGGCACCCATAGCTACACCAGCGCGGACAAGCAGTTCACCAACAAGCTGGCCGGCGATGGCGACACCGACATTAAATCCACCATTGATGCCGCACAGGCCCTCTACGACCTGTACGCGGCCGCCGCCGACATGAAGGCCGAGCTGAAAGCCGACTTCACCCGCTACATGCCGGCGCAGCAGGCGGCGGTGTTCGCGGCCACCGAGGACGCCATCGCCTTCTACAGCAAGGGTCCCGGTATCAGCGAGAACGGCGACGTCAATTACCGCATGGCGCAAACACTGCTGGACGATTTCTTCGGCGAGGTGGACGCCATCGCCAGGGGCGATCTGTCGCATGCCGCCGCGCTGCGCTTCGCCCACGCCGAAATCGTCATCCCGATGGCGGCCATCCTCGGCCTGCCCGGCATGTCTGAACAGCTGCCACGCGCAGTGTCGTACAGTTACGGTACCAGCAGCTGGCGCGGTCACGCGGTCGCGCCGATGGCGGCCAACATCCAGTGGGATGTCTACACCAATGACCAGGGCCGCGCGCTAGTCCGCATGCTGTACAACGAAAAGGAAATGGATTTCAAGCGCGGCTGCGACCACGCGAAGATCGACCCGGCCAGCCATTACTACGACTACGTCGGCCTACGCGCCTGCTATATGCCGAAGTGACGATGATGTAAGCTTGTTATTTACACTACCTTCAAGGGCCAGCAGCTGCCGAAAACACAACATCCGATTCAATTCGTTACGAGACTCCCTTTTTTATAGTGATAGACTTGGCAGGTCTTTTCATATTATGAGAGGCTTACCCCATGAATCAGATGACCAGGCGTCAGTTCCTTCGGGTGACTAGTGCGACCATCGCAGGTTCGAGCATCGCGCTCCTCGGCTTTGCGCCGGCATCGGCCCTGGCCGAAGTCCGGCAGTACAAGCTGGCGCGCAGCACCGAAACCCGTAACACTTGCCCCTACTGCTCCGTAGGCTGCGGAATTCTGATGTACGGCCTGGGCGACGGCGCCAAGAACGCCAAGGCCAGCATCATCCACATCGAAGGCGATGCCGACCACCCGGTCAACCGCGGCACGCTGTGTCCCAAAGGCGCGAGCCTCATCGATTTCATCCACTCCGAAAACCGCCTGATGGTGCCCGAGTACCGCGCGCCCGGTGCAACCGAGTGGAGCAAGATGTCCTGGGACGACGCCCTGACCCGCATCGCCAAGTTGATGAAGGCCGATCGCGACGCCAATTTCATCGACAAGACGGCGGACGGCAAGACCGTCAACCGCTGGACCACCACCGGCATGCTGTGCGCGTCGGCGAGCACCAACGAGGTAGGCTACCTAACCCATAAAACCATGCGCAGTCTGGGCATGCTGGCATTCGACAATCAAGCACGCGTATGACACGGTCCGACGGTGGCAGGTCTTGCCTCGACATTTGGACGTGGTGCGATGACGAATCACTGGGTGGACATCAAGAACGCTGATGTCATCCTGGTCATGGGCGGTAACGCGGCAGAAGCACACCCTTGTGGCTTTAAATGGGTCACGGAAGCGAAGGCGCATCGCGGCGCCAAGTTGATCGTGGTCGATCCGCGCTTTACCCGTACCGCTTCGGTGGCGGACTACTACGTCCCTACCCGCACCGGCGCGGACATCGTCTTCCTCGGCGGGATCATCAACTACCTGCTCACGAACGACAAGATACAGCACGAGTACGTCCGCAATTACACGGACATGCCTTTCATCGTCCGCGAGGACTTCGCCTTTAACGACGGCCTGTATTCGGGCTGGGACGAAAAGGTGGGCAAGTACACCGACAAGAGCAGCTGGAACTACGAGATGGGCGACGACGGTTTCGCCAAGATCGACGCCACGCTCGAACACCCGCGCTGCGTGTACCAGCTGATGAAGAAGCACTACTCACGCTACACGCCGGAGATGGTGGAGAAAGCCTGCGGTGTGCCATCGGAAAAATTCCACAAGGTCGCCGAGATGCTGGCGTCGACCGCTGTTCCGGGCCGTGCCGCCACCATCCTGTATGCGCTGGGCTGGACGCAGCATTCCACCGGCGCGGAAACGCTGCGCACCGGTGCGATGGTGCAGCTCCTGCTGGGGAACATCGGCATCGCCGGCGGCGGCATGAACGCGCTGCGCGGCCACTCCAACATCCAGGGCCTGACAGACCTGGGGCTGCTGACCAATATGCTGCCCGGCTACCTGACCTTGCCCGGCGAAGCGGAGCAGGACTTCGAAGCCTACGCCGCCAAGCGCGCGCTGAAGCCTTTGCGTCCGAATCAGCTCAGCTACTACAGCAACGCCAAGAAGTTCCTGGTCAGCTTCATGAAGTGCTGGTGGGGCGACGCCGCCACGGAGGAGAACAACTACGCCTTCGACTACCTGCCCAAGCTGGACAAGCCCTACGACATGATGCAGGCCTTCGAGCTTATGCATCAAGGGAAGATGAACGGCTACATCTGCCAGGGCTTCAACATCCTGGCCTCGGCGCCGGACAAGCAGAAGATCACGGAAGCCTTGTCCAAGCTGAAGTTCCTGGTGGTGATGGATCCGCTGGCCGTGGAGACGGCGGAGTTCTGGCGTCCGTTCGGCGAGTTCCACCAGGTCGATCCGACCAAGATCCAGACCGAGGTGTTCCGCCTGCCGACCACCTGCTTCGCCGAGGAACGCGGCTCGCTGGTGAGCTCCTCGCGCGTGCTGCAATGGCACTGGCAAGGAGCCGACGGCCCGGGTCAGACCAGGAGCGACCTGGAGATCATGTCCGGCATCTTCCTGCGCATCAAAAAGGCCTACCAGACGGACGGCGGCAAATTCCCCGATCCGATCGTCAACCTGACCTGGCCCTACGCCAAGCCATACAGCCCAACGCCGGAAGAACTGGCGATGGAGTACAACGGCAAGGCGCTCAAGGAGCTCACCGATCCGAAGGACCCGACGAAGGTCATCCTGAAGAAAAACGAGCAGGTGGCCGGCTTCGCGCAGCTGCGCGACGACGGCAGCACGGCTTGCGGCTGCTGGATCTTCGCCGGCTGCTGGACCGCAGCCGGCAACCAGATGGGCCGGCGTGACAACTCCGACCCGAGCGGCATCGGCCAGACGCTGAACTGGGCTTGGGCCTGGCCGGCCAACCGCCGCATCCTGTACAACCGCGCCTCATGCGACCCGAAAGGCAAACCGTGGGATCCGACCCGCAAACTGGTGAGCTGGAACGGCACCAACTGGGCCGGCGCCGACGTCCCCGACTTCAAGGCGGACGAGCCGCCGGAAAACGGCATGGGACCCTTCATCATGCTGGCCGAAGGCGTGGCGCGCTTCTTCTCGCGCGATGCGATGGCCGAGGGCCCCTTCCCCGAGCACTACGAGCCGTTCGAGTCGCCGATCGGCCACAACCCGCTGCATCCGACCAATGCGCGCGCCACCAGCAATCCGGCCGCCCGCATGTTCCCGAACGACCGGGCCAAATTGGGCAAGGTGGCGGAGTTCCCACACGTGGCCACCAGCTACCGTTTGACGGAGCACTTCCACTACTGGACCAAGCATGCGCGCCTGAACGCCATTATCCAGCCGGAGCAATTCGTCGAGATCGGCGAGGAGCTGGGCAAGGAGCTTGGCGTGGCGCACGGCGACCGCGTCAAGGTCAGCTCCAAGCGCGGGCACATCGTGGCCAAGGCCGTGGTGACCAAGCGTATCAAGGCGCTCATCATCGACGGCAAGAAGACCCACCAGGTCGGACTGCCGATCCACTTCGGGTTCAAGGGAGTCACCAAACCGGGCTACCTGATCAACACCCTCACGCCGACGGTTGGTGACGGCAATTCACAGACACCGGAATTCAAGTCCTTCCTGGTGAAAGTGGAAAAAGCATGACGGCCCGAGGAGAATAACCATGGCACTACAATCCCTTGATATCAAGCGCATGTCGGCGACGACGGTGCAGGAGCCGGTGGCGCGCACCCCGGTCACCGGTACCGTCGCCAAGTTAATCGACGTCTCGAAGTGCATAGGTTGCAAGGCTTGCCAGACCGCCTGCATGGAATGGAACGACCTGCGCGACGACATCGGCGAAACCACCGGCGTGTACGACAATCCGATCGACCTGACGCCGCAATCGTGGACCGTGATGCGCTTCTCGGAACACGAAACCAACGACGGCAACCTCGAATGGCTGATCCGCAAGGACGGCTGCATGCACTGCGAGGACCCCGGCTGCCTGAAGGCCTGCCCCGCGCCGGGCGCCATCGTCCAGTACACCAACGGCATCGTCGACTTCCACCAGGAGAACTGCATCGGCTGCGGCTACTGCGTGGCCGGCTGCCCGTTCGACGTGCCGCGCATCTCCAAGAAAGACGACCGCGCCTACAAGTGCACTCTCTGTTCGGACCGCGTGGCGGTGGGCCAGGAGCCGGCCTGCGTCAAGACCTGTCCGACCGGCGCCATCGTCTTCGGCACCAAGGAGGACATGAAGGAGCACGCGGCGGAGCGCATCGAGGACCTGAAGTCGCGCGGCTACGCCAACGCCGGCTTGTACGATCCGGCAGGCGTCGGCGGCACGCACGTGATGTATGTGCTGCACCATGCGGACCAACCGGGCTTGTACCACGGCCTGAAGGCGAATCCGAGCATCAGCCCGATGGTCGGACTGTGGAAGGGCTTGACCAAGCCCCTGGCGCTGGCCGGCATCGCCGTCACCGCGCTGGCTGGATGGTTCCACTATTCTCGCGTCGGTCCGAATGAGGTCAGCAAGGAAGAGGAAGCCGAGGCGCTGCATGAGGCCAACCGCATCCGGGAGAGCGAAAAATGAGCACGCCAAATCGCGACAAGGACGGCAATCCGCTGATCGAGCGCTATACGCCGAATGAGCGCAGCAACCACTGGGTGACGGCCATTTGCTTCATCCTGCTGGCGGTGTCCGGGCTGGCGATGTTCCATCCGGCGACGGCGTGGCTGGCCGTGTTCCTGGGCGGCGGCCAGTGGACGCGCATCCTGCATCCGTTTATCGGGCTGGTGATGTTCGTGTCGTTCGCGCTGCTGGTGATGCGCTTCTGGCATCACAACAAGTTCGAGCCGGGCGACAAACAATGGCTGGATCAAATCGGCGATGTGGTCAACAACCGCGAAGACAAGTTGCCCAAGGTGGGCCGCTACAACGCGGGTCAGAAGCTGCTGTTCTATGTGCTGATCTTCTGCATGTGCGGGCTGCTGCTGTCGGGCGTGGTGATCTGGCGGGCCTACTTCGCGGTCTACTTCCCGATAGAGATCGTGCGCTTCGGCGCGCTGTTGCACGCCTTCTGCGCGTTTGTGATCATCTGCTCCATCGTGGTCCACATCTACGCCGGCCTGTGGGTGAAGGGTTCGATCGGCGCGATGGTGCGCGGCACCGTGACCTATGGGTGGGCGCGCAAACATCACCCGCGCTGGTTCGAGGAAGTCGCCCGAAAATCGCGTGATTAGCTCAGCAATTTAGGATTAGAATAGTCTCCGGGCCGGCGGCTCCGTCGCCGCCGGCAATCTGGGAGACATCTTGGTACAACGTCTGCTTGCACCCGGCGAGATCGAAGCGCTCGATCACAACGCCATACCGCGCCTGCTGCTGCCGCAGCCGCGCAGCCTGTTCTCCACGCGCGCCGCCCGCCTGCGCCAACTTGCCAAAAATGAAATCAAAGGTATCCCCGTCGGCGAAACGCTGCGCGGCTATCTGCTGCTGATGGCGGCGCTGGTCGACGCGCAGGCCGCCGTGGCGCTGGCCCTTCCGGCAGAGGCGTTCGCCCTGCCCGACGCCGCCGACATCGACGTCTCGCTCGAACACAATATGCCGCCGCTGCCGGTCAGCGGCGCGCGGCCGCCGTCGTGGCGCGCGGTGTTCGACGCCCTGCTCGATCAACTCGATCCGCTGGCGGAAGGCCAGCCGCAGATCGCCACCGTACTGGCCGAACTGCGCTCGCTCGACAGCGCGGAACTGGAAGGCTGCGCCGACGCGGTGCTGTCGGAGCTGACCGACGGCGTGAATCCGCTGCACGCGCCGTTCGTGGCGGCGGCGTTGCAGGTCATGTGGAGCATGCGCGCCGGCCAGCTGGACGCGCAGCGCGTGCAGCCGCTGGTGACCAACACGCTGTGCCCCGTGTGCGGCGCGCATCCGGTGGCCAGCGTGATCCGCATCGGCGGACAATCGCAGGGTTATCGCTACCTGCAATGCAGCTGCTGCGCCAGCGAATGGCATATGGTGCGGGTCAAGTGCTCGTGCTGCGAACATACGGCGCGTATCGCCTACCAGAGCATCGAGGCGGCCGACGCTGCGCCGGAAATCGTCAACAAGGCCAATGACCCAAGCAAGGTGGCGCGCGCCGAAACCTGCGACGACTGCCGTACCTACCGCAAGATCTTCAACCAGGAACACGATTACAACGTCGAGCCGCTGGCCGACGACCTGGCCAGCCTGGCGCTGGATCTGCTGGTGGGCGAAGCCGGCTACGCCCGCGCCAGCGGCAATCCCCTGCTTTGGTTCAACGCCGAATGAGCAGCGACACCGCAGACCTGGGCACCGACACCGCAGTGGGCGCAATCCGGCTCCCCGCCGTCCACCTTATCCTGTCGGACGCCGCCTGCGCGCCGCTGATCGCCGAATACGGTCGCGTGCAAACGCTGGAAGCCGCCCGCATGCTGCTGGCCGAACTGCGCAGCATGATGCTGGCCAGCCGCCGTGACGGCATGCCGGCGGCCAGCGCTACCGACATTCCGGCCCTGCTGGCGATGCTGGCCAAGCGTCTGCGAGACAGCAACCGCTCGCCGCTGCGGCCCGTCTTCAACCTGACCGGCACCGTCCTGCACACCAATCTTGGCCGTGCCCTGCTGCCCGACAGCGCGGTGCAAGCCGTGGCCGAGGCGCTGCGCTGGCCGATGAACCTGGAATGGGACATCGACACCGGCAAGCGCGGCGACCGAGATAACCTGATCGAAGACCTGCTGCTGGAACTGACCGGCGCCGAAGCTGCCACCATCGTCAATAACAACGCGGCCGCCGTGCTGCTGATGCTGAACACGATCGCGCAAGGCAAGGAGGTCATCGTCTCGCGCGGCGAGTTGGTGGAAATCGGCGGCGCCTTCCGCATCCCGGACATCATGACCCGCGCCGGCGCGGTGCTGCGCGAAGTGGGTAGCACCAACCGCACGCACCTGAAGGACTACGCCGAAGCGGCCGGCCCGCAGACCGCGCTGATGATGAAGGTCCATTGCAGCAATTACGCCATCACTGGCTTCACCAAGAGCGTCGAGCTGCCGGAGCTGGCGCCGCTGGCGAAGCAGCACGCCATACCGCTGGCGGTGGACCTGGGCAGCGGCACGCTGGTCGACCTGGAACAATACGGCCTGCCGCACGAAACCACGGTACGCGAAACCATCGCCGGCGGCGCCGACCTGGTCACCTTCAGCGGCGACAAGCTGCTGGGCGGTCCGCAGTGCGGCATCATCGTCGGCCGCGCCGATTTGATCGCGCAGATCAAGAAGAATCCGCTCAAGCGCGCGCTGCGGGTCGGCAAACTGACGCTGGCGGCGCTGGAGCCGGTGCTCGCGCTGTATCGCGCGCCGGACCTGTTGCCCGAACGCCTGACCACACTCAAGCTGCTGACCCGCCCGGCCGCCGCCATGCGCGAGCTGGCGCAGTCGCTGCTGCCGCAGCTGCAAGCGGCGCTGGGCGCAGGCTATGAAATCAGCAGCGAGCCGATGATGAGCCAGATCGGCAGCGGCGCCCTGCCCGTCGACCAGTTGCCCAGCCATGGACTGGTGATACGCGCCGCTGCGGCGGGACGCATCAGCAACGCGTTGGGCGTGTTGGAACAGCGGCTGCGCGCTTTGCCGCTGCCGGTCATCGGCCGCGTCGCGCAGGATGCCTTGTGGCTGGACCTGCGCTGCCTGGACGACCACCAGCGCCAGCGCTTCACCGAGCAACTGGCGCTGCTGGCCGTATGATCGTCGGTACGGCAGGCCACATCGACCACGGCAAGACCACACTGACGCGCGCGCTCACCGGCGTCGACACGGACCGGCTGAAGGAAGAGAAGGAACGCGGCATATCGATCGAACTCGGTTACGCCTACGCGCCGTTGGAAAACAATGAGATCCTCGGCGTGATCGACGTGCCGGGCCACGAAAAATTCATCCGCACCATGGCCGCAGGCGTCACCGGCATCGACGCCGCGCTGCTGGTGATCGCCGCCGACGACGGCATCATGCCACAGACGCTGGAGCACCTCGCCATCCTGCGCCTGCTGGGCGTGCGGCGCGGCGCCGTGGCGCTGACCAAGATAGACCGTGTCGACACACCGCGCATGGAACAGGTGGAGCGGGACATCAAGGCCCTGCTGGCGGCGACCGACTTTGCCGGCGCGCCGATCTTCCGCACCAACGCCAGCGCGCCCGTAGACCCCGGCGTGCAGGCTTTGCTGCACCATCTGGCGCAGATGGCAGCGGCGCTGCCGGCCAGCGACGAACGGCGCCTATTCAGGCTTGGCGTGGACCGTGTGTTCACCTTGACCGGCCAGGGCACCATCGTCACCGGCACCGCGCTGGCGGGCAGCATCCACATCGGCGATACGCTTCAGCTGGCGCCGGGCGTACAGCAGGCGCGCGTGCGCAGCATCCACGCGCAGAACCGCAGCGCCGACAGCGGCCACGCGGGCCAGCGACTGGCGTTGAATTTAAGCGGCGTGGCGAAGGAAGAGATACAGCGCGGCAGCTGGGTAGTCGCTCCTGCACTCGCGGCCTGTTCCGAACGCATCGACGCCGAATTGACGCTCACGCCGGACTGCGGCCAGACGTTGAAGCCATGGTCGCCGCTGCACGTGCACCTGGGCGCGGCGCACCATACGGCCAACGTGGTGATGCTGGACGGCGACCTGCTGGCGCCAGGCCAGACCGGCCGCGTGCAACTGGTGCTGGACGCGCCGGTGCATGCCGTCCCCGGCGACCGCTTCGTGATCCGCAACGCACAGGCCACCGCCACCATCGGCGGCGGCTTGGTGCTCGATCCCTTCGGCCCGGCACGAAAGCGGCGCGGCGCAGCGCGGCTGGCCTGGTTGCAGGCGCTATCCGATTTCGTCAGCAACGGCGACGTCGCCTCGCTGCTGGCCCGCAGTCCACTGGGCTTGCGTATATCGACCCTGGTGCGCCTGTCGCAGCTGCCTGCAGATCAAATCGCGCTGCCGCCGGATACCATCAAGGTCCTCCTGCAAGGCGGCGACCAGCTGCTGTTGGCCGCCGACGAAGTTCAAACCCTGGAAGCGCGCATCCTGAATGGCCTGGCCGAATTCCACGCGCGCGCGCCGGACGACGCCGGCCCCGAATTGTGGCGTCTCAAGCGCATCGTCGCGCCGGAAATGGAAGACCGGTTGTGGAGCCGGTTGATCGAAACGCTGATAGTCGCAGGCCAGGTGAGACAGCGCGGCCGCAGCCTGCACCTGCCCGGCCACAGCGTCGAACTCAGTGAGCAGGAACAAGCGCAGGCCAAGTCCCTGCTGGCCGCCCTCATGGAAGGCGCATACGATCCGCCATGGGTACGCGACCTGTCGCGCGACCACGGCATGCCGGAAGCGGAAGTGCGGCGTTTGCTGCTCAAGCTATCCAAAACGGGAGAGATCAGCCAGCTGGTGCCGGATCTGTTCTATCATCCAAAGCGGCTGGCCGAACTGGCGGCGCTGGTGGCGTCGCTGCCCGAGGTGCAGGCGTCGGCATTCCGCGACGCGACCGGACTGGGTCGCAAGCGGGCCATACAGATATTGGAGTTCTTCGATCGCGTCGGCTATACTCGGCGCGTGGGCAACATCCACTTGATACGGCCCCACGCGGTCTGGTCGTACAGTGACGAGTAGTCCCATGGAAGGCATACTCATCCGGTGATGGGGCCGGGCTTCAAACCCGGTGGGGGGCGTCAGACGCTCCCCTGTAAGTTCGACTCCTACTGCCTTCCGCCATCCGCCCTCATGCCCGCATCGTATGCGGTTTGTAGGTTCAGCCAGAACTGCACGCTGGTTTTGAAATAGACCGCTAACGACAGGGCAAGATTCTGCGTCATCGGTCCAGTCTCAGCGATCAGGGCACCGAGTTCCGCAAGTGGTGCTCCAAGTGCTAAAGCCAGCTCGGCTTCCGACAAGCCCAAGGGTGCCATAAACTCCTCCCTCAGTATCTCTCCCGGATGGATTTCATGAAGCTGTGCGCTCATTTGAATCTCCTAGTGATAGTCTACGATTTCGACGTCATAAACGTCGGCGCCGGCCCAGCGAAAGCAAACACGCCACTGGCTATTTATTCTGATGCTATGGTGACCATCCCGACTCCCCCTCAAAGTTTCCAGTCGCTTTCCTGGTAAAGCACGTAAATCATCCAGGGAACAAGCGGCGTCAATCAACCGTAGTTTTCTCAACGCTACTCGCTCGGTGTTTTTGAAACGCGGAGCCGATCGGCTAAAAAAATAGCAACTCCGTATCCTTGCTGGCAAAGGAACGTATCATGATCAAATTATCCTATCCGAGCGCGTCTTTCAAACGAATTCTCTCGACAATAGAACGACTTGCCCGGAAGCGGCTTGATCTTACTTAAGCGTGTCGGCCACCATATCGACGGCGGCGTCGAAGCTGGCCGGGTCTTCCGCCAGCAGTGACCACAGGCGATTATGTTCGGCGCCCTGCACCACGTGCAGCCGGCTCGATTGCGCGCGCGTCGCGGCGGCCACCAGGCGCTCCGGGATCTCCCTCGGGATCGTGGCGTCGTGCTCGGCGGCGATCACCAGCAGGCGGCCTTCGAAGCGCGACAGGATGTCCCAGGCATCGCTGTCGGCCCAGCTGCGCTCGCGCCGTATCACGGCCGAGAACTCCGGCCCGAACGGCACTTCGTACGCGGACGGCGTGTAGACGCCGGGGACGATCAGCACCAGTGCATCGACACGATGACTTTGCGTGAGGCGGATGGCGTTGTAGGCGCCCATGCTGGCGCCGAACACCGCCAACGGCTCCGGCAAGCCGCGCGCTGCGGCCACCGCCTGCGCCTGGCGCGTGCGGCTTGCCACCGACGATTGCGCCAGCGTGCCGCCGGTGTCGCCATGGCCGATGCAATCGAAGCTGGTGCTGCCGATGCCGCGCTGCTGCAAGGCGTTGCGCAGCAGGTCATGGCCGCGACGGCTGCCGGTGCCGGCGCCGTGCAAGTACAGTAGCCGGCTGACGCCATCGCCGACGTACTGGTCGCCCTTCAGCACATGGCCGTCAAAGGCCACATCGAAATCCACGATCATTTGCCCGCCTCCTTGGCCAAACGCAGACTGAGATTGTCGCGCGATTGTTTGGCGTAGGCTTTGCAGCCGTCGCCGCCATCCAGCAAGGGGTGCGGTTTGCCGCTTTTCAGCTTGTCCCACATGCCGGAGAATTCCGGATGCACGGCGATGATGATGTCGCACGACGCCTGCTCCAGCGCCGCAAAGCTTTGCTCATATTGTTTCTGTACTTCCGGATGGGCGCTGAAGTTGTAGCCGTCGCTGGAAATGGGGTTGATGCTGTCGGCGAACACGATGCTGGCGCAACGGTCTTGCTCGCAGGAGCTCCACGTCCAGCTGGTGCCGCCCGCCGTGTGGCCGGGCGTGTACATCGCGGTCAACGACAGCGGCCCGACCTTGACGGCTTCGCCGTCGCGCACCGTGCGCACTTTGCGCACCTTGGCAAATGGCGTGCTGCCGACGAACTGCGGATCATCCTTGGCCATGCTGCCGCGCTTCAGGTCCGCCGCCGTCAGTGGGCTGGCCACCACCGTCGCACCGCTCATGCGCTGCAGTTCGGCGATGCCGCCGGCGTGGTCCATGTGATCGTGCGAGCTCAGTATCAGCTTGACGTCCTGGATGCGGAAGCCCAGCTTGCGGATGCTGGCGGCGATGCGTTGCGGCGAATCGGGGTAGCCGCCGTCCAGCAGGATATGGCCCTGCGGCGACGTCACCAGCACAGAACTGAGGCTGCTCACGCCGACGTAATAGCTGTTGCCATAAATCTGGAAGGGCTCGACCGGCTTGTTCCAGTTGTCGTCAGGTGCGTTTGCAGAGGCAATGGCGGCAAGGCCGCAGAGCACAGCGGCCAGCAAAGGTTTGATCATGAATAAT
Source organism: Duganella sp. GW821-FHT07G03 (assembly GCF_059418605.1). Taxonomy (NCBI): domain Bacteria; kingdom Pseudomonadati; phylum Pseudomonadota; class Betaproteobacteria; order Burkholderiales; family Oxalobacteraceae; genus Duganella; species Duganella sp. GW821-FHT07G03. The sequence goes on from NZ_JBWKQE010000001.1 coordinate 649,763, forward strand.
ATGCGACAGAGTTGGTAAAGAAGGAACATTGTACATCCGTACACCCTGCATGCAGGGGCTTGCGGTATCGGCAACATGGTAATAGCTGGTAGACACTGGCACAATACCGTGTCGCCATTCGAAGGAAACGTCCATGAAACATCCTGCACTCCGCGCCGCCCTCACGGCCTGCCTGGCCGCCACCTCCTTTGCCAGCCATGCGGCCGATCCCAAGCTTGGCGTCGCCGAAAAACTTTACCAGGCCAATTGCGCCGCCTGCCATGGCGTCAAGATGGAAGGCGCCGTCGGTCCGTCGCTGGGCGATCACGCGTGGCTGCACGGCGCGCCCACCAAGGCCAACCTCATCAAGATCATCAGCAAGGGCGTGCCGGAGAAGGATATGCCGGCCTGGTCGCCGGCCCTGAACGCAACGCAGATCGCGCTGCTGGCCGACCTGATCGCCGCCAACGCCGCCAAACCCGCCGTCGCGCTGACGCCCGAGGCCAAGGCGCAGCAGACCGTGCCCGACCTGAACGGCTTCAAGCTGCCCAAGGGTTTCCACATCAGCGTCTACGCCAACCAGGTCAGCGCCGCGCGCAGCATGGTGGTGTCGGACAGCGGCATCGTCTACGTCGGCTCGCGCAACGCCGGCAAGGTGTACGCGCTGGTGCCGCGCGCCGACAAGCAGACGGCCGAAGTGGTCACCATCGCCGAGGGCCTGGAACACCCGATCGGCGTGACGCTGCTCAACGGCGCGCTATACGTGGGCGAAGTCAGCCGCGTGATCCGCTACGACAATATCGACCAGCGCTATGCACAGAAGCCATCCTACGAGGTGGTCAAGGTCAGCCTGCCGAACGACAAGTGGCACGGTGAGAAGGTCATCAAGGCCGGGCCGGACGGCAAGCTGTACATTCCGGTTGGCGCGCCGTGCAATGTGTGCGACGTCGAGGACACCAAGAGCGCCAAGATCTATCGCATGAATGCGGACGGCAGCCAGCTGGAAGAATATGCGCGCGGCGTGCGCAACACGGTGGGCTTCGCCTTCCATCCGGTCACCAAGCTGCTGTGGTTCACCGATAACGGCCGCGACGAGATGGGCGACAACACGCCGTCGTGCGAGCTGAACGTGGCGCCCAAGGCTGGCATGCATTTCGGCTTCCCCTATTGTCACGGCGGCGTGGTGCCGGACCCGGACTTCGCCAAGGGCCGCAGCTGCGAAGAGTTCGAACCACCGGTCGCCAAGCTGGGGCCGCACGTGGCGCCGCTGGGCTTGAGCTTTTACACGGGCAAGCAGTTCCCCGAGGCGTATCGCAACAACGTCTACATCGCCGAGCATGGTTCGTGGAACCGCACCACCAAGAGCGGCTACAGCGTGCGCTTGATTACCCTGTACAACAGCAAGGTCGTCACCGACACCGCCTTCATCGACGGCTTCCTGCGCGGCGAGGAAGTGGTGGGCCGGCCGGTGGACGTGGCCACGCTGCCGGACGGTTCGATGATCGTGTCCGACGACTACGGCGGCCGCGTGTACCGCGTTACTTACGACGGCAAATAGTCTGGAAAGAAATCCTGAGCCAGCGCCTGCTCCAGCGACCAGGGGCTGGTTTCGGGCAGGTCGTAGCAGCAGTTCTCCCCCACCACTTTGATCAAGGCGTCCAGCCACACGTCCTGAAGAAACCCGGTGTCCGCGATGGCTGCGCGCAAGCTGGGCAGGCGCGCCAGCATTCGCGCTATTCGCCGGCGCTGCAACGCGATCAGCTGTCGCCACAGCTCGCAGCGATTGCCGTCCTGCCTTTGCCACCGCGCCAGATGCGCCAGCAAGGTCGAACATCGTTCCTCCAGCTGGCATTCAAAATATGCGGCCACGCCTTCGATCTCCTCCGCCAGGTGCAGCGAGTCCGCCAGCGAGAGCTGCCCCGAACGCAGCCAGAAGGCCTGTTCCTTCGCCCATTCCGCCACATCATCTTCATATGCAGTCGCCATGATTATTTACTCCGGAAAAAACTCCTCAGTCAGGATCTCCGTGATCGTCCATGGCGACTCGTTTGGCAGCGCGGGCAAGAACGTTTCGGCGTAGGTGTCGACCAACGCGCGACGATAGACGCCATCGAGCCAATCGGCATTGCGCATCAGGGACTTCAGGCTGGGCGTTTTCTTGATGTCCTGCCTGATGGCCGCCCGTTGCTCGCGTATCGTATTTTTCCAACTATGGGTACGTCTGTTCGGCTGGAACTTCCATTTCAATAGATGTGAGATCAATACGGACAACCGGCTTTGCAGCTCTCTTTTTTCGCTCTTGCCCACATCCTCGATCTCCTCGGCGATGTTGTCGTGATCCAGCAATTCCCAGCGGCCGGCGCGCAGCAAGGCCGCCTGCTGTTCAGACCAGGCAATGATGTCGTCTTCATATAAGGTGCCCATGATCCGGTTAGACCGGGCGCGGCTCTCAAAGTTCGGGACGAAAAAAAGCCGCCCCGAAGGGCGGCTCTCGATCAGACGAGTCTGAGATTACTGTGCAACGGCTGCAGCGGCTTCTTCAGCGGCGGCTTTCATCGACAGTTTCAGGCGGCCGCGGTCGTCGGTTTCCAGAACCTTGACGCGCACTGCCTGGCCTTCTTTCAGGTAATCGGCAACGGCGTTGACGCGCTCGTTGGCGATTTGCGAGATGTGCAGCAGACCATCTTTACCTGGCATGACCTGAACGATCGCGCCGAAGTCCAGCAGCTTCAATACCACGCCGTCGTAGGTCTTGCCCACTTCGACCGAAGCGGTCAGTTCTTCGATGCGGCGCTTGGCTTCCTGGCCGGCGGCAGCGTCGACGGAAGCGATGGTGACCACGCCTTCGTCGCTGATGTCGATCTGGGTGCCGGTCTCTTCGGTCAGCGCGCGGATGACTGCGCCGCCCTTGCCGATGACGTCACGGATCTTCTCTGGGTTGATCTTGATGGTGATCAGGCGCGGTGCGAAGTCCGACAGTTCGGTCTTCACGGTCGGCATGGCTTTTTGCATTTCGCCCAGGATGTGCTCGCGGCCTTCTTTGGCTTGCGCCAGCGCCACTTGCATGATTTCCTTGGTGATGCCCATGATCTTGATGTCCATCTGCAGCGCGGTGATACCGTTGCGGGTACCGGCTACCTTGAAGTCCATGTCGCCCAGGTGATCTTCATCGCCCAGGATGTCCGACAGCACGGCGAACTTGCCGCCTTCCTTGATCAGGCCCATCGCGATACCGGCGACGTGCTCTTTCATTGGAACGCCAGCGTCCATCAGCGCCAGGCAGCCGCCGCAGACCGAAGCCATCGACGACGAACCGTTCGATTCGGTGATTTCCGACACCAGGCGCACGGAGTAGCTGAACTCTTCCGGTGCCGGCAGTGCGGCGATCAGCGCGCGCTTGGCCAGACGGCCGTGACCGATTTCGCGGCGCTTAGGCGTACCTACGCGGCCGGTTTCGCCGGTGGCGAACGGTGGCATGTTGTAATGCAGCATGAAGGAGTCGGTGAACTCGCCCATCAGCGCGTCGATCTTCTGGCTGTCGCGTGCGGTGCCCAGGGTGGCAACCACCAGCGCCTGCGTTTCACCGCGGGTGAACAGCGCCGAACCGTGGGTGCGTGGCAGCACCGAGGTACGGATCGAGATCGGACGAACGGTGCGGGTGTCGCGGCCGTCGATACGTGGCTCGCCGTCCAGGATCTGGGTGCGGACGATCTTCGCTTCGATGTCGAACAGGATGTTGTTCACTTCGGCTGCGTCGACTGGCGCGGCGCCAGCGGCGGCGGCTTCAGCGGACAGGTCGGCCAGCACTTCGCTGGTGGCGGCCTTCAGCTTGGCGGTACGCTCTTGCTTGTCTTTGGTCTGGTAAGCGGCGTTGATTTTGCTTGCGCCGAAATGCGCAACGCGGCCGATCAGCGCTTCGTTCTTCGCTGGTGGGACCCATTCAACTTCCGGCTTGCCGCCGTCGCGCACCAGCTCGTGGATCGCGTCGATGACTGCTTTCATTTCGGTGTGGCCGAAGACGACCGCGCCGAGCATGATTTCTTCGGACAGTTGCTTGGCTTCCGATTCCACCATCAGCACGGCGGTTTCGGTACCGGCGACAACCAGATCCATCTGCGATGTCTTCAGTTGTTCAACGGTAGGGTTCAGGATGTACTGGCCGTTGGCGTAGCCGACGCGCGCTGCGCCGACCGGGCCGTTGAACGGTACGCCCGACACGCACAGGGCGGCCGATGCGCCGATCATGGCGGCGATGTCTGGATCGATTTCCGGGTTGACCGACAGCACGTGAATGATCACTTGCACTTCGTTCAGGTAGCCTTCTGGGAACAGAGGACGGATAGGACGGTCGATCAGGCGGGATGTCAGCGTTTCTTTTTCCGAAGGACGACCTTCACGCTTGAAGAAACCGCCCGGGATTTTACCGGCAGCATAGGTTTTCTCAACGTAGTCGACGGTCAGCGGGAAGAAGTCCTGGCCTGGCTTGGCGTCTTTGCGTGCGACGACAGTAGCCAGCACCACGGTATCTTCGATCGATACCAGGACTGCACCGGATGCCTGGCGAGCGATTTCGCCGGTTTCCAGCGTCACGGTGTGTTGACCGTACTGGAAGGTTTTCGTAACTTTATTAAACATGGGTAATCCCTTTCTATTTGCCGACAGATTTTCAGGGGCTGTCGTTCACCTCACCACAGACGATATAGTTATCGTCTTTACTGCAACTGCTAAAACCCAGGAATTCCATGTCGCACTGCCAAGACGCTATTCCGCTTGGCAATTTTCCCGGCAAAAATGACAAAATGCCCGCGTCAGCAAACTGGCGCAGGCATTTCGATTAAGCCGGATGACGCAAAAAATTACTTACGCAGACCCAGTTTAGCGATCAGATCGCGATAACGGGTAGCATCTTTGCCCTTCAGGTAGGACAGCAGGCTCTTACGACGGTTAACCATCATAATCAGACCACGACGCGAGTGGTGATCCTTGCTGTGTGCCTTGAAGTGGCCGTTCAATTCGTTGATGCGTGCGGTCAGCAGCGCAACTTGAACTTCTGGGGAGCCGGTGTCTTTTTGACCACGGGCGTTGTCCGCGATAATGGCGGCTTTGTTGATGTTTTCTACGGTCATGATATTTACCTTTAACATGCGGTGCGCGGAGTCGTAACCCTGCACATCGTGAACTTCAAAAAAAACTGATCCGAAGACCAGACCCGGAAGTATAGCGGAAAAACTCCCACATGTATCCTGTGTTGGCTACAATTGTTCTATCTTTCCGGTCCTATAGAGGGGTGTGCGATGAAAAAACTGATATTTATGGCAATCTTACCTGCCGTGCTGAGCGCCTGCGCCAGCCTCAACACCCCTCCGCTGGCGGCCGGCGAACCGGTCGACGCCGTCAAGGCCAAGCTGGGCCAGCCCACCGCCACCTATGCCAACGGCCAGGACATCATGCTGGAATACGCCGGCGGCCCGTTCGGCCAGTACACCCATATGGCGCGCATCGGCCCGGACGGCAAGCTGATCTCCTTCGAGCAAGTGCTCAGCAGCGAGAAGTTCGCCACCATCAAACCGCGCAAGGATAGCAAGCAAACCGTCCTCAGCACCTTCGGCAAGCCGGCCCAGCAGGTGCATTACGCCAGCGTCGACGGCGATGTGTGGGTTTATCGCTACAAGGAACAAAACGTCTGGGATTCCGTGATGCACGTGGAATTCGACCGCAACGGCATCGTCCAGGCCATGGTCAACGGCCCGGACCCGGAGCGGGAATCGCGCCGCCGCTAAAATGTAGCAAAGATACAAAGCCATTACTTCATTTCACTCAAGATCTCCGCATTTTGTAGCCAAACTACTTTTTCAAGTAGATAATACGCCAACAAAAACGGAGATCCTCATGCATGCAAAAGTGAAACTGGCCGAACCCGGCGCCGTCGCCGCGCCGGCGCGCAAGCCTAAGCTGTCGTTCTGGGCCATCTGGAACATGAGCTTTGGTTTTCTCGGCATCCAGGCCGGCTTCGCCCTCCAGCAAAGCAACGTCCCCCGCATCTTCCAGACCATGGGCGCCGAGCTCGACAAGATCGGCTTCCTGATGACCGCCGCGCCGCTGGCCGGGCTGCTGGTGCAACCCATCATCGGCTACCTGAGCGACCGCACCTGGGGCCGCTGGGGCCGTCGCCGGCCCTACTTCTTCATCGGCGCCGTGCTGGCCACGCTGGCGATGCTGGGTTTGCCGAACGCCACCGTGTTGTGGACCGCCGCCGCCATGCTGCTGGTGCTCGACGTCGCGATCAATATTTCGATGGAGCCGTTCCGCGCCTTCGTCGGCGACCTGCTGCCGAAAGAGCAGCTGACCACCGGCTACGCCGTGCAAACCTTCTTCATCGGCGTCGGTGCGGTGGGCGCCTCCGCGCTGCCGTGGGTGCTGACGCACTGGTTCGACGTGGCCAACACCGCCACCGCCGGCAAGACGCCGGATTCGGTGGTCTATGCCTTCTACATCGGCGGCGCGATCTACCTGGCCGCCGTGCTGTGGACCGTGCTGCGCACCCGCGAATACTCGCCGGAACAGCTGAGCCAATTCCATCCCGAAGCGGAAGCGGAAGCGAACGCGCCGACCGGCCTGCGCGGCTTCATCAACGACTACCTCAACATGCCCAAGATCATGGTGCAGTTGTCGCTGGTGCAGTTCTTCACCTGGTTCACCTGGTTCTCGATGTGGACTTACGGCACTGCCACGCTGACCCAGCACATCTACCACGCCACCGACACCAGCTCCGCGCTGTACAACGAAGGCGCCAACTGGTGGGGCGTCTGCGGCGCGGTCTACAACGCCGCCTCGATCGCCTTCGCCTTCGTGCTGCCGCTGATCGCCGCGCGCACCAGCCGCAAGACCGCGCACGCGCTGGCCCTGGTGGTCGGCGGGCTCAGCTTCATCTCGATCTACTTCATCACCTCGCCGATGATGTTGCTGCTGTCGTTTGCCGGCGTCGGGCTGGCGTGGGCCAGCACCTTGTCGATGCCGTATGCCATCCTCGCGGGGAAAATTCCGGCGAAGAAAATGGGCATGTACATGGGCATGTTCAACATGTCGATCGTGATCCCGCAGGTGGTGTCCGGTGTCTGCCTGGGCTACTTCCTGACCCATGTCTTCAACGGCAGCGCCGTGATGATGCTGGTACTCGGCGGCATCTCGATGTTCATCGCAGCGGCGCTGTCGATGCGTATTGAAGAGAACGAGTAGATTTAATCTGTTGCGTTTCTGAGCCAGGCGGCCAGTTCGGTCTTGCCTGGCGCCGACACTTCGAGCGCGCGGCTGTCGTCGCTGCGGCGCAGCCAGCCGCGCTCGACGAAGTTGTCGAGCAATGCGACGGCCAACGGGCCGGCGAAATGATCGCGCCGTTCGGACCAGTCGACGCAGCCATACAACTGACGCTGGGACGGCGCCCCTTCCGCCAGCTGGATGCCCAATTGCCGCAGCCGCGCCTGGCCCAACGGCGTGAGCGGATAGTCGTGGCCATCGCCCTCCCCCGGCCGCACCCAGCCGTTGTCGACGAAACAGCGGCACAGATCCACGCCCAGCACGCCCGCCAGATGGCCGTAGCAGCTGCGCGCATGGCGCAAGCCGCGCATGGCCGGCGCCTGCCAGCGCGTACTCTCGGGCAGCGCGCCGTCGGCCACGCGCAGCAGCGCTTCCAGCGCATGGGCGACATTGCCGTCGGCAAGCATGTAGTAGCGGTGCCGGCCTTGCGCGCGCACCCTCGCCAGCCGCTCTTCCACCAGCAGTTTCAAATGTTGCGACGCGGTCGGCGCGGACACACCGGCATGCTGGGCCAGGTCGGTGGCGGTGTAGAAGCGGCCGTCGAGCAGCCGCGACAGCATCAGCGCGCGGGTCGGATCGCCGATCGCGGCGGCGACGCGGGCGAAGCGTGGTTGCGGTGTATTCATGGCTTGCCTGCCGCAATCGGCGGATGGAACGGCGGCGCTTCATCGCGCTCCATCAGCCCGTAGTCGCGGATGACGCTGGCCACGCGCAAGCGATAGTTGTCGAACACGCCGGCGCGGCCGGCGCTTTGCGCCTCGCGGTGCTGCTCCTGCTCGCGCCAGGCGCGCACCGCCTGCTCGTCGCGCCAGAACGACAGCGACAACAGCTTGCCGGGGGACTTCAGGCTTTCGAAGCGTTCGACGGAAATGAATCCGTCCATCCTTTCCAGCAGCGGCGCCAGCTGGGCCGCGCGGTCGAGGTATTCGGCGTAGCCTTCGGTGCTGGGGATGACTTCGAATATCACGGCGATCATGTGGCGCTCCTGCGCAAAAAGGCGTTGACGGCATTGTAAAGCAGCCCGCGCGACGACTCCAGATGCATCAGGTGCGTAGCGCGTGGGAAGGTCTCGCAGCGCTTGACGCTGCCGCCCAAGGCCGCCAGCAGATTGACGGCGTCGGCCTCGGAACATACGCTGTCCCATACGCCGCGCACCAGCAGCGTCGGCGCTGTGACGCGCGAGGCGTCATACAGCGCCTCGCCGGACCACAAGGCGCGGACATCGGCCTGCGGTCCTGTCGGTGTCAGCACGGCTGGCGGCGTGCGGGTCGCAGCTTCGGGATCTGTCGCCAGGAAGGCGGCGCTCCAGTGCTGGAAGTGCGCTTCATCCAGCAACTGCGGATGGCCGCGCGGGACGTCTTCAACAAAGCGGCGATACTGCGCCCATGCCGTCAGCGGAAAGTGCGACGCCGCCGTGGCGGCGGCCGGCACATAGGCGCTAGCCGCCCTGGCGCCGCCGCGCGTGACGATGGGCGCGAACAGCGCCAGCGCGGCCAATGCCTGCGGATGCTCGCCGGCATAGCGCAACGCCACCGAGCCGCCCCACGAATGCGCCAGCAGCATGACGGGCCGGCCGCCGTTGCGCTCGCGAACGGCGCAGACCACGCGATGCAACTGCTCCTGCACGCTGCGCAAATCGCCAACGGGAATATTGTCGTGCTGCGCGTATCGTTCGGACGCGCCATAGCCGGCAAAGTCGAAACCCCACACATTGAAACCGGCGGCGTTCAGCGCATCGGCCCAGCTGCGGCCATCGACGGGGTGGAACACGGAGAGATCGGCCCCGAACGTCGAGCCGTGCACGTAGATGACATCGCCCAGATCCTCGGCGGCGCGCCGCACTTGCAGCGCCAGCATGGGCGTTTCCATCAGTTTGATCATTGCAGCCTCCTGTCATCGAATCGACAAGATAGCTGTTTGAAGCGGCGCATGCTTCGGCGTGGAACGAAGCATGCGCGGGCTTCATCGCCGTCAGGATGAAGCTGATTGCAAAAGACGGCTGGCGATATTCTTTACGGCGATTCTATTTTCCGCCGAGACGCTAACGTTGGTGAATATCGCCACGCCACTGCGCGTGGCCGGCGCCAGATAGGCCGCGGTAAAAACACCCGGATCGCCACCCCAATGGTTGGGCCTCATCTGCCCGCCCAAGGTGGACGCCATCCAACCCAGACCCTGACCGTTCAGCCATGTGGGCAGCCCGGCAGGCGCCTGCATATCCAGCATCTGCGCCATGGCATCCACGCCCAACACATCGATGCCGCCCGCCTTGCCGCCGTTTGCCGACGCGGCGATGAACTTCATGAAATCGCTGATCGATGAGCGCAACATGCCGCTCGGCCAATCAGGGAAGCCGACAGGTTTGACAGCCACCAGCGCACCATCTACCAGGCCGTAGCCCTCGGCGCTGAGCGACTCGGGGGTATCTTTGACAGTCCAGCTCGTATGCCCCATGGCGAACGGCGCAAAAATGTCCCTGCGTGTTTGTTCGCGCATGTCCAATTTTCCGATGCGCCCCGCAAGATAGCCCAGTAAGGCGTAGCCCACGTTGCAGTAGTCCCAGGCCGCCCCCGGGCGCGCGGTGGAGAAACACGTCGCGTCCGAATAATTGCCGCCGGCAGGAGTGAGATACTGCTTGAGAAAGTCGGCAAGAGATAGATCGGCGTCGTGACCGTACTGCCGGAAATCGATCTCGTAATACCGCGCGTCGGAAATGCTCGATGTGTGCAACAACAGCTGTCGGAACGTGATAGCCGTATCGCGGAATCGTGGATTGGCGACGGAGAAATCCAGGTAGCCCGCGATAGGCTCATCCAACGCAAGCTTGCCCCGCTCCACCAAACGCATGATCATGGTCGCAGTGAGCGTCTTGGTGATGGATGCAATGTGAAACATCGTGTTCGCGGTCACCGCCTTGCGCTGGCCAATATTGGCCATGCCGTAGCCTTGCGCAAATTGCACAACGCCATCGCGGGCAAAGCCGACGGCCAGGCCTGGAATCTTGGCAGTGCGCATTTCGTTTCGGATAAAGTCCTCCAGATCCGAGGCCGACGACGCGAGACCGCCTGCCACCGCACCAGCCGGCAGCAAGAACGCGGACAGGCCTGCGCCAAGAAAAGCACGCCGAGAAACCGTCGACACAGGGGCGGGCGTATGAACTGGCATGTTTTCGCTCTCTCTACATGGAAGTGGTGGCAAACCGGAGGCTGCATGTTATTATGCGTAGGCACCTACATAAAAGTCAACTTGAGAAATAAGAAACCATGACCACGCAAGATTATTCGCGCGCTGCCGGTGGAGCGGCCATCGGCGCCAGGCTAAGACGTTTGTCGGAAAACCTCGATGGCGACTCGGTGAGGGTGTACGCCGCCTTGGGGATAGCGTTTGAACAGCGCTGGTTTGGCGTGCTGAACCAATTAGCGATCAAAGGCTCTGCCACGGTGGGGGAACTGGCGGCGACGCTGAAGATCACGCATGTCTCTGTAAGTCAGACCCGACAATCCCTGGAAAAATCCGGGATCGTGACATCGCAATCCGATCCCGAGGACGCCCGAAAGAAGAAAATCATCCTCACCGCCACAGGCAAGCGGCTGGTCACGAAGTTGCGACCGGTCTGGGCAGCATTTGACGAAGCCGCCCTGGCGCTGAACGCCGAGTCGGGCGACGTCGTTGCACTGCTAAACAGGCTGGAAGACGCTCTGGAACATCAATCCATCTTTGATCGAATCATGACCCGACTCGCCTAAGCAATGACCGCCGCAGTGACTGGCGAAACCATTGCCCAGGCTCAATTGGCGCCCCTGTCCACTACCGGCGGCGCCAGGAACTCAAATTCCACTAGCGTGTCATCTGGCCAGCTTTGGTCGTGCAGCGGCGGCGCATAGCGAGTGAGGTCCGTCGCGTTCAGGCGCTCTGCCGGTAGTTTTTCGCGACGGGAGCCGGATACCAAGGTGGCGCCTGTGATCGGCGTAGCGGTCGTGAAGAACACCCGGCTTCTGGACGAGTGGCACACCCCGCCCAGCGGAACAATGAAGGCCAACTTGATAAACGAGGCATCAAATTTATCAATCGCCCAGCGCACCTCGCACTCCAGGCGCAGATCGCCCAGCCGGCGCGTCCCTGCGGGAAGACCGGCGGTATGGATGTCCGGGCGCCAGCGGAACAATCCCTTCTTGCTGTTGAGCCGCAAATCGGCATCGTCCTTGGCGGCCGACTCGTCGCGCGGCACCGAGAAAGTGTAGTCGGCCGCGATCGGCAACTCGATGTTGGCGTTGTCGCCCACAATGCGCAGCTTCAGATCGGCCAGCGTCAGGTTGGGCTGTTGCGGGCGCAGGACAAATTTCAGTTGCGCCTTGGGCGCGAGCGCATGGTATTCGTCGAACGCGTTCAAGCCATCCAGCATTTTCCGGTACGGCTTCCAGTCGGGATCCTTGGTGCCCGCCACCGCCACTTGCTGGATAGGTTCGACCGGGGCGTCTTCCGCCATGACAGCAGCCGATACGGACAACAACAGGATGAGCGGGAGGATAATTCGCATAGACGGTTTCTGGCTTGGCACCCCTCAGGGTTGCGGATTGACGCGCTCGATCTTCGAGTGCAGCTTGTTCAGCGCCGACAGGTAGGCCTTGGCCGAAGCGACGATGATGTCCGGATCGGCGCCGACGCCGTTGACGATGCGCCCCTCCTTCGACAGACGCATCGTCACTTCACCCTGCGACTGGGTGCCGGTGCTGATCGCGTTGACCGAGAACAGCACCAGCTCGGCGCCGCTGCCCACTTCGGATTCGATGGCGTTGACGGTGGCGTCGACCGGGCCATCGCCCTTGCCTTCGGACGCATGTTCCTCGCCGTCGATCGAGAACACCACTTTCGCGCTCGGCGTCTGGCCGGTGTTGGACTGCTGCGACAGCGACATGAAGCGGTAGTACTCGCTCTCGTGCGACTGCGCTTCGTCCGACACCAGCGCCAGGATGTCTTCGTCGAAGATTTCGGACTTGCGGTCGGCCAGCTCCTTGAAACGGACAAAGGCGGCGTTGATCTCCGCTTCCGAATCCAGGTCGATGCCCAGCTCCTGTAGGCGCTGCTTGAAGGCGTTGCGGCCCGACAGCTTGCCCAGCACGATCTTGGTGGCGGCCCAGCCCACGTCCTCGGCGCGCATGATCTCGTAGGTCTCGCGCGATTTCAGCATGCCGTCCTGGTGGATGCCGGAGGCGTGCGCGAAGGCGTTGGCGCCCACCACCGCCTTGTTGGGCTGCACGGCGAAGCCGGTGATCTGCGACACCATCTTGGAGGCGGCGACGATCTGCGTGGTGTCGATCCCGACTTCGAGGTTGTAGTAAGCCTTGCGCGTGCGCAGCGCCATCACCACTTCTTCCAGCGCGGTGTTGCCGGCGCGTTCGCCCAGGCCGTTGATGGTGCACTCGATCTGGCGCGCGCCGCCTATCATCACGCCGGCCAGCGAGTTGGCCACGGCCAGCCCCAGGTCGTTATGGCAGTGCACCGACCAGATGGCCTTGTCGGAATTGGGGATGCGCTCGCGCAGGCGGCGGATGGTTTCGCCGAAGATCTCCGGCACCGCGTAACCCACCGTGTCCGGGAAGTTGATGGTGGTCGCGCCCTCCTCGATCACGCCTTCCAGCACGCGGCACAGGAAATCCTCGTCCGAGCGGCTGCCGTCTTCCGGGCTGAATTCGATATCGTCGGTGAACTGGCGGGCGTAGCGCACCGCGTTGCGCGCTTGCAGCAGCACCTGGTCGGGCAGCATGCGCAGCTTCATCTCCATGTGCAGCTTGGAGGTGGCGATGAAGGTGTGGATGCGCTTGCGTTCGGCCGGCTCCAGCGCTTCGGCCGCGCGCGCGATGTCGCGGTCGTTGGCGCGCGACAGCGAGCAGATGGTCGATTCGCGCACCACCGAGGCGATCGCCTTGATGGACTCGAAGTCGCCCTGCGACGCGGCCGCGAAGCCGGCCTCGATGACGTCGACGCGCAAGCGCTCGAGCTGCTTGGCGATGCGGACTTTTTCGTCCCTGGTCATCGACGCGCCTGGCGATTGCTCGCCGTCGCGCAAAGTGGTGTCAAAGATGATGAGGCGGTTGGATGAGTTGCTCATGATAGCTCCGTGGCTGATGCTTCGTTGCTTGAATTCTCAGGGCCTGCCGCCCTCTTGTTCAGCGGCGTTCGCTGGGGTCGCTGCTATGCTCGTCGGTCTGGATCAGGCTGACCTTCTTGCCCTTGGCCAGCCGCCATGCGGACACCACATAGCCCGACAGGCCGTAGGCGATAAAGATCGGGAACAGCACTTTCGGCGGATCGATCGACACCAGCGCGAACACCAGCGCGATCAGGAACACCGCGATGAACGGCACCGACTTGCGGAAGTTCACGTCCTTGAAACTGTAGAACGGCACGTTGGTCACCATGGTCAGGCCGGCGAACACGGCGATGCTCCACGAGACCCAGCGCAATTCGAGGCCGGACACTTCCTGGTCCACCATCAGCAGGATGAAGCCGGCCACCAGCGCCGCGGCCGACGGCGACGGCAGGCCCTGGAAGAAGCGCTTGTCGACCACTTCGATATTGGTGTTGAAGCGGGCCAGGCGCAGCGCGGCGCCGGCGCAGTAGACGAAGGCGGCGATCCAGCCCAGCTTGCCCAGGCCGCGCAGCGACCATTCGTAGATCACCAGCGCCGGCGCGGCGCCGAAGGAGACCATGTCCGACAGCGAGTCGTACTGGGCGCCGAATTCGCTTTGGGTATTGGTCAGGCGGGCGACCCGGCCGTCCAGGCCGTCGAGCACCATGGCGATGAAGATGGCCCAGGCGGAGTGTTCGAATTTCTGGTTCATCGCCATGACGATGGCGTAGAAGCCGCAGAACAGCGCGGCGGTGGTGAAGGCGTTCGGCAACAGGTAGATCCCGCGATGGCGCGGCCGGTCGAGGTCCTCGCCCCTGGCGCGGCGCGCAAAGCGGCTAAAGCGCGACATCTGCGGCGTTTTGCCTTGGACTGCGCCATTCTTGGCTCGGCGACGGGGAAATTTGGCCATAGGGTTCCGTTTCTGATTAGCTGGTCATGTTGCCTCGTCATTATAGAGGAGCCGACCATAAAAAAGGGAGTCGGCGGGCCATCCACCCTATTCTGCCCAAGTTTGCCTACTTGAAGCGCACTTTGCCCACCAGGCGCATTTGCAGCGTGGTTTCGCCCGCTTCGAAGCTCGGCTCGACCACGGCCTCCGAGGCGATATAGGCCGGCGCCGGCGCCGCCATCACGCGCGAACCGGTGATGCTGACGCGGTCGACGAAATTGCCCGAGCCTTCGAAATCGACCGTATCGAGCACGGCGTCGCTGAGTTTGCGGCCCATGGCATGCGCGATCGAGTTGATGCGCTCGTTCAGGTTGGCGTAGGTGGCGGCGATGCGTTGGTCGTCGAGCTTGCGGGTGGTGTCCGGCGTCAGGCCGAAGTACAGATTATTCAGCGCCATGACGCGCTGCGCGGCGGCGACCGTCTTCGGCAGGCCCGCCAGTTGGGTGGTGGTGACCTGCAAGGACTGGCCCACGCGCCAGGCGGTCGCCACGCGTGGCTTGCGCGGCTGGCCGTTCACCGGGGCCGGCTCTTCCGGATAGACCGGGTAGCTGTAGTAGCCCTGGGTTTTCAAGCCGGCCTGCGGATCTTCCTGTTTGACGATCTCCAGGCCCTGCTTCATCTTCTGGTTGACGCGGGAGGCGGCGGCGGCCTTGTCCTTGTCGACCTCCTCGACGGTCAGCGTGATGATGGCCTGGTCGTTGACGTGGCGGACTTCGCCGAAGGCGGGAACGACCACCAGGGCGCCGTTGGTCGGCAAGGATTCCTGCGGGGCTGCCTGCGCGGACAGCGCACAAGCGGCAACAAGGGCGGCGGACAGGTGCTTCGTGACAGTCATAGCGATCTCCTGAGTTAACATAAAGGCAATCGCAACTGTACCTCAACACGCGCCGCCGCGCATCGGCATTACTTGAAGCGAACCTTGCCCACCAGGTTCATTTGCAGCGTGGTCTCGCCCGGCTCGAAGCTCGGCTCGGCCACATCGGCGACGTCCGACATCTTGGCCGAACGCATCATCATCGGCGCCGGTGCGCCGCCCATGCGTTCCTGGGCGTAGTTGCCCGAACCTTCGAAGTCGACCGTGTCGAGCACGGCGTCGCCGACCTTGCGGCCCATCGCGCTGGCGATCGAGTTGATGCGCTCGTTCAGGTTTTTATACGTTGCCGCGATGCGCTGGTCGTCCAGCTGGCGCGTGGTTTCCGGCGTCAGGCCGAATTGCAGGCCGTTCAGGGTCAGGATCTTCTGGGCGGCGGCCACGGTTTTCGGCAGCTTCTCCAGATTGGTGGTGGTCACTTGCAGATACTGGCCCACGCGCCAGGAGGTCGGCACGCGCGGCTTGGACGACTGGCCGTTCACCGATGGGCGATCCTCGGGATAGACCGGATAGGTGTAGTAGCCCTGGGTTTTCAGGCTGGCGCTGGGGTCTTCCTTCTTGACGATGTCCAGGCCCTGTTTCATTTTCAGGTTGACGCGCGAGGCGGCGGCGGCCTTGTCCTTGTCCTGCTCTTCGATCGCCAAGGTGGCGACCGCTTGATCGTTGGCGTGCTTGACTTCGCCGAAGGCCGGCACCACGACCAGCGTGCCGGAGGTCGGCAGCGATTCAAGCGGGGCGGCGTGCGCGGCGAGCGCGAAGGAGGCGGCAGCGGCTGCGGCGAGTGTTTTCATGACGGTCATTGCGGGCTCCAAAGTTAAAATTACAACAAGAAGAACTTTACCCGAAATTGCCTTCGAGATATGTAAGACATGGTGAGTGTTTGTAACAAAGTCCCTTGTGCTAAAGTTCAGCCGGACTCCTTTTTGAAAGCTGACATGTCGTATCCGTATCTGAGTGATGTGATCAAGGCCTGGACCGGCCATGAGCTGCCGCTGCCGTTGGCGACCTTCGGACTGTTCGTGGCCGTGGGGGCGCTGGCGGCGGGAGCGCTGCTGCGCGCCGAGCTCAAGCGACTGTACGAGGCGGGCCGGATCGGGCCGGCGCACGTGCGCGGCCGCGAGGCGCCGCCGCAGGACGTGGTCAGCGACCTGACGATGGTGGTGCTGGTGGCCGGCATCTTCGGCGCGCGCCTGTTCCACATCCTGGAGCACACCGCCCAGTTTGCGGCCGATCCGATGAGCATGATCTTCACGCGCTCGGGCCTGAGTATTTTCGGCGGACTGATCTTCGGCACGCTGGCGGGCATGGTGTGCGTGCGGCGCTGGCGTTTGCCGGTGCGTCCGCTGCTGGACGCGGCGGCGCCGTCGATGATGCTCGGCTATGCCATCGGCCGCATCGGCTGCCAGGTGTCGGGCGACGGCGACTGGGGCATCGCGGCGAACATGGCGCTCAAGCCTGACTGGCTGCCGACCTGGCTGTGGGCGCAAACCTACGACAACAACATCTACGGCGAGCTGATCGCCCTGCCCGGCGTGTATCCGACGCCGATCTATGAAACCGCGATGGCGCTGCTGTGCTTCGCGCTGCTGTGGGCGCTGCGCAAGCACGCGTTCCGCATCGGCTGGCTGTTCTCGGTGTACTTGATGCTAGCCGGCGTGGAGCGCCTGCTGATCGAGCAGATCCGCGTCAATCCCGTGTTCAATGTCGCGGGCCTGCATGCCACTCAGGCCGAGTTGATCGCCACCCTGTTGATCGTACTGGGCATATTGGGAGCGCTGGCGCTCAGCGTCCGCCCATCCAGGCACGCCGCATCGCGCGGCTGAAAAAAACCGGCACGACTCCGTGCCGGTCTCATGTTGGTGCAAGCAGCTTAGCCGCGTGAACGACGACGGCGAGCGATAAAGCCCACCAGGCCCAGGCCGCCCAGCAGCATCGCATACGTTTCTGGCTCCGGAACTGGGGCCAGCACGTAGGCGTGATTATCGGTTTCCATCGAGTCGCCGTTGGAATGGAAGACAATCGAGGTGAACAGCGAGCCGGAAGTCGACTGCACTCCCAGATAGAAGGAACCGGTCGGCGAGTGCGCGCTGTAGTTGACCAGTTGATAGCCATCGATGGTAGTGTTGCTGCCGTCCGAGCCGATGAAGGTCACCGAATTATAGGTATCCGGCGTGCCAAGATAGAAGCCGAAATACGATGCACCCTGACCGGCGTCGAAAGTGACGGTCGCGGTCGGAGCGGAATTACCGACGGCCAGATAGCGAGTGGTATCGTAGGTCGGCGTGGTGTATTCCGAATTCCAGGCGGTTCCGGTGACGTACTGACCACCGCTGTAATGAATGCCAGCCGGCAGCGCACTGTCAAACGTCACGGTTTCCGGATAAGGCAGCGGGGTGAACTGGCCAGAGCTCACTTGGATGGTGGAGAAATCAACATCGGCATGGGCAAAGGAAGATGCAGCGACGATAGAAACGGCAAGTAGCAGTTTTATGGAGTGCATGGGACGTCCTATAGGAAAGGTGTGCCAGAGCGGCGTAGTGACAGTGAATCTGAAAACAGTGTGCTTTCAGAAATTATCATATCACCACTTTTTAAATTATTTAATTTATAATTAAATATATTTTTGACATCTATTCTGCAAGGTAGTCCCTAGCCCGGAAACCATAAAAAAAAGCCGGCAGCGCCGGCTTTTTTTGTTGTTAATGTACAGCTTAGTTCTTCGACTGGTCGACCATCTTGTTCTTGGCGATCCAAGGCATCATGGCGCGCAGTTTTGCGCCGACTTCTTCGATCGGATGCTCGGCCGTCAGGCGACGACGCGAGATCAGGGTCGGAGCGCCTGCCTTGTTTTCCAGGATGAAGGACTTGGCGTACTCGCCGGTCTGGATGTCTTTCAGGCACTGACGCATCGCGTCTTTGGTGGCCGAGGTCACAACCTTAGGACCGGTCACGTACTCGCCGTATTCGGCGTTGTTCGAGATCGAGTAGTTCATGTTGGCGATGCCGCCTTCGTAGATCAGGTCGACGATCAGCTTCAGCTCGTGCAGGCATTCGAAGTACGCCATTTCCGGAGCGTAGCCCGCTTCGGTCAGGGTTTCGAAGCCGGCCTTGATCAGCTCGACCGCGCCGCCGCACAGGACAGCCTGTTCGCCGAACAGGTCGGTCTCGGTCTCTTCGCGGAAGTTGGTTTCGATGATGCCGGCACGGCCGCCGCCGTTGGCCGATGCGTACGACAGCGCGATGTCACGGGCGATGCCGGACTTGTCCTGGTACACGGCGATCAGGTGCGGCACGCCGCCACCCTGGGTGTAGGTGGCGCGCACGGTGTGGCCCGGGGCCTTCGGTGCGACCATGATCACGTCCAGGTCGGCGCGTGGCACGACTTGGCCGTAGTGCACGTTGAAGCCGTGGGCGAAGGCCAGCACCGCGCCTTGCTTGGCGTGCGGGGCGATGTTTTCGTTGTAGACCTGGGCGATGTTCTCGTCCGGCAGCAGGATCATGATGACGTCGGCGGCCTTGACCGCGTCGTTCACTTCCGCCACTTTCAGGCCGGCTTTCTCAACCTTGCTCCACGAAGCGCCGCCCTTGCGCAGGCCGACGGTCACGTTGACGCCGGAATCGCTCAGGTTTTGCGCGTGGGCGTGGCCCTGCGAACCGTAGCCGATGATGGCAACGTTTTTGCCCTTGATCAGGGAGATGTCAGCGTCTTTGTCGTAGAAAACTTTCATGGTATTTCCTTAGTAGTATTTTTGAATTTGATTAAACTTTGAGGATGCGTTCGCCGCGTCCGATGCCGGAACCGCCGGTACGTACCGTCTCCAGAATGGAGGCGCGGTCGATCGAATCGATGAACGCGTCGAGCTTGGTCTTGGCGCCGGTCAGTTCAATCGTGTAAGTCTTCTCGGTGACGTCGATGATGCGGCCGCGGAAGATGTCCGCCGTGCGCTTCATCTCTTCACGCTCCTTTCCCACCGCCCGCACTTTAATGAGCATCAGCTCACGTTCGATGTGCTGGCCTTCGGTCAGATCGACCACCTTCACCACCTCGATCAGGCGGTTGAGGTGCTTGGTGATCTGTTCGATGATGTCGTCCGAGCCGGTGGTGACGATGGTCATCCGCGACAAGGTCGCGTCTTCGGTCGGCGCCACGGTCAGCGTTTCAATGTTGTAGCCGCGGGCCGAGAACAGGCCCACCACGCGCGACAGCGCGCCGGCTTCGTTTTCCAGCAAGACAGAGATAATGTGTCGCATCTTATAAGTCCTCCGAACCCAACAGCATTTCAGAGAGCCCTTTGCCCGCTTTCACCATCGGCCAGACGTTTTCCGATTGATCGGTAATGAAGTTCATGAAGACCAGCTTGTCCTTCATGCCAAACGCGTCGCGCATGGCGCCGTCGACGTCGCCCGGTTTCTCGATGCGCATGCCGACGTGGCCGTAGGCTTCCGCCAGCTTCTCGAAGTTCGGCAGCGAATCCATGTAGGACTCGGAATAGCGCGAACCGTAGTCGATCTGCTGCCACTGGCGTACCATGCCCAGGAAGCGGTTGTTCAACATGATGATCTTCGGCGTCAGATGGTATTGCTTGCAGGTCGCGAGTTCCTGGATGCACATCTGGATCGAGCCTTCGCCGGTGACGCAGGCGACGGTGGCGTCCGGGTTGGCCATCTGCACGCCCATGGCGTACGGCAGGCCCACGCCCATCGTGCCCAGGCCGCCCGAGTTGATCCAGCGCTTAGGCTTGTCGAACGGGTAGTACTGTGCGGCCCACATCTGGTGCTGGCCGACGTCGGAGGTGATGAAGGCGTCGCCCTTGGTCACTTCCCACAGCTTCTGCACCACCGATTGCGGCTTGATCACCAGGTCCGAGGTCGGATAGTTCAGGCAATCCTTGCCGCGCCATTCGGCGATCTGCTTCCACCAGTCCTTGAGCGCGGGCGCGTTCGGCTTGGCTTCCGCAGCGTCGAGCTGGGCCAGGAATTCGATCAGCACGTCCTTGACGTTGCCGACGATGGGGATGTCCACTTTCACGCGCTTGGAGATCGACGATGGATCGATGTCCACGTGGATGATCTTGCGTGGGTTGGAGGCGAAGTGTTTCGGGTTGCCGATCACGCGGTCGTCGAAGCGGGCGCCGATGGCGATCAGGACGTCGCAGTGCTGCATCGCCATGTTCGCTTCATAGGTGCCGTGCATGCCGGGCATGCCGACGAAGTTCTCGCTCGACGCTTTGTAGGCGCCCAGGCCCATCAGCGTGTTGGTGACCGGGAAGCCCAGCTTGTCGACCAGCTTGTTCAGCTCGGGCGAGGCATTGGCCAGGATCACGCCGCCGCCGGTGTAGATCATCGGACGTTCGGCTTGCAGCAGCAGCTGGACCGCCTTGCGGATCTGGCCGGAGTGGCCCTTGTCGACCGGTTTGTACGAACGCATCTCGACCTCTTTCGGGTACGAGTACGTCGTCTTGTGCATCGAGATATCCTTCGGGATGTCGACCAGCACGGGGCCGGGACGGCCGGTGCGGGCGATGAAGAAGGCTTTCTTGACGGTTTCCGCCAAATCCTTGACGTCTTTGACGAGGAAATTGTGTTTGACCACGGGACGGGTGATGCCGACCGTGTCGCATTCCTGGAAGGCATCCTGGCCGATGGCGTGGCTAGGCACCTGGCCCGAGATCACGACCATGGGGATGGAATCCATGTAAGCGGTGGAAAGACCTGTCACGGCATTGGTGACGCCCGGACCGGACGTGACCAGCGCGACACCAACCTTGTTCGAGCTGCGCGAGTACGCATCGGCGGCATGCACTGCGGCCTGTTCGTGACGCACGAGGACGTGTTGGAATTTGTCTTGCTTGAAGATGGCGTCGTAGATATACAGTACGGCTCCGCCCGGATAGCCAAAGACGTGTTCCACGCCTTCCTCGGCCAGGCAGCGCACCAGTATTTCAGCGCCTGTGAGCGTGTTCGCTCCTTGTGATGCGGTTGCTTCGGTATTCATGAAACATTCCTTTCAAGGTCCATAGGAGATTGATCGGATGCTCTTTCCTAACGAAGTAGGCCCACCTCTACAGCATTGCCCTGCTTCCCTTTTTTTCTGCAGTCACAGCTGCCTCTTCCGTCAACCGTAGTGACGTGCAAAGCAGTGCTAGCTGCAAACTCTCGTTTGGCTGGATCTGTCTGTAGCGGTTCTGCGTACCTCTCGCGCTTGTGGCACGGGTTAGAGCAAACTGCTGACATATGAAAGCGCGTCTCGTCGATTGCGGCGTTGTGTGCCAACTGCGACCAGACCATAGAGCTTCGGGGTGTTCAAAGCGTCCCATACGGTACACCCGCCGCCCCGGTTTGGGCAAGTGAAATATCGAAAAAATCGCCGCTTCGGTACTTTTTGCATCGTCAAAGCAGCAAAAACCATGCAGAAATGGCTAAATTTTGCTAGCATGCGCTCAGTTCACGAGCCGCTCCCTAGCGGCCCAGCGCCGGCTTTCCCGGCAGTATCCACACCCGACGCATGGCCACAGACAAAGAATTATCCGACTTTCTCGAAAACGTCGAGCGGCGTGCCTTTAAACAAGCCGTCTACGCAGTGCGCAAGGACGAGTCCGCATTGGACATCGTGCAGGACGCGATGATCAAGCTCGCCGAAAAATACGGCGACAAGCCGGCCGCCGAGCTGCCGATGCTGTTCCAGCGCATCCTGCAAACCACCATCCTCGATTATTTCCGCAGGGAAAAGGTTCGCAACACCTGGGTCAGCCTGTTCTCGAGCATGGGCCCGTCCGGCGACGACCATGACGATTTCGACATGCTCGAATCGTATGCCGCCGAAGAGGGTTCCGAGGCCTCCGAATCGAGCGCGGACAAGATCGAGCGCCAGCAAATGCTGACGCTGATCGATGCCGAAGTACAAAAGCTTCCGGCGCGTCAACGAGAAGCCTTCCTAATGCGTTATTGGCAGGACATGGACGTGGCTGAAACAGCCGAAGCGATGGGATGTTCCGAGGGGAGCGTGAAGACACATTGCTCACGTGCAACACACACGCTCGCCGAATCGCTAAAAGCCAAGGGAATAACACTATGAACACCGACGACCTGAATTTCGCTTACAAGGTGCGCCACGCGCTCAATGAGCACCTGGACGATCTGCCCGCATCGACCACCGACCGCCTGGCGCAAGCGCGCAAGCAGGCGCTCGCCCGCAAGAAGGCCCACGTGGTAGCGCCGTTGAAGGTGCGCGTCAGCAAGAATGCACTGGCTGGCGCCGGCACCGGCTTCTTCTCGTTCACCTGGATGGCCCGCATGGGCGTGGCACTGCCATTGCTGGTGCTGGTCGGCGGCTTGGCCGGCATCTACCAGTACGAGCAGGAACAGCGCGTGGCCGACCTGGCCGAACTCGACGCCGCCGTGCTGTCCGACGAATTGCCGTTGTCCGCCTATCTGGACCACGGTTTTAACGCCTACCTGACCCAAAGCGAGTAACCAGCATGGCATTGAGCGGTCGCGCAAAATGGGGCGCTAGAACGGTGGTGGTGTTGGCGATAGCAGCGGCGAGCGCGGCGTTGGTTGGCTGCGGCCGGTCTGAAACGCCAGCCCAGCCTGCCGCGCCGAGTTCTTCCGCTTCCGGCGTGCAGCCGGGCGTGGCGGCGGGCAAACGCGCGTCGGCCAAGTCGGCGGAAAAAACCATGTGGAAGGATTTGACGCCTGAGCAACAACAGGCGCTGGAGCCGCTGGCGCCCGAATGGGACCAGATGGAGCCGATCCGCAAGCAGAAATGGCTGGGCATCGTCAAGCGCTACGCGTCGATGAAGCCGGACGAGCAGGTCCGCGTGCAGGAACGCATGCGCGAATGGGTCAAGATGACGCCGGACGAACGCCGCCAGGTGCGCCAGAACTTCGCCCGCGCGCAGAAGATCGATCCATCGCAGAAATCCACGCAGTGGGAGTCGTACCAGCAGCTGCCTGAAGAGCAGAAGAAGGAACTGGCGGCCAAGGCGGCGACGAAGAAACAAGTCGCCAACCTGCCGACGCCGACCCAAAGCAAGATCAAGACCGTGGCGCCGATCAAGCCGGCCGTGCCGACCACCGGCGGCCCCGCCGTGGCGCCGGCCACCCCGGTCGCGGGCGCCGCACCGGCCGCAGCGCCGGCCATCGATCCAGCCACCGGCGCGACCACCCCGAACGCCTCGAACATCGCACCGGTCGTCGCGCCTGCCGCGCCGGCGTCCGCTCCGCCTGCTCTGCCTGCCACCAGCAATGTCAAATAGCCTGCCTGTCACCATCCCCACCGTCAAGCGCCGCCTGATTTCGATGGTCTACGAAACCCTGCTGGGTTTCGCGGTGCTGTTCCTGCCCTTCCTGATTTTTGAAGTCGCCGTCCACGGCAGCCACACGCCAACGCTGGAACATATGCGCCAGGCGCTGGCCTTCCTGGTGCTGGGCGCCTACTTCATCCACCAGTGGAGCCGCGACGGCCAGACGCTGGCGATGAAGACCTGGCGCCTGAAACTCGTGCGTCCCGGCCACAACCACCTGTCGCTGCAAACCGCCGCCGTGCGCTACCTGCTGAGCTGGATGTGGGTGCTGCCGGCGCTGCTGCTGTCGCTGGTGCTGGACCTGCATAAATGGCAGGCGCTGGGCGCGGTCGGCGCCGGCATCCTGCTGTGGTCGCTGACCGCCTTCCTCGACCAGGACCGCCAGTTCCTGCACGACAAACTGACCGGCACCCGCCTGGTCCAGCTGCCGCCGCCGGAAAAGAAAAAGAAGGCCGTGCCGGCGGTGTAATTTTTACAATCTTCTGTGGCAGAATAGGTGTTTCGCCACAGGGGGTACAAATGAGCAAAGTTGTTTGCACGATGTACGGGGCGTTCCTCGCCCTGTCAGTCTCCGCCGCGTTCGCGGCCGACATTCCCAACGCGCCGGTGGCGCGGGTTGAACCAGTCAGCGACAGCTACTTCGGCGAAGCCGTGGTCGACCGCTATCGCTGGATGGAAAACGACCAAGACCCCGACTGGCTGCCCTACCTCAAACAACAGAACGCCCACGCCCGCGGCCTGCTCGACGCGCTGCCCAAACGCGACGTGCTGCTGAGCCGCATCCAGCAACTGTCCGGCGACGTGGCCACGCCGGCGCGCGTGCAGAAGGCCGGCGCCCGCCTGTTCTACCAGCAGCGCCCGGCCGGCGCCAACAACTTCAAGCTGTTCGTGCGCGAGGTTGGCAAAAACAGCGGCAAGGACCGCGTGCTGGTCGATCCGACCAAGCTCGATACCAAGACCAGCCACGTCTCGCTGGACTGGTGGCAGGCTTCGCCGGACGGCAGCAAGCTGGCCTATGGCCTGTCTAAGGATGGCAGCGAAGACTCGGTACTGCACATCATGGACGTGCGCAGCGGCGCCATTCTCAAGGAACGCATCGCCGACACGCAATCGGCGGAACCAAACTGGCTGGACGACAGCTCCGGCTTCTTCTACAACCAGCTAACCGGCAAGAACAACACGCCGGAGCGCTACCTCGATTCGGTGGCCCGCTTCCACAAGCTGGGCACCGATCCGGCCAAGGACCCGCTGCTGATGAAGCGCGGCCTCGATCCTGCGGTGAAGTACGAAAAAATCCAGGCGCCATACATCGGCACCGCCCTGCACTCCGCCACCGTGCTACTGATCCTGAGCGATGTTCGCCCCGAGAAGCGCATCTACACCGCGCCGCTGCGCGACGTCATCCAGGGCAAGGCCGCATGGCGGCAGGTTGCGGATTTCGCCGACGAGGTGACGGGCGTCGACATCGACGGCGACGACCTGTACCTGCTGTCGACCAAGGACCATCCGCGTGGACGCCTGCTGAAAACCTCAACCAAGTCGCCATCGCTGGCCAAGGCAAGCGAAGTAGTGGCCGAATCGAAGCTGGTCCTGCAAGGCATGGCGCGCGCCAAGGACGGCCTGTACCTGCGGGCGATGGACGGCGGCCCCAGCACGCTGCAACGCCTGGGCAACGACGGCAAGCTGACCACCATCGCCCTGCCCTTCGAAGGCACGCTGCGCGAGATCGAGTCCGATCCCAACGCGCCGGGCGTGCTGGCCGTGCTGACCGGCTGGCTGGAACCGGCCGGCATCTGGAGCGTGGCCGCCGACGGCAAAATGAGCGACACCGGCATCACGCCGAAGCCTGCCATCGACACCAGCGCCTACACCACCGAGCGCCGCTACGCCACCGCCAAGGATGGCACGCAGATCCCGTATAGCCTGATCTACAAAAAAGGGCTGAAGATGGACGGTAAGAATCCGGCCTTCATCTCCGCCTACGGCAGCTACGGCTCGGCCGCGTACACGCCCTCATTCGCGGGACGCACGCTGGCACTGGCCGACCAGGGCGCCATCGTCGGCTACGCCAATGTGCGCGGCGGCGGCGAGTTCGGACGCCAGTGGCACCGCGCCGGCCAACTGGAAAACAAACCTAACACCTGGCGCGACCTGATCGCCGTGTGCGAGGACATCAACGCCAAGGGCTACACCTCGCCTGAGCATCTGGCGATCGGCGGCCGTTCGGCCGGCGGCATCACCATGGGCCGCGCGCTGGAAGAGCGGCCGGACCTGTTTGCGGCGGTGGTATCGGGAGTGGGCTGGCACAATCCGCTGCGCTACGTGGCGGAGCAGAACGGCTACGGTGAAGAACCTGAGTGGGGTGCGATTGCCGATCCTGCCGGCTTCAAGGCGCTGAAGAGCATCGACAGCTATCAGCAGGTGGTCGATGGCACGAAGTACCCGGCCATCATGCTGACCACCGGCGTGACCGACCCGCGCGTGGCGCCCTTCCATCCGGCGAAGATGGCGGCGCGCCTGCAGTCGGCGACCGCCAGCGGCAAGCCGGTGATACTGCGGGTGGACTTCGACGCCGGCCATGGCATGGGCTCGACCCGCGCGCAGCAGGATGTGGAAGCGGCCGATACCTATGCCTTCATCCTGTCGCAGACCACCGCGAAGTAATCAGAAGCGTTCGTGATCCTGCAGGTAGCGCCACTCGCCTACCGGCAGGCTCGACATCGCGATACGTCCGATGCGGATGCGCTTCAGCGACACCACGGTCAGGCCGACCATTTTGCACATATGTTCGATCTGGCCAGGCTTGGGATTCTTCGGCGCGAAGCGCAGGCGGTTCTCGTTCTGCCAGCTAACCTTCATCGGCGGCAGCGGCTTGCCGTTGAACGGCAGGCCGTGGTTCAGCAACGCCAGGCCGTTGTCCTTGATGGTGCCGGTCACCTCGGCGATGATCTCGTGCTCGATCTTGGCCGCTTCGTCAACCAGCTTGCGGCTGACGCGGAAGTCCTGCGTGAACACCAGCAGGCCGCTGGCATGCGTCTCCAGCGGCGTGGTCAAGGTCAGGTTGACCAGGTGGCGCTTGAGGAAGCGCTGGCCCGGCGCGGAGCGCGTCAGCGAGGCGGGGTTCAGCAGGTGCACCGCCGGCGAACCGTCTTTGCCGATGCCGCCGTTGGCGCCCACCGGTTTGTGCAGCAGGATCGTCACCGGCAGGATCTCCAGCAGCGTGGCGTCGGGGGCGACGTCGATCTGCTGTTCCATCGTCACGCGGGCGCCCGCCTCTTCCACCACGACGCCATCGACGCTAACGAAACCGCCCTCGATATAGAGTTCGGCTTCGCGGCGCGAGCAAGGGCGCATTTCCGACAGGCGCTTGGCCAGGCGGATGCTGTTATCAGTAGTAGTGTCGGTCATCCGAAAAAATCCTCAAAAACGGTAATGGCGCGGTCGATGTCCTCGCGCGATGCATCCATGTGCGTGACGATGCGCAGGTGCGGCGACATCGATACGCGTATGCGGGTCAGTTGCAGCACGTCGTTCAAGGCACGGCAGGTGTCGGCCGGGATATCGACGTAGAAAATATTGGTTTGCGGCGTGCTGACCTTGATGCCTTTCAGCTTGGCCAGTTCGCTCGCGAAGTAAGTAGCGTTGTCATGGTCTTCCGCCAGCCGCGCGAAGTTGTGCTGCAAGGCGTACATGCCGCCCGCCGCGATCATGCCGGCTTGGCGCATGCCACCGCCCAGCATCTTGCGCCAGCGTTTGGCCTCGGCGATCAATGGCTTGCTGCCGCACAGGACGGAGCCGATCGGCGCGCCCAGGCCCTTGGACAGGCACACCGAAACGGAATCGAAACCCGCCACTGCGGCACGCGGGCTCACACCCAGCTTGACGGCGGCGTTGCAGACGCGCGCGCCGTCCAGGTGCGTGGCCAGGCCGCGCTCGTGCGCCAGCGTGGTCGCCTGCTTCAGGTAGTCGAGGCCCAGCACGCGGCCGCCGATGGTGTTTTCCAACGCCAGCAGCTTGGTGCGCGCGAAGTGGAAATCGTCCGGCTTGATGTAGGCTTCGATGTCGGCCAGCGCGATGCTGCCGTCGGGCTGGTTGATGATGGGCTGCGGCTGGATACTGCCCAGCACCGCGGCGCCGCCGCCTTCGTAGCGGTAGGTATGCGCTTCCTGCCCGACCAGGTATTCGTCGCCACGGCCGCAATGGGCCAGCAACGCCAGCAGATTGCTCTGCGTGCCGGACGGCGCGAACAGCGCGTCCTCGTAGCCGAACAAATCAGCCGTGTATTCCTGCAGGCGGTTGACGCTTGGATCATCGCCGTAGACATCGTCGCCGACGTCCGCCGCGTTCATCGCGGCGCGCATCGCCGCGCTGGGGCGGGTGATGGTGTCGCTGCGGAGGTCCAACCATTTTTCGTTCAGCTCACTCATCGTTCCATCGCCCCTTTTTGATTTATTGTTTAGCTACCTGCTCGGTGAAAAAGCGGTTGCCCATTTCTTCCAGCCCCAATGTCTCCAGCACTTCCTGCAAACGCTCCGATGGTCGCTGGCGCGGCAGGTTCTTGTACGTGGCGATGATCAACTCATTCTTCATCGAGTGCTCCCAGCCTACCAGCTCGGTCACGTTGACATGGTAGCCGTGCGCCTCCAGTTGCAGGCAGCGCAGCACGTTGGTGATCTGGCTGCCGAATTCGCGCGTGTGGATCGGGTGGCGCCAGATCTCGGTCAGCGCGGACTTGGCCAGCGACTTGCCCTTGTTCTTCTTCAGCACCGTCGCGACTTCGGCCTGGCAGCAAGGCACCAGCACCATGTACTTGGCCTTCTTCTTCAGCGCGAAGTGGATGGCGTCGTCGGTCGCCGTGTTGCAGGCGTGGAGCGCGGTGACGACGTCGATCTGGTCCGGCAGCAGCTTCGATTCGGTGGACTCGGCCACCGACAGCGGCAGGAAGGACATGCCGGGGAACTTGAACTGCTTGGCCAGTTCCTGCGAACGCGCCACCAGCTCTTCGCGGGTTTCGATGCCGTAGATGTGCGAGTCGTCGTTCAGCGCCTTGAAGAACAGGTCGTAGATGATGAAGCCGAGGTAGGACTTGCCGGCGCCGTGGTCGACCAGCGATACGCTGTCCTTCTCGGCCAGCACTTCCTTCAGCAGCGGCTCGATGAACTGGTACAGGTGGTAGACCTGTTTCAGCTTGCGGCGGCTGTCCTGGTTCATCTTGCCGTCGCGGGTCAGGATGTGCAGCTCTTGCAGCAGCGCGACGGTCTGGCCTTCGCGGATCTCCGGCATGTTGTCCGCGCCGGTGACGGTGGCGCCGATTTTCGCTGGCGCGGCTTTCGCTGCTGGCTTACTTGGCTTCATCGATCCACGCCTGCTGAACCGCTTCCAGGACCTTTTCACCGCCGCGCGTGTGGTCGTCGTCGAACTCTTCGAGGTCGACGATCCAGTTGTGCAGATCAGTGAAGCGGATAGTCAGCGGATCGATGTCCGGGTGCTTATCGTAGAGCGCTTCCGCAATCGCGGTGATGTCGGTCCATTTCATATCAGTGCCCGCCTTCGCTTGCGTGATTGATGGTGTACTTGGGGATTTCGACAACCAGGTCTTCATTCGCCACTACCGCCTGGCACGACAGGCGCGACACGGCTTCCAAGCCCCAGGCCTTGTCCAGCAGGTCTTCTTCGGTCTCGCTAGCTTCGCTCAGCGAGTTGAAGCCTTCGCGCACCAGCACGTGGCAGGTGGTGCAGGCGCAGGACTTCTCGCAGGCGTGCTCGATGTGGATGTCATTTTCGAGCATGACATCGCACAGGGTCTTGCCGACTTCGGCTTCGACGACAGCGCCGTCCGGGCACAGTTTTGCGTGGGGCAGGAATACGATTTGTGGCACTTGATACCTCTAGGTTTGTTTAAACTACCTGGTCCAGCGTCTTGCCGGCCAGTGCGCTGCGCACGCTGCGATCCATGCGGCGCGATGCGAATTCTTCGGTGCCGTTGGCCAGCGCTTCGACGGCGGACTTCACCGCCGCGTGGTCGACGGCGCCGGTCTGCGACTGGGCTACCACGTCGCGCACCTTGTTCATCAATACGTCGACTGCCGCGCGCTCTTCGTCGCTCAGCAAAGCCGCATCTTCGTCCAGCGCCGATTGCGTGGCCAGCATGATGCGCTCGGCCTCGACCTGCTCTTCGCGCAGCGCGCGGGCGACCATGTCGGTATCGGCCGATTTGTACGAATCCTGCAGCATGCGCGCGACGTCGTCGTCGCCCAGGCCATAGGCCGGCTTGACGATGATCGACGCTTCCACGCCGGAGCGCAGTTCGCGCGCGGACACCGACAGCAAGCCGTCCGCATCCACCTGGTAGGTGATGCGGATGCGCGCGGCGCCGGCCACCATCGGCGGAATGCCGCGCAGTTCGAAGCGCGCCAGCGAACGGCAATCGGACACCAGCTCACGCTCGCCCTGCAGCACATGCACCGCCAGCGCGGTCTGGCCGTCTTTAAAAGTGGTGAATTCCTGCGCGCGTGCGCAAGGGATGGTCGAGTTACGCGGAATGATCTTCTCGACCAGGCCGCCCATGGTCTCGATGCCCAGCGACAGCGGGATCACGTCCAGCAGCAGCCAGTCGTCGCCTGGCGCGCGATTGCCCGCCAGCAGATTGGCCTGCACCGCCGCGCCCAACGCCACGACCTTGTCCGGATCGATGTTCGCGTGCGGGATGGTGTGGAAGTATTCGCTGACCGCGCGCTGCACGTGGGGCATGCGCGTGGCGCCGCCGACCATGACCACGCCATCGACGTCGTCCGCGTCGACATTCGCGTCGCGCAGCGCCTTCTTGATGGCCTTCATGGTCTTGTCGATCAGGTGCTTGGTGATCTCCTGGAAGATCTCGGCGGTGATCTTCAGATGCACTTCTTCGCCGGAGCCGAGGATGGCGTCGACGGTCACATCGTTCTTGGTCGACAGCTGTTCTTTCGCTTCGCGCGCTTTCACCATCAGCACGGCCGTGTCCTCGTCCGACAGCGGCGCCAGTTTTTCCTGCTGGTGGATGTAGCAGAACAGACGATGATCGAAGTCGTCGCCGCCCAGCGCGGAATCGCCGCCGGTGGACAGTACTTCAAACACGCCCTTGCTCAGTTTGAGGATGGAGATATCGAAGGTGCCGCCACCGAGGTCGTAAACTGCGTACAGTCCTTCCGAACCGTTATCCAGGCCGTAGGCAATGGCGGCGGCGGTAGGCTCGCTCAGCAGGCGCAGCACGTTGATGCCGGCCAGCTGCGCCGCATCCTTGGTGGCCTGGCGCTGCGCGTCGTCGAAGTAGGCCGGCACCGTGATGACCGCGCCCACCAGATCGTCGCCCAGCGAATCTTCGGCGCGCTGGCGCAGCGTGGCCAGGATCTGCGCCGAGACTTCGACCGGGCTCTTGATGCCGGCGATGGTCTTCAGCTGCACCATGCCAGGGGTGTCCTGGAAATCGTAGGGCATGTTTTCCGCGTAGGCGATATCGGCCAGGCCGCGGCCCATGAAGCGCTTGACCGAAACGATGGTGTTCTTTGGATCGGTGGTCTGCGCGGCCTGCGCCTTGTAGCCGATGTTGGCATGGCCGTTCGGCAGGTAGCGCACCACGGACGGCAGCAACGGGCGGCCATCCTCATCGCACAGCACTTCTGGAATGCTGTTGCGCACGGTGGCGACCAGCGAATTGGTGGTGCCCAGGTCGATACCGACCGCCAGCCGATGCTGGTGCGGTGCGGTGGACATGCCTGGTTCGGAAATTTGCAGAAGTGCCATGGATGGACCTGTATTCTTATCTTGTCTGCTGAGGGGGTTTTGGGGTCAGTTCCGGCATTGTGCCACGCGTGGCACAATGCCGGAACTGACCCCAAAACCACTCTCAGGCTTCGATTGCTTCAAAGGCGAAGCGGACTTCTTCGCCGAATTTTTCAAGGAACATCAACGCGCGCACGCCTTGCGCCGCCGCGTGGAAGTCGCCGGCGTCGATCTGCGTCTCGATCTCCGCCAGGCGCGCCTTGCGTTCGTTGCGCAGCTGTTTGTCCAGCGCGTCCAGCGCGTCGCTGTCCTTAGCGGCGCGGGCGTCGCCCAGTTCTTCGCGCCATTCCATCTGCTGCATCAGGAAGGCCATCGGCATCGCCGTGTTCGACTCGGTCTGCAAATCGACGCCATTGAGCTCGCACAGGTACTGCGCGCGCTTCTGCGGATTCTTCAGGGTCTGATAGGCTTCGTTGGCGCGGGTGGCCCACTGCATGGCGACGCGCTTTTCGGCGTCGGTGGCATTGACGAACTTGTCGGGATGGACGCGGCCCTGCACGTCGCGGTAGGCGCTGTCCAGCGCCTCCGCGTCTACGGCAAAACGCTGCGGCAGATTGAACAACTCAAAGTGATTTTGCATGGCTTATCAGATGCGGAAGCTTTCGCCGCAACCGCAAGCGTCTTTCTCGTTCGGGTTATGGAACTTGAAGCCTTCGTTCAAGCCTTCGCGCGCGAAATCGAGCTCGGTGCCGTCGATGTACGGCAGGCTTTTCGGATCGACGAATACCTTGACGCCGTGCGACTCAAAGACGCTGTCCTCGTCGGCGATTTCGTCCACATATTCCAGCTTGTAGGCCAGGCCCGAGCAGCCGGTGGTGCGCACGCCAAAACGCAAACCGACGCCTTTACCACGGCGTTCGATGTAGCGGTTGATATGCTTGGCTGCTTTTTCGGTCAGGGTGATTGCCATTTGATTCTCCGTACCGGCGACGACCTGCGTCGCCGGTGTAAAACAGACTTAGGCCGCGACTGGGTGCTTGGTCTGGTAGTCCAGTACCGCTGCCTTGATGGCGTCTTCCGCCAGGATCGAGCAGTGGATTTTTACCGGCGGCAGCGCCAGTTCTTCAGCGATCTGGGTATTCTTGATGGCCAGCGCCTGGTCCAGCGTCTTGCCCTTGACCCATTCGGTCACCAGCGAGCTGGAAGCGATGGCCGAACCGCAGCCGTAGGTCTTGAACTTCGCATCTTCGATCAGGCCATCGGCGCCGACCTTGATTTGCAGCTTCATCACGTCGCCGCAAGCCGGTGCACCGACCATGCCGGTGCCAACGCTGTCATCGCCCTTTTCGAACGCGCCAACGTTGCGTGGATTTTCGTAGTGGTCCAACACTTTTTCCGAGTAAGCCATTTGGTGCTCCTGTATTTTCTGTATCTTTAAAAATTAGTGGGCTGCCCATTGGATCGAGCTGATGTCGATGCCTTCTTTGAACATGTCCCACAGTGGCGACAGCTCACGCAGTTTGTGTACCTTGGACTTCATCAGGTTGATGGCGAAGTCGATGTCCTCTTCGGTGGTGAAGCGGCCGATGGTGAAACGGATCGAGCTGTGCGCCAGCTCGTCGCTGCGACCCAGCGCGCGCAGCACATACGATGGCTCCAGCGAAGCCGAGGTGCAGGCCGAACCGGACGACACGGCCAGGTCTTTCACGGCCATGATCAGCGACTCGCCTTCGACGTAGTTGAAGCTGACGTTCAGGTTGTGCGGCACACGGTGTTCCATGTCGCCGTTGATGTAGGTTTCTTCGATCTCTTGCAGGCCCTTGGCCAGGCGGTCGCGCAGACCCTTGATGCGGGTGATCTCGCTGTCCATTTCCACTTTGGCCAGGCGGAAGGCTTCGCCCATGCCGACAATCTGGTGGGTAGGCAGGGTGCCGGAGCGCAGGCCGCGCTCGTGGCCGCCGCCGTGCATTTGCGCTTCGATGCGCACGCGCGGTTTGCGGCAGACGTACAGCGCGCCCACGCCCTTAGGGCCGTAGGTTTTGTGCGCGGTGAAGGTCATCAGGTCGACCTTGGTTTTTTGCAGGTCGATCACCAGCTTGCCGGTCGCTTGCGCGGCGTCGCAGTGGAAGATGATGCCTTTCGAGCGGCACAGCGCGCCGATTTCGTCGATCGGCTGGATCACGCCGATTTCGTTATTGACCAGCATGACGGAGACCAGGATGGTGTCCGGACGGATCGCGGCGGTCAGCTGCTCGATGGTGATCAGGCCGTTGTCCTGCGGTTCCAGGTAGGTCGCCTCAAAGCCCTGGCGTTCCAGTTCGCGCACCGTGTCCAGCACTGCCTTGTGCTCGGTCTTGACGGTGATGATGTGCTTGCCCTTGGTCTTGTAGAACTGGGCCGCACCCTTGATCGCCAGGTTGTTCGATTCGGTGGCGCCGGAGGTCCAGATGATTTCGCGCGGGTCGGCGTTGACCAGGGCGGCGACATGCGCACGCGCCTCTTCCACTGCCTTTTCCGCCGTCCAGCCGTACATGTGGCTGCGCGATGCCGGATTGCCGAACTGCTCGCGCAGGTAAGGAATCATCATGTCGGCGACGCGTGGATCGATCGGCGTGGTGGCCGAGTAGTCCATGTAGATCGGGAAATGCGGGGCGGTCTGGAACTTCACTGGCGCGATGTTTTTTTCAGGGGCGTTCATCTGGGTTACTCCGTTATTTAGTTCTCTTAACCAAGCGCGGCGTGGTTACGGTGCATCACGACCACGTTTTGTTCAGCATTCTTTTGCTTCTGTTGATCGACCAGATCCTGCAGCGACACGGAATCCAGGTAATCCACCATTTTTTCGTTCAGCGTGGCCCACAGTTCGTGGGTCATGCAGCGCGTGCCGCTGGCGGCGTCCGCGCCGTGGCAATTTTCCTTGCCGCCGCACTGGGTCGCATCGAGCGGCTCATCGACGGCGATGATGATGTCGGCCACGGTGACCTTGTCGGCGCG
Organism: Duganella sp. GW821-FHT07G03; assembly: GCF_059418605.1. Taxonomy (NCBI): domain Bacteria; kingdom Pseudomonadati; phylum Pseudomonadota; class Betaproteobacteria; order Burkholderiales; family Oxalobacteraceae; genus Duganella; species Duganella sp. GW821-FHT07G03. Next base: position 684,064 of record NZ_JBWKQE010000001.1, read on the forward strand.
GCGCGCCAGACTGTAGCCGCCGCCCGGGCCGCGGATCGATTCGACGATCTCATGGCGGCGCAGCTTGCCGAACAACTGTTCCAGGTAGGACAGCGAAATGGCCTGGCGCTGGCTGATGCCCGACAGCGTGACCGGGCCTTTGCCTTGGCGCAAAGCCAGATCGATCATCGCAGTCACAGCAAAACGGCCTTTGGTGGTCAGACGCATCACTACCTCGGTTCAACTGGGTTAAAATATCGACCTTGTCGCCAGTCACAAAGACTGATTACTTGATCGATTTAGTCAAGTATACCAAACTTTAACAAAGTTTGCCGGCGCCACTGAATTGCCAGCGATGGCCAAACGCCGGCGCCCAAATGACAAACGCCCCGGTAACCATACCGGGGCGTTCGAGACTAATGCCTGCGTGGCAGGCGGTGGTCAGGCGGTGCGGCGACGACGCGCGATGGCCCCCACGAACGCCAGGCCGGCCAGCAGCATGGCGTAGGCTTCCGGCTCGGGCACCGCGCTCGCGGTCAGCAGATATGCCCGGCTTTCCCAGTTCCGGTTCGCGACGTTGGAGAGTTCCGAGATAATATCACCGCGATCATTGATGCCATTCGCCGAAGTGATCCGCCAACCGCTGTTATAGAGGTCACGGTCAAGAAACTGATTGAGATTGATGCCGGTCGAACCTGTCCACAGCACCCCGTAATTGTTGCTGCCGGCAGTCGCGGCACCGACAATCCAGCCAGAGTTATTGATGTCGGAGGCGGAGCTATAGAAGGTGCCGGCTTCGGGGGCCTTCAGCACCGTCAACTTGCCGTCCGCAGACCACAGTTGAGCATGCAGTTTTTCATCATGGTCCATTCCGAACCCGACCGCTTGCCCCGCATTGTTCACTGCATTGGCATACGTGGCAAGGTCGCCTCTGGCAATTTCCAGCGTGGACACTTGATCGCCCTTCCATACTGTGGCGCGGGCATCGTAATAGGCGCCATAGGAAACGGAGCCAACAATCACACCATGATCATTGATGTCGGTTGCCATCGACTCAACAACGTATGGTATTGAGGCCAACGCCTTTCCCACGCCGTTTTCCCATTTATATGCATGGCTGTTGGCGTATCCGACAACGACATCGTGGTTATTGATTGCATAGGCGCCAGCTGCATTACCCGCCAACACCGTCATGCCCTTGCTATCCCAGATGACCGCCGTATGCGTCGCCTCATCTCCACTTGAACCGATGGCGCCGACGACACGGCCCGCAGCGTTAATCCCGCTGGCACGGCTGAAGCCGTTCAGTTGCGGCGTCAGATCGGTGAACTTGGCGGTGCCGCCATCCCACGTGGATGCGTGCCGGGCACGATCGCCCGTAGTGGCCTGCGCATACCCGGCGATTTGCAGATTGTCGTTGATGCGGACCGCGGAGTTCTTGCTTTGCAAGTCGCCCGCGTCGAGCAGTTTTCCCGTGTAGTTGAGCGCATGACTGGCCTGCGTCGTAGCGAGCAACGTCAACATTGCGGCCAAATGAAGTGAAGTGCGTTTCATAAATGCTCCATGAAGTAGTAAAAAGAGTAATACTTATCGTAATTACAATTGATGTTATCATGGAATCATTGTTATATTTGGTTTATTTTTTTATATCCAGACTTGCATAAGGACAGCTAGCTGAGCAGCAGCCGCATCGGGCCGAACAAGGCGTGCATGTCTCGGTTGGCGATAAAGCTCAGATTGTAAGGATGCTCAGCGGCTATTTGCGGAAACCTCTTGATTATCGGCAATTTATTGAGTTGCTCGGCAAGCTTCCCCCACAGGACCAAGGTCGGGGTGGAAGCGGCTTCCGCCGCCAGGCCCGCCATGACGGTCTCGAAGAATGGTTGCCAGGCCTTGGCGTCCGTGGCCGGGGCCACATGGCCACGGAAGACGAGCGAGGCGTTCAACAGCAGAAAGCCATGGGCGGTAAGCTTTTCCTGCATGGCGGCCAGCGTTTGGATCATCGCGCCCTCGCCGCTGCGCGCACGGGCGGCGACGGCGGCCATCGCTTCGCCGGCGGTGTTGTCCAGCGACAGCTGGCCGTCCGCCACCAGCAGCATCTTCATGAAGTTGCGCAGCGAGGTGGCTTTGTTGACCGGCTTGGACAGGCCGCCGCCCCGCTCTTCCGACCACAGGCTGCCGACGGCGCCGTCCATGAAGCACACGCCGGTGGCGCTCTCGGCGCGCGGATACGGGCCTTCGCCGACCAAGACGTAGCGCACCTTATCCAGCGGCAGCGCGAAGGCTGCGAATAGGCGCTGTTCGGTCGGCAGGTACTGGTCGTTGGCCAACTGCGGCAGGTAGTCGGGCGTGGCGGCCATCATGGCCTCCAGCCCTTGCACCAGCAATGGACGCCAGGAAGCGTCTGCGCGCGTCAGCGCATCGAGGATGGCAGTCGGGATCGTCATGAGGGAAAAGCGTTCGGGGAAAGGCGAGATTGTATCGCCGAACGGCGCCGCAGCCCAATATTTACATGGCGGCGCACTCATGCATCCAGCCACCCGCCGATGAAGCCGGCGCCGCGCAGGCCGGCTCGCAGGTAGCTGTTCTTGCGCAGCAGGCTCCAGGGGAAATCGTTTAGATGGTTTTCCACCATGATGACCGTAGGTCCTTCGTTGATGCCGAAATGGTAGGGCGACACCCAGCGCCGGCAGCCCTTCTCGCACAGGTGGAAAATCGTCGAGAACGACGCCTTGAAGCCATACGGATTGCTCTCGCACAGCTGCAGGTCTTGAAAGTAGGCGATGCTGGGCAGCACGATCTCCGGCGCGAACGGCAACGAGGCCGCCACCGCCCACGGCGCCACAGTGCCGTCGTCCGGGCCATACGGCGCACCCCGCCCCACGTAGTCGTAGAACTTGCGCTGCACGCCGCCGATCTTCCGGGTGGCGGGACCGGGGCCGTCGCTGGCGGTGATGCCCCAGCACAGCTCCCCATAATCGGGAAAGCCGAGCGGATTCTCGATCGCATAGCGCTGCTGCACATAGGTCGCGCGGCGGCTGTTCTCGAAATAGTCCAGGTCGTGCTTGCGCATGAAGTCATCGCGGATGCCGCGCAGGTCCAGCCAGATATGCGACATCTGGTGGATGAACAAGGGACCACCATACAGGTAATCGATGCCGTACACCGTTTTCCATTCGTAGGTGCTGGCCCAGGCGTCGTAGCTGTCGCGGCCGATCGGATGGGTCGGCGAGCCCAGCGCCAACACGTACAGGATCAGCGCCTCGTCGTAGCCTTCCCAGTGCCAGCGCAGGAATCCCCTCTCCGGCTTCCAGCCGTGACAGAGCAGCGCATTGCGGCGCCGCATCCATTGCCAATCCACACGCCGGTACAACATGTGCGCCAGTTCGCGGATCTCGCGTTCGCCGGGCGACTCGTCGCTGAAGTACTCGGCCGCCGTCAGCATGCCGGCGATCAGCAGCGCGGTGTCGATGCTGGACAGCTCGCACTTCCACGCCCTCGCCCCGCTCTCCATGTCGAGGAAGTGGTAATAGAAACCCTTGTGGCCGGTGGCGCCGGGCGCGTTGCTTTGCTCGCTGTTGGCAAAGAAACGCAAGGTGGTCAGCGTGCGCAACACGGCCTCGCCGCGCGGCATGCAGCCGCGCTCGACGCCTATCGTGTAGGCGGTCAGCGCCATGCCGACGGCGGCGATGCTGGCCGGCCAGCCCGGCTCGGTCTTGTCGCGGATCAAGCCGTTGGTCGGGTTGGTCTCGTGGATGAAGTATTCAAAGGAATTCTTTTGCATCTCCGTCAGCAACTTCAGCGACGCGGCATCGACGGTAGCGGGAGGGCGCTGTACATGCGGCATGGTGGTCATAGCGGGCCCGGCAAATCCGAAAGCCCCATGGTGTCACAGGCGCCCGCCAGCGTATGTACCTCACCGCACGAACTGCACCGGAGGCGTCATGGATTGCAGCAAATCAACTTGCGGTAATCTTAATTTTCCCTCACTATTTGCTGAATTTCTTGTTAACTTTTCTGCTATCCTGCGAGGCTCTTGTGGCGACTCCCGACATCTCTCGGCTTAAAATAGAGCGCGGCGCTCCCGCGCAAGTTCAAGGGCAGCGTTTCAAACGCCGCCGCTGGATCAAGATCGCCGTGGTGGTGATCGTCATCGGCGTCGGCGGCAAGGTCGCCATGGGCCAGTTCGGCGGCAAGACCAGCGTGGAAACCGTGACCGTGGCGCAGACCTATCCGGCGCAGAGCTACACCCTGCTCAACGCCACCGGCTACGTGGTGGCGCAGCGCAAGGCGGCGCTGTCGTCCAAGGCCACCGGCCGGCTGGAGTGGCTGGGCGTGCTCGAAGGCAGCAAGGTCAAGAAGGACGAAGTGATCGCGCGGCTGGAAAACCGCGACGTCAGCGCCTCGCTGGGCCTGGCGCAGGCCAACATCAAGGTGGCGCAGGCCAACCTGGAGCAAGGCCAGGCCGAACTGCTGGACGCGCAGGCCAACTTCAAGCGCACCGCCGAGCTGCTCAACCAGAAGTTCATCACCGCCTCCGCCTACGACACCGCGCAGGCGCGGCTGACCAAGGCCAGGGCCAATATCTCCGGCTACAACGCCGGCATCGCCGCCGCCAGGGCCAACGCGCAGTCGGCGCAAGTGGCGCTGGACCAGACGGTGATACGGGCGCCGTTCGACGGCGTGATCCTGACCAAGAGCGCCAACGTCGGCGACAACATCACGCCCTTCTCGTCCGCCGCCGACAGCAAAGGCGCGGTCGTCACCATCGCCGACATGGACACGCTGGAGGTGGAGGCCGACGTCTCCGAATCGAACCTCAGCAAGATCCGCGTCGACCAGCCGACCGAAATCCTGCTCGACGCATTCCCCGAACTGCACCTGGCCGGCACCGTCTCGCGCATGGTGCCGACCATGGACCGTAGCAAGGCGACCTTGCTGGTCAAGGTGCGCTTCATCGACCGCGATCCGCGCGTGCTGCCGGACATGAGCGCCAAGGTGGCCTTCCTGTCGAAGGCCGTGCCGCCGGAGGACAAGCAGGCCGTCACCGCCGTGCAGGCGAGCGCCCTCGCCACGCGCGACGGCAAGACCGTGGTGTTCGTGGTCGAAGCCGACAAGGTCAGGCAGGTCGCCGTCACCCAGGGCCGCAAGATCGGCGAACTGGTCGAACTCAAAGGCGTCAAGCCCGGCGACAAGCTGGTGATGTCGCCGGACGCCAAGCTGCACGACGGCGCCGCGGTCAGCCTGGCGAAGAAATAATGAGCGAACCACTGGTACTGATAGAACACCTGGTCAAGTCCTACCGCCGCGGCGACCAGGTGGTGGAGGTGCTGCGCGATATCAGCCTGGCGATACCGGCCGGCGATTTCACCGCGCTGATGGGCCCTTCCGGCTCCGGCAAAAGCACGCTGCTCAACCTCATCGCCGGCATCGACAAGCCGGACCGCGGCGTGCTGCGCATCGACGGCCTCGATATCGCCGGCATGGGCGAGACCGACCTGGCGCGCTGGCGCGCCACCAACGTCGGCTTCATCTTCCAGTTCTACAACCTGATGCCGGTGCTGTCGGCGTTTGAGAACGTCGAACTGCCGCTGCTGCTCACGCCCCTGTCGCGGCGCGAACGGCGCGAGCGCGTCGAGCTGACCTTGGAGATGGTCAACCTGGCCGACCGCATGGACCACACGCCGAACGAACTGTCCGGCGGCCAGCAGCAGCGCGTGGCCATCGCCCGCGCCATCGTCAGCGACCCGACGCTGATCGTGGCCGACGAGCCGACCGGCGACCTGGATCGCAATTCCGCCAGCGAGATCCTGGCCCTGCTCCAGCAGCTGAACCAGCAGTTGGGCAAGACCATCATCATGGTCACGCACGACGCCAACGCGGCGGCGCAGGCGCGCACCATGGTCCATCTCGAAAAAGGCGAATTGATCGCCGGCGAACCGGCCATTACGGCCTAGCACCATGTACACGCTGCGGCTGATCTTCAAGAACTCCATGCGCCACAAGCTGCGCACCTCGCTGACCATCCTCGGCCTGGTGGTGGCGATCTTTTCCTTCGGCCTGCTGCAAACGGTGGTCGACGCGTGGTACGCCGGCGCCGAGGGCGCGTCCAACACCACGCTGGTCACGCGCAACAAGACCTCGCTGGTGTTCCCGCTGCCGCTGTCCTACCAGGCGCGCATCCGCGCGGTGCGGGGCGTGTCCGGCGTCGGCTTCGCCAACTGGTTCCAGGGCACCTACAAGGATCCGAAGAACTTCTTCGCGCAGTTCGCCATCTCCGGCGAGAGCTACCTGAACATCTATCCCGACTACCTGCTGCCTGCGGAAGACCGCGCCGCCTTCCTCAAGGACCGCAAGGGCTGCATCGTCGGCCGCAAGCTGGCCGACCAATACGGCTTCAAGGTCGGCGACATCATTCCGCTCAAGGGCACCATCTACCCCGGCAACTGGGAGCTGGTAGTGCGCGGCATCTACGACGGCAAGCAAAGCACCACCAATACCGCCACCCTGTTCTTCCATTGGGACTACGTCAACGAGACTGTGAAGAAGACCATGCCGCGCCGCGCCAACCAGATCGGCGTGTACGTGGTGCAGATCGACCAGCCGGAAAACGCCGCCGCCATTTCCGCCGCCGTCGACAAGGAGTTCGCCAACTCGCTGGCCGAGACGCTGACCGAGACCGAGAAGGCGTTCCAGCTGGGCTTCGTCTCGATGTCCGAGGCGATCGTGGTGGCGATCCGCGTGGTGTCGTTCGTGGTCATCATCATTATCGCGGCGGTGATGGCCAACACCATGGCCATGAGCGCGCGCGAGCGCCTGGGCGAGTACGCCACCTTGAAGGCGCTCGGCTTCGGCCCCGGCTTCCTGACGCTGATGATACTGGGCGAATCGCTGCTGCTGTCGGCGTTCGGCGCGGCGATCGGCATCGTCATCCTGTTCCCGTTCGCGGCCTTCCTCGGCAAGGTGATGGGCACCATGTTCCCGGTGTTTGAAGTGTCGCAGCTGACGGTGGTCCAGCAGGTGCTGGCGGCGCTGGCCATCGGCGCCGTCGCCGCCATCGCGCCGACGATACGCGCGGTGCGCATCAACATCGTCGATGGACTGCGGAGTATTGGATGATGAATCTGCTATGAAAATCCCACTTTCCTACGTCGCCCGCAACCTGTGGGCCCGCCGCCTGACCACCGCGCTGACCGGCGGCGGCCTGGCGCTGGTGGTGTTCGTGTTCGCCACGGTGCTGATGCTCGACGAAGGCCTGCGCAACACCATGGTCACCACCGGCGAATACGACAACGTGATCCTGATCCGCCGCTCGGCCGACACCGAGGTGCAGAGCGGCGTGGACCGCACCCAGGCCAGCGTGGCCTCCAGCCACCCGGCCATCGCGCTGGGCGCCGACGGCCAGCCCTTGCTGTCGAAGGAAACGGTGGTGCTCATTTCGCTCAACAAGCGCGGCTCGGCCAAGCCGTCCAACGTCATCATCCGCGGCATCTCGCAGCGCGGGCTGATGCTGCGGCCGCAGGTCAAGCTGACGGCGGGCCGCATGTTCCGCCCGGGCGCTTCCGAGATCATCGCCGGCGCCAGCATCGCGCGCCGCTTCGAGGGCGCCGGCATCGGCGAGACGCTGCGCTTCGGCCAGCGCGAGTGGACCGTGGTCGGCCTGTTCGACGCCGGCAACAGCGGCTTCGATTCCGAGATCTGGGGCGACGCCGACCAGCTGATGCCGGCCTTCCGCCGCAACGCCTATTCGGCCATGGTGCTGCGCCTGGCCGACACCTCGCTGTTCGACGGCTTCAAGAAGGACATCGAAGCCGACCAGCGCCTGACGCTGGACGCCAAGCGCGAACAGAGCTTCTACTCCGACCAGTCGAAGGCGCTGTCCACCTTCATCAGCGTGCTGGGGCTGATCCTGTCGATCATCTTCTCGATCGGCGCGATGATAGGCGCCACCATCACCATGTACGCCTCGGTCGCCAACCGCGTCGGCGAGATCGGCACCTTGCGGGCATTGGGCTTCCAGCGCCGCAGCATCCTGGCCGCATTCCTGGCCGAGTCGATGCTGCTGGCGGTGCTGGGCGGCGCGCTGGGCCTGGCCTGCGCCTCGCTGATGCAGTTCCTGTCCTTCTCGACCACCAATTTCCAGTCCTTCTCCGAGCTGGCCTTCGGCTTCCGCCTGACGCCGGCGATCGTGGTCAAAACGCTCATGTTTTCGCTGGCGATGGGCATGGTGGGCGGCTTCCTGCCGGCGTTGCGCGCGTCCCGCATGAAAATCGTCGACGCCTTGCGCGCTGCATGAGCAACGGCACCCCAAACCGCACCGCTCCAGCAACAATAGTAAAAGAAAGCATGCTAGACTTGCCTGAATGCAAATTTCGCCGGATACGCCATTTTGCCTTCGGAGTCACTGCCGACCATGCCGCACAAGGATTACCCACCTGCCGCGCACGGAACCGGGCCGCGCCAACTCTGGCGCCGGCTACTACTTTGCTGCGCCCTGCTGATGTCGATGCTGGCGACGCCCACATGGGCTGCCGGCGAGCGCAAGGTGCTGGTGCTGTATTCGCTGGGCTCCGACTCCGCGTCGGCCTGGCAGCGCCTGATCCACAAGGGCTTGACGGCCGAACTGGCCGATAAAAACCTGACCTCCGCGCTAGGTATTTTCGAAGAACGCTTCGACGCCGTGCGCGTCGGCGACGAGCAGGCGCAGGCCGGCATGGAGCAGTACCTGCGCACCAAGTACGCCCACATCCAGTTCGACGCCATCATCACCGAGAACTACGTGGCGGCGCGCTTCCTCAGCGAGCGTCCCAACCTGTTCCGCGGCGTGCCGCGCCACTACGTCAACCACGGACGCCTGGCCTGGACGCCGTCCGACGGCATCGCCTACCAGGTCCACGCGGATTTCGAACGCGCCATCGGCATCATCCCGCAAGTGGCGCCGGATGTGCGGCACATTGTGGTCATCGGCGACAGCACGGAACGCATGCAGGAATCGGTGGTCGGCGTGCGTCAGGCGGCCGCCAACTACAACAAGCAGATGCGCTTCGAATACTGGGATCAACTCAGCTACGACCAGATGTTCCGCCAGGCCGCGCTGCTGCGGCCCGGCAGCGCCATCTTCCTGCTGCCCACCTACCACGACGTCAGCGGCGCGCGGCGCCGGCCTGTGGACATCGCGCGCCAGCTGGCAGCCACCACGCAGGTGCCGGTGTTCACCAACTGGGAGGCCATCGTGGTGCCCGGCGTGGTCGGCGGCTACGTGGTCAGCGCCGAACGCATAGGCCGCGCCATCGCCGCCATCCTGATGCAGCAGAAGCCCGATATCGCCGGCATACCCGGCTACCTGTTCGACTATGGCGCGGTGCAGCGCTTCCATTTGCAGAACATTCCGCCGACGGCGCAGTGGCTCAACCGCCCGCGCAGCGTGTTCGAGCAATACCTGTGGCAGATACTGGCCGGCGCCACCTTGATCGTGCTGCAAGGGATCTTGATCTCGGCGCTGATCGTCGCGCTGCGCGGACGCCGCCAGACCCTGTCCGCGCTGCACGATGAACGCAACCAGCTGGAAGCGCGGGTGCTGCAACGCACGCTGGAGCTGATGGTCGCCAACACCAAGCTGGAACAGCTGGCCACCACCGATCCGCTGACCGGCATCGGCAACCGCCGCCGCATAACGGAACAGATCAACAAGGAGCTCGAACGCAGCCGCCGCTTCAAGCATCCGCTGTCGCTGCTGATGGTCGACATCGACCACTTCAAGAACGTCAACGACATCTACGGCCACGAGGCCGGCGACCGCGCCATCGTGGCGGTGGCCAGGGCGCTGGCGGGCGGCATGCGCAATATCGACATGGCGTCGCGCTTCGGCGGCGAGGAGTTCGTGCTGCTGATGCCGGAGACCGATATCGACGTCGCCAGCTGCGCCGCCGAGCGGCTGCGCAGCGACGTCGCCGACCTGCGCATCGAGGGCGACAACGGTGAGCTGATCGCGCTCACCGTCAGCATCGGCGTGGCGGCATCGACGCCGGAGGGGGCGCCGGACAGCGCCTCCTCGCTGATCTCGCGCGCGGACAAGGCGCTGTACCAGGCCAAGCACGAAGGGCGCGACCGGGTGATCAGCGCCTGACCTTGCGGCGCGCGTGGCATTGATCGCCTCAGAATTTAAATACGAATCATTATCATTTGTATTGACATTCGTCTTTGTGAAAGATAAGCTGACGGCATAGCATTTAAGACAAGCTTTCAATTCACGGACGCCGCCATGCCCCACACCCTTGCCTTCCTTCCGCACTACCCGGCCGCCCGCGCCCGCACGCTGCGTCAATTCATCGAAGCCTTCTGGAATGAGGGCTGCCTGATCGGCGCCGTCACTCCGGAGCAGGACCGCCTGCGGCTGGAAGGCCGGGACGAGCACGATGCGCCGCTGGTCTACCACATCGATATCGCCGGCCACAGCGCGTTCGACCGCCTGCGGCTGTGCGGCGAGGTGCGCGGCGGCGGCGATACGCAAGCCGATCTCGCCGCCGTGGTGTCGGCGCTGGTGCGGCACCTGCAACCGCAGGCGGACGCCTTGCGCCGCTTCGTCGCCGAGCTGCAGCAGACCGCGCTCAAACAGGCTTGGTCGATGACGGCGACGCCGCAGGCCACGCTGCAATCGCCCTACGCCATGCAGGAGGCGGAATTGGGCGACGGCCACCCTTACCACCCGTGCTTCCGTTCGCGCATCGGCTTTAGCATCGACGAGCACCGCCGCTACGGCCCGGAATTCGCGCAAGCTATCGCGCTGACCTGGCTGGCCATCGACCGCGAAGCCAGCGAAACCCACCTGCTGCCGGAGCTCGACTACGACAGCTTCGTGGCGTCGCAATTGGGGATGGACGAGTACCGCCGCCTGCTAGTCCAGATCGAAGCGCAGGGCCACGCACCGGCGCGTTACCGCCTGCTGCCGGTGCATCCGTGGCAATGGGAGCACGGCGTGGCGCCGCACTTCGCCGACTGGCTGGCAGACGGCACCTTGCTTCACCTGGGCGCAGGCCGCGCCGCATGGCTGGCGCAGCAATCGATACGCTCGCTCAGCTGCCTGACGGCCGATGGCCGCTGCAACCTGAAGCTACCGCTGGCCATCGCTAATAGTTCGGCCGACCGCATCCTCTCCGACCACCATGTGCACAACGCGCCCATCATCTCGCGCTGGCTGGACGCCATCTGCCGCGACGATGCCTTTCTCGCCGACGGCCGGCGACTGGCGGTACTGGCCGAACCGGCCGGCATCACGATCGCCGCGCCGCGCCAGCGCACAGGCGCTTATGGCATGCTGGGCGCGATCTGGCGCAGCGCGCCGGAGTCGGTGCTGGCCGAGGGCGAACAGATATTCCCGATGACCGCCCTGACCACCCAAACGGCCGGCGGCGAACTGACCATCGGCCCGTGGCTGGCGCTGCACGGCGCGGAACGCTGGGTGGCCGCGCTGCTGGAGGCCAGCGTCCCGCCCCTGCTGCACCTGATGATGGTGCATGGCGTACTGCTGGAATGCCATGCGCAAAACACCCTGTTGATATTGCACGACGGTCTGCCGCGCCGCATCGCCATCCGCGACCTGCCCGGCGGCCTGCACTATCTGCAAGGCGCGACCAACGAAGCGCAACTGGCCGACCTGCGCCGCGCGCCGGCCTACCGCAACGCACTCAACGCCAGCGCGGGATTTATGTTCGACTCGCCGGCGGAGGCGCGCGACTACCTGCTGGAAGTGCTGTTCTTTATCAACCTGGGAGAACTGGCGTGGCGGCTGGAGTGCCATCACGGCTATGCGGAGGCACTGTTCTGGGCCCAGGCCACGCGCACCGTTCAAGCGTATCTGTCGCGCTTTCCGGCGCACGCCGCGCGCCATCGCGAGTTCGACCTGCTCGGCGCGCAACTGCGGATTGAGTGCCTGGCCGCGCGGCGCCTGCTTGGATGGAGCACGCCGCGCCTGCGCACGGTCGGCAGTCCCCTGGCCGCTGCTAACACCGGCGGCAATACATGAACGTGGCGCAGGCCGCAGCGCGCCCGGCCGGGACGACGCGCGCGGTGATGGTCACGGTCGCCGGCCACTTCGGCGCGGCCTTTGCCGCCCTGTGCATGCCGCCGTTTTACGCGCAGATCCTGGAATCGAGCTTTCCGGCGAACGCGCCGTCGGCGGCGCTGACCGGCTGGTACTTCACGCTGCCGACGCTGGCCGCGGCCATCGTCAATCCGGCCTGGGGGCGCCTGGCCGACCGCATCGGCCGTCGCGCCTCGCTGATGCGGGCGCACGCAGGCCTGTGCCTCAGCTTCATCCTCACCGGCCTGGCGCGCACGCCGCTGGAATTCGCACTGGGCCTGATGCTGCAAGGGCTGCTGGGCGGAACCTTCTCCGCGTCCAACGCCTATCTGGCCGAACAACTGCCGCCGGCGCGGCTGGCGACACTGCTCGGCGTGATGCAGGCGTCGGCGCGCACCGCCTTGTTCGCCGGCCCGGCACTGATTGGCATGATGAGCGGACACGCCAACATGCTGCGGCTGTTCTTGTACCTTGCGCTGTTCCCCGGCGTCGCTTGCGTGGTGCTGTACCTGCTGCCGGACGCCGGTGCGCCGCGCCGGCAGGTGCAGACGCCGGCCGGCGCGCCATCCGGTGCGCAGCCCATCGTCGCCGCCGGTTGCGGCGTCAGCGCCGTGAATCTGTACCGCTTGCAGGCGCTGTTCGCCATCGGCACCGTTCTCACCTATCCCTACTTTGTCAGCGACCTTGCGCAGCGGCTGCAGATCGGCGCCGCCACGGCCGGAATGATGTTCGGCCTGCCGCACGCGCTGTTCCTGCTGTTGGCATGGCCGTTGGGACGCAAGCTCGGTTACACCAATGCCCGTGCCGCACTCGGATGGTACGCCGCACTGACCAGCGCCGGCCTGCTGCTGCAGGCCTTGGCCGACACGCTGCCGTTGCTGCTGGCCGGCCGCATCCTGATGGGCATAGGCATGACCGGCGCCTACCTTGCCATCAACACGCTGGCCGCCGCCACCTCCACCATCGAGCACGCCGGCCGCCACTTCGGCAGCCTGGAAGGGGCCAACAAATGGGGCGCCGTCAGCGCCGGCCTGCTGGCCAGCCTGTTGGCGCCGTCGCTCGGCTATGCCGCACCGCTATGGCTGGGGACTGCCGTTGTCGCCGCGCTGTTTATTTCACTGAAATGGAAACTGCCATGAACTCACCGCTGTTACCCAAGCATCTGCAGCCCGCTCCGTCCGAAACCGAGAGCTTCGCCGAACAGCAGCACGGCCGGCTGCTGATCAACTGCTATGCGCGCGAAGTGGCAATGCAGGAGCACACACTCGCCGTCTTACCTGCCAGCCGCAGTGCCCATCCGGCCATGCCTGCCGACTATCGCGGACAGGTGCTGGAAATCGCCTTGCCCCGCCTGGGCAGCCAGTTGTGCGTCGGCGTGCTGCACGTGTCGGCGACCGCCAATTTCGACTACACCACCGGCGTCTACCTGCGCACAGGGCAGGAAGCCTGGCGCGACGCCGGCTGGCGAGAATTGGCGCGGCTCATCATCGAAGACCTGTCCTGCCGCGCAGCGACGCCGTTCAACGAAGAACTGCTGCAACAGATCGGCGACAGCATCGCCACCATGCAGGATGTGATGGACCGCCGTCCGGCGCCGGCGCTGCCGCCTGCCGCAGCCGGCGCCACGCCCCTGCAGCTGTATATCGAAAGCGAGCAGGGACTGCTGACCGGCCACCCCTTCCATCCTGCGCCGAAAAGCCGCTCCGACTGGTCGCCCGCCGAGCAGCGCGACTACTCGCCGGAACACAAGGCCAGCATGCGCCTGCATTACTTCCAGCTTCCGCAAGAGTGGCTGCTCAGCGACAGCATCGACGCCGGCGCGCTGCAAACACTCGGTGCGCACGGCCTGCAGCCCGGCGACGGCGGCGCGATCCTGCCGCTGCATCCGTGGCAGGCCGGCTGGATGCGCCGGCAGCCGCGCATCGCCAGCGCCTTGCGCAGCGGCGAGATCCTCGACCTCGGCCCCCATGGCCTCCCATTCCATCCAACGGCGTCGGTGCGCACACTGCTGGCCGAGGACGCGGCCTCTTTCGTCAAACTGTCGCTCAATATGCGCATCACCAACTGCATCCGCAACAACGCCCGCCACGAACTGCAAAGCGCGCTGACCGGCACGCGGCTGTACCGCATCGTGCAGGCCGACATGCAAAGCCGCTTCCCTGGCTTCCGCGTGATGGAGGAACAGGCCTACGTCACCGCCGACCTGCCCGGCGCTGACCCGGAGCTGAGCAACGGCTTCGGCGTGCTGTTGCGCGAGGGCGTGGCCGGCCTGCTGCAACAGGGAGTGCAGCCGATCGTGTGCGCCGCGCTGTTCGGCAACGGCGAACATGGACGCAAGCAGGTCTTCGCCCAGATCGAGCGCTATGCGCTACATTGCGGCTATACGCTGGAACAAGCCGCGCGCCGCTGGTTCGCGCGCTATGCGGAAACCGCCGTGCATCCCATCCTGTACCTGTTGTTCGAGCACGGCGTGGCGTTCGAGCCGCACATGCAAAACACGGTCGTCGGACTGGACGGCGAAGGTGCCCCCAGCCACTTCATCCTGCGCGACCTGGAGCTCACGCGGCTCGCGCCGCAGGCGCACGCACTGGCCCGCGCCATGCAGCTGGAACCCGGCACGCTGTCCGCGCTGTGCTGCACCGACGAGCGGGCCTGGATACGCATCGGCTACTGCCTGTTCGTCAACAATCTGTGCGAGGTCATCGCCAGCATCGCCAACGGCAACCACACGCTGTACCTCGGTCTGTGGGGAGTTCTGCGCAACACGCTGCAGGACTATCTGGCGAAGTTCCCCAATCCGTCCGCCAGCCGCCGCATCCGGGGTCTGCTGGCGGGAGAGCCCCTGCCGGCCAAAGGCAATCTGCTGACGCGCTTCCTGCGCCAGGCCGACCGCCAAGCCAGCTATCTTCCCTTGTATCACCCGCTTGGCGTCGTCAACGGCGCGGCGGCATCTTATTAACGACAGCACTTCAAAACAATGAAAACAGTTCTCAAACCACTCCCCCTGCTGCTGGCAGGCTTCGTTTTCTCGGCCCAGGCGGACGACATCCAAACCATGCAGCTGGTGACCGTGGTCGGCTCCAGCGACGGCCTGGCCGCAACCGTCGGCGGCGCCAAGACCCCTGGCAGCCTACTCGACGCGCCGCAATCGGTCAGCGTGGTCACTGCGGAGAATCTGCGCAGCCGCGCCGCGCTGACCAGCAAGGATGCGCTGGACTACGTCAGCAGCGTGGTCGCTGGCCAGGGCGAAGGCCGGCGCGATGAGTTCTACATTCGCGGCTTCTACTCGTTGCGCGACACCAGCCTCGATGGCGTGCGCGACGACACGCTGTATTCGCGCGACCTGGCGACGGTGGAGAAGATAGAAGTGATCAAGGGCCCGGCGGCGGCGCTGTATGGCCGCGGTTCGGCCGGTGGCCTGATCAACCGCGTCAGCAAGCAACCGAGCGCCCAACAGGAAACCGAGGTCTCCGCCACGCTGGGATCGGACAACGAGCGGCGCGTCAGCGTCGACGCCGGCGGCGCCCTGGGCGGCAGCATCAACGGCCGCCTGATCGCCGTGTACGACACCGGCGACAGCTATCGCGACGTGGTCGAACACACGCGCAAGCTGCTGGCACCCTCGCTGAAGTTTGCGCTGTCGCCGGCCACCTCGCTGCTGCTGCAAGCCGAGGTACAGCGCGAAGACCGCACGCCGGATCGCGGCGTGCCTTCGCTGGCGGGCCGCCCGGTCGCGGTGTCGCCTTCAACCTACTACGGCGAACGGTATGACTACACCAGCACCGACAGCGACATGGCGAAGGCGAAGCTGGAACACCGCTTCAACGGCCGCCTGAAGCTGGAGAACACCTTCCAATACAGCCGCACCGAACTTGAAGGCGTGAACACCCGCAACCGCCGCGTCAACGCCGACAACACCGTATCGCGCCAGATCACTTACTTCCCGCAGACGCAGCGTAACCTGATCAATCAAACCGAGTTGGCGTACACGCTGGACCGGCATGCGCTGCTGGTCGGGCTGGAGCTGTCGGACCAGAAGCGCGACGTCATCACCGCGCAGACCGGCATCGCCTATCCGGTAAGTCTGTACGCGCCGCAGCACGTGCTGCCGGCGCCTGATCTGAGCGCCCTGCCGGTCGCGCTGAACAACGCGTTCACGGCCAAGACACAGGCGCTGTACGTGCAGGACCAGCTCACGATCGCACCGCAATGGAAGGCGCTGGCGGGAGTGCGATTCGACCGCTTCCAGCAGGAGCAAACCAATCGCCTGAGCAAAGTGTTCAGCGAACGCACCGACAACGTCGTCTCGCCGCGCGCGGGCCTGGTGTACCAGCCGCTGGATGGACAGTCATGGTATCTGAACCTGAGCCGCTCGTCGCAGCCGGGCGGCGGCGACCTGCTTTATACCGGCAGCACGCCGCTGTCGCAGGTCAAGCCCTTGCAGACGGATTTGCAGGAAGTGGGCTACAAGCAGGATTGGCTGGGCGGCCGCTTCTACACCACCGCCGCGCTGTTCCGCATCGAGCAGCGCAACCAGTTGACGCTGGACCCCACCGACGCTGCCGGCCTGCGCCAGCTACAAGTGGGCAAGCAGCGCAACCAGGGCGTGGAACTGGAACTGCAAGGCGCGCTGTGGCAAGGCGGTCGCTTGAACGCGTCCTATACCTACAACGATGCGCGCATCGTGGCGTCCAACGATATCCCGAGGGGCAACCGGGCGGAGATGACGCCGCGCCATCGCGCCTCGCTGTGGGTGGACCAGGAACTGGGCGGCGCGTGGAACGCGGGCCTGGGCGTGCTACTCAGCGGCGGCCAGTTCGCGCTGTCCGACAATGCCGTGCGCCTGCCCGGCTATGGCCGCGTGGATGCGGCGCTGGGCTATCGCGGCAAGCGCTACGACGTGCGGTTCAAGTTGAATAACGTCGGCAATGCGCGCTTCTACGAATCGGCCATCAACAACGTGCAGATCCAGCCGGGCGCGCCGCGCAACGCGAGCGTGACGCTGACCAGCCGGTTCTGATCCCGCCGGCGCCTACTCGGCGTCCGGCTGCTGCGACGGGTGCGCCTGCTGGAAAGCGGGCAGCTCGGCGCAGGCGGCGAAGATGCGCATGATGGTCGGATACGGTGCCAGGTCCACCCCGAAGCGCTGGGCGCCGAAGACCTGCGGCACCAGGCAGCAGTCGGCCAGCGTCGGCGTGTCGCCGTGGCAGTAGCGGCCGGTGCGCCCATCGTCGGCCAGCAGGCGCTCCAGCGTCGCCATGCCGATGCGCAGCCAGTGCTGCTGCCACTCCGCCTTGACTTCCTCGGTCACCTTCAACTGCCCCTTCAGGTACTTCAGCACGCGCAGGTTGCCCAGCGGGTGAGTGTCCGCCGCCACCGTCAGCGCCAGCGCGCGCACGCGGGCGCGGTCGACCGCCGTGGCGGGCAGCAGCGGCACTTGCGGACGCGTCTCCTCCAGGTATTCGATGATGGCCAGTGATTGGCCGATCACACTGCCGTCGTCGTCCAGCGTCGGCAGCAGCGCCGACGGATTGAGCGCGCGATAGGATTCGGCCAACTGTTCGCCGCCGTCGCGCAGCAGGTGCACCGGCACGGCGTCATAGGCCAGGCCCTTCAGGTTCAGCGCGATGCGCACGCGGTAGGCGGCGGTGCTGCGGAAGTAGGTAAAAAGCTTCATGCAAAGTCTCGTTCAAGAATTGGGGCTGCCTGCGGACGCTCCATCATCCACAGCATGGCCGCAGACAGCAGCGCCGGCACGGCGGCGATAATGAAGATGGTGCTGTTCGGCCAGTTCATGCGTATCAGTTCACCGCCCAGCACCGGGCCGATGATGGAGCCGACCCGACCCACGCCCAGGCTCCAGCCGATGCCGGTGGAGCGCAGCGTGGTTGGATAGTAGTTGGCCGCCAGCGCATTGACGGCGGGCTGGCCGCCGACGATGCAGAAGCCGGCCACCAGGATCGCCAGGCACAGGAAGGCCAGCGACGCTTCCGGACGGCCGATCAGCATGATCGCCACGGCGGCCACCAGGAAGCCAGGTATCAGCACGCGGCGGAAGCTGGAACGGTCGATCAGTTGGCCCATCATCAGCGTACCGATGGTGCCGCCTATCGGCAGGATGGTTCCGGCCAGTACCGCCATGCTGGTCGACAGGCCGGCGCCCTTGAGGATGGTCGGGAGCCAGTTCGACAAAAAGTACAGGTTGAGCAGGTTGAGGAAATTGACCAGCCAAAGCAGCACGGTGGTGCGCGCGCGGCCGTCGCGGAACAGCTCCGTCACCGAACCGCGCTTGCCGGACTTCTCGTGCACCAGGTAGCGGCTGCCCGCATGCACGGTGGACGATGGATCGATGCGGCGCAGCCACTGCGCCACGCGCTCGACGCGCTTGCCGCTCAGGACCACGTACTGCATCGACTCCGGCAGCATGAAGATCATCAGCACGCCGATCGCCAGCGGCATCACGCCGCCGATATAGAACACCGACTGCCAGCCGAACGACGGTATCAGCGCGGCCGAAGCCAGGCCGCCGACCACGGCGCCCACGGTGAAGCCGCAGGACACCAGCATCATCAGCGTGACGCGGCGGCGCGCAGGGCTGTACTCGCCCGCCAGCGCCATCACGTTGGGCATGATGGCGCCCAAGCCTATGCCGGTGACAAAGCGCAGCCACTGCAACTGCTCCAGCGTGGTGCACGATGGCGTAAGCAGCATGCAGACCGAGAAGAACATGGTGGCGGCGATCAGCACCGGACGACGGCCGATTTTATCGGCCATCACGCTGAACACCAGCGAACCGGCCAGCATGCCGAACAGGCCCGCGCCAAACACCGGCCCGAGGCTGGCTTTGCTGACATGCCATTCCTGGATGATGGCCGGCGCCACGTAACCCATCGCCTGCACGTCGAAGCCGTCCATCAGGATGCACAGGCCGCACAGCACATAGACGCCGATCTGGAAAGCGCTGATCTTGTTCTTGTCGATGAGTGCGGGGATATCTACTGCTTGTTCCATGCTTGTCTCCTCCTGCCTCGCCGGCGCCTTAGCTGCGCTCTTGGTAGTGCGTGACGGTTTGCTCGATGGCGCCGAAGATGCTGGCGCCCTGCTCGTCCTTCATCTCGATGCGCACGCTGTCACCGAATTTGAGGAAGCCGGTTTGCGGCTTGCCGCCTTCGATGGTCTCGTACATACGCACTTCGGCCAGGCAGCAGTAGCCCACGCCGCCGTTGGCGATGCTCGATCCGTGCAGGCTGCCCTGCTTGTTCGACACCGTGCCGGAACCGATGATGGTGCCGGCCGCCAGTTCACGCGTGGCGGCGGCGTGCGCCACCAGTTGCGCGAAGTTGAAGGTCATGTCTTCGCCGGCGTTCGGCTTGCCGAAGGGCTGCTGGTTCAGATCGACCAGCAGCGGCAGGTGCAGCTTGGTGTCGGCCCAGTGCGCACCCAGTTCGTCCGGCGTGACGGCCACCGGCGAGAAGGCGCTGGCGGCCTTCGACTGAAAGAAGCCGAAGCCCTTGGCCAGTTCGTTCGGGATCAGGTTGCGCAGCGAAACGTCGTTGACCAGCATGACCAGGCGGATCGCTTTCGCGCAGTCGCCGGTGCTGGCACCCATGCGCACGTCGCCGGTGATGACGGCCACTTCGGCTTCCAGGTCGATGCCCCATTCTTCCGACAGCGCGAAGATCGGATCGCGCGGGCCGATGAAACTGTCCGAGCCGCCCTGGTACATCAGCGGATCGGTGTAGAAGGAGGCCGGCACTTCGGCGTTGCGCGCCTTGCGCACCAGTTCAACGTGGTTGATGTAGGCCGAGCCGTCGGCCCATTGGTAGGCGCGCGGCAGCGGCGAGTGGCAGTACTGCTGGTCGAACGAATGGGCATCAATGGCGTCGCCGGCGTTCAGCGAGGCATAGACCTGCTCCAGCGCTGGCGACACCAGGTCCCAGTTGTCCAGCGCGTGCTGCAGCGTGGCGGAGATTTTCGGTACGTGCTGGTAGCGCGACAGGTCGCGGCTGACCACCACCAGGCGGCCATCGCGGCTGCCGTCTTTCAGAGTCGCGAGCTTCATGCCTTCACCTCCGGTGCATGCATCCAGGCGGCGTGCTTGGGCGCCTTGCGGGTCTGCGACCACTCTTCCAGCATCTCCCATTTGACGGCGTCGAGCTTCTGCATCATCTCCGGCGTGCCGGTGTTGACCGCCAGTTCGAGGCGGTGGCCGTTCGGGTCGAAGAAGTAGATTGACTTGAAGATGGTGTGGTTGATCGGGCCGATCACGCTGATGCCGGCGGCGACCAGGCGCTCCTTGGCGGCCAGCAGTTCGTCCATGGTCTCGACTTCCATCGCCAGGTGCTGCACCCAGGCCGGGGTGTTGTGGTCGCGGTCCATCGGCGCCTGGGTCGGCAGCTCGAAGAAGGCCAGCACGTTGCCGTGGCCGGCGTCCAGGAACACGTGCATGTACGGGTCCGGGGCCTTGGTGGACGGCACTTCGTCTTCGGCGATGGCCAGCACGAAGTCCATGTTCAGGTGTTTGACGTACCACTCGACGGTCTGCTTGGCGTCGATGCAGCGGTAGGCCACGTGGTGTATTTGCTTGATTTTCATGTTTGTCTCCAACTCAGTCATTCCGCATTAAATGCGAATTTCAGATATCATACAAACGATATTTTCCAGCCCACTTATCAGATTTCCCGATGAATCCTAGTTTGCGCCAGATGCGCGCCCTGGTGGCGCTCGCCAAAACCGGCAGCTTTACGCTGGCCGCCGAGCATCTCAATGTGACCCAATCCGCGCTCAGCGGGCAGATCAAGGAGCTCGAGCAGATGCTGGGGGTGCGCGTCGTCGAGCGTACCACGCGCAAGGCGCAGCTGTCGGAGATCGGCCGCGAACTCACGCCGCTGTTCGAGAAGATGCTGCAGGACCTGGACCGCGCCATGGCCGACATCGCCAGCCGCAAGGCACTCAAGCAGGGTTCGGTGCGGGTGGCGGCGCCGCAGATGCTGTCCTGCACGCTGATACCGGAGGTGATCGCCGCCTACAAGGCGCGCTATCCGGACGTGCAAGTGTGGCTGGCCGACAGCCCGGTCGAGATGGTGTCGGCGCGGGTGTTCAGCGGCGAGGCCGACTTCGGCATCGGCCCGGACCGCGACACCACCGCCGAGATCGAAGCGCAGCCGCTGTTCGAGATGCCGTTCGTGGTGGTGTATCCGCCCGGCCATCCGCTGGAGCGGCGCAAGCGCATCACCTGGGCCGATGTCAACGAGTTCCCCTTGATTTCCTTGCAGGGCCAGTTCACCGAGCGGCTGTTGCGCGATATGCATGCGTCGTTCCGCGAGCAGTCGCTGAGTCCGTACAACGAGGTCACCTTCATGACCACCGCGCTGGCCATGGTGCACGCGCGGCTGGGCATCACGGTGTGCCTGCCGTATGCGGAAAAGATGGTGCAGCTGTATGGCTTGCAGATGCGCCCGCTGGAATCGCCGGCGCTGACGCGGCGCTTCTTCGTCTACACGCGCAACGCGCGGGCGCTGTCCCCTGCGGCCGAGAGCTTCGTCGCCTTCCTGCAAGAGTTTGCAGCGGCGCATCATTGGAATGTGCCGCAGGGCTGAACGTTTTATAATTGACGTATGACAGCAGATACCATCGCCATCAATCAGAAGATGGACCAGTTCGACGGCCACCACAGCGTTTGGCTGTTCGGCTATGGCTCACTGATTTACAAGGCCGACTTCCCCTACCTCGAACGCCGCCCGGCCAGCATCGCCAACTGGACGCGGCGCTTCTGGCAAGGCTCGCACGACCATCGCGGCACGCCGGACGCGCCGGGCCGGGTGGTGACCATCATCGAAGAGCCCGGCGCGGTGTGCCACGGCATGGCCTATCTGGTGACGCCGGAAGTGTTCGCGCACCTGGACCATCGCGAGAAGAACGGCTATCTGCGGCTGGCGATCGCCATCGCGTTCGAGGACGGCGACAGCGTCGAAGGCCTGGTCTACATCGCCACGCCGGACAACACGGCCTTCCTCGGCGCCGCCTCCGAGCAGGAGATCGCGCAGCACATCGCCCGCTCCGCCGGACCCAGCGGACCGAACAGCGATTATCTCAATCACCTCGCCAACGCGCTGCGCGAACTGGGCCGCCATGACCAGCATGTGTTCGAGATTGAACGGCATCTGGCTGCGCTGAAGAATTAGTTTATGCCGGCCAGGTAGGCGCACAGCATATCGGCCAGCGCTTCCGAGTAGATGTGTATTTCTTGCTCGGTGCGCGGTGTTTCCGAAAACTGCTTGCCGACCGAACTGAAGGTCGTCATGACCAGATCGCCGGCCAAAGTGCGCGCACTGTCTGTCGCTGTAGGCAGTACTTCGTGCATGAAGACCTCGATGATGCCGTCGGCCGTCGAGCGCGTCTCATGCGCTTCGGGCGTGTCGCGGTAGAACGGCGCCGCGTCGTTGAGCGCGGTACGGATCTCGGCCTCGTCGCATTCCGAGCGCAGGAAGACATGGACCAGTATGCGCAGCCGTTCCAGCGGGGGCTTCTGTGTGTCCTGCAGGATGTTGACCAGCATCTCCGTCGTTTCCCGCCACTCATCCGCCTGCAGCCTGAACAGGATGGACGCCTTGTTCGGAAAGTACTGGTACACCGATCCCACGCTCACGCCGGCACGCTCCGCCACCCGGGTGGTGGTGAAGCGGCGCACGCCCTCCTTCGCCAAAACCTGAATAGCCGCTTCGAGAATCGCTGAAACCAGGTCGGCCGAGCGCGCCTGTTTGGGCTTCCTGCGCGAGGAGATGGGGGCTTTTGCGGGGTCTGCCATGGGAGTGGTTCCGAATGCGAATATGAAACATGAAGGATTCTTCATATTATATCCGTACTTCATTCGAAAGGAATCACCATGACAACCCTGACCAATCATCCCGTGGCATCGCTGCTCGACCGTCTGTTTGACGAAGCCGATGCCGTGCAGATCGCCGCGATTCCCGCCGTCGCCGAACTGTCCAAGGACGAGCGCGATCGCCTGTTGCGCAGCAAGACCGAATACCTCAACCTCTACCATCGGCTGAAGGATGTGCCGCTGCCGGTGTCGCGCCAGACCGGCGAGCTGCTATACATGCTGGCGCGCAGCTGCCGTGCCCGCAATATCGTCGAGTTCGGCACGTCGTTCGGCATCTCGACCTTGTACCTGGCGGCTGCCTTGCGCGACAACGGCGGCGGCCACCTGATCACCAGCGAGTTCGAGCCGTCCAAGGTGGCGCGGGCGCGCGGCCATCTGGAGCAAGGCGGCCTGCTCGACCTGGTGGACATCCGCGCCGGCGATGCGCTGGAAACGCTGGCCAACGATCTGCCCGAGCAGATCGACCTGCTGCTGCTCGACGGCGCCAAGGCGCTCTACCCCGAGATCCTCGGCCTGGTGCGCAGCCGGCTGCGGCCGGGCGCGCTCGTCATCGCGGACAACGCCGACATGAATCCGGACTACGTGGCGCTAGTGCGCTCGCCTGCATCCGGGTTCATGTCCCTGCCGTTCGCGGAGGATGTCGAACTGTCCGTCAACATCGGTATGGTGGCCTCCTCAAAATAAGTCCAGCTGACCGGCATCGGCCGCCGCCTTGGCCCGCGCGCCCAGCGGCGGCACCACCAACGGACGCGTGAATTGCGACACGTCCATGTTGTGGAAGCGGCTGCCCCGTCCGGTCAGGCCGAGGCGTTCGGTGGCGATCTTGAAGCGCTGGCGTATCAGCTCGGCCCACACGCCTTCGCCTTTCATGCGGGCGCCGAAGTTGCTGTCGTAGTCTTTGCCACCGCGCATTTCACGCACCCGGTTCATCACGCGCTGGGCCCGCTCCGGGAAATGCGCTTGTAGCCATTGGTGGAACAGCGGCGCCACTTCCCACGGCAGGCGCAGCACCGTGTAGTGCGCGCTGACGGCGCCGGCCTCCTTCACCGCTTCCAGGATGCGCTCCAGATCGGGCTCGGTGACGAAGGGAATGATGGGCGCGACGCTGACCGCGACCGGGATGCCGGCGTCGGTCAGCGTGCGTATCGTGCGCAGGCGGCGGGCCGGCGCGGCCGCGCGCGGCTCCAGCGTGCGCGCGATGGCCGGGTCCAGCGTGGTGAGCGTGATGGCGACGCCGGCCTGCTGCCGGGCCGCCATCGCCGACAGGATGTCGATGTCGCGCTCGATCAGCGATGACTTGGTGATCAGGCCCACCGGGTGCTGGCATTCCTGCAGCACTTCCAGCACGCGGCGGGTGAGCTTGCGCTCGCGCTCGCAGGGCTGGTAGGCGTCGGTGTTGACGCCGAGTGCGATCGACGACGGCTCATAGCCGGCCTTGGCCAGCTCGCGCCGCAGCACTTCCGGCGCGTTGATCTTGGCGAAGATTTTGCTCTCGAAGTCCATGCCGGGCGACAGGCCGAGATAGCTGTGCGTAGGCCGCGCGAAACAATAAATGCAGCCGTGCTCGCAACCCCGGTAGGGATTGAGCGAGACGCTGAACGGCAAGTCCGGCGAGGCGTTGCGGCTGAGGATGGATTTGCAGAGCTCGTCCGTGACCTGCGTCTTCCAAGGCGCGGCCTCCTCCTCTTCGCGTTCCCAGCCGTCGTCATACGCCTCGCGCGCACGGACCTCGAACCGGCCCTGCAGGTTCGACACCGCGCCACGGCCTTTTTGCGCCTTCAACGACGGCGGCGGCAGCATCACATGCTCTTGATTATTTTCATCGTGGTTATCATCGTAAGACATCGCGGCACCAAACTACTGTATACATGTACAGTATTCTATGCCCTTGAAATGACGATATCAAGCGAAATATCAAAGGTGCATGCTTGCCTTCTTGGGAACCAAGTGGTCAAGCTGGTATCATGCGGGGTTCCGGGGGACGGAATTTCCCCGCGCCACGCGCGCCCCCAACCCACACCTCGCCAGGATGCCGCCGATGCGGCGCCCCGGCTCACCCGATACGAGCAAACAATATGAACAATTCGACCCAACCATTGCCGTCGTTTTTTAGCAGGATCTCCATCGCCATCGGCGCGTTTTTCCGCGCCCTGTCCGACGCTGACTATGCCGCCCGCCTGACCCGCATCGACGACGCGCCGCAGCCGGCCGCCGCTCCCGTAGCGACTCCAGCACCTGCCCCGGCGCCAGCGCCAGCGCAAACGCTGCGCGTGGCGACTCCGGACGCCGCCTTGCAGCTTCTGAGCTTGTTCCAGCGCGAAGCGCGCCTGATCGACTTCACGCAGGAGAACCTGAGCGCCTATTCCGACGCCGATATCGGCGCCGCCGCGCGCGTGGTGCATGAAGGCTGCAGCAAAGTGCTGCGCGAGCATTTCACCATCGAAGCGGTGCGCAGCGAGGCCGAAGGCAGCCGCGTGGTGCTGGAAGAAGGCTTCGACGCCAGCGCCGTGCGCCTGACCGGCAACGTGGTCGGCAGCGCGCCGTTCCGCGGCGCCTTGAGCCATCGCGGCTGGCGCGCCTCCAACGTGCGCCTGCCGAAACTGGCCGAAGCACACGATGCCGCCATCCTGGCGCCGGCGGAGGTGGAATTATGAGCGATCCACGCTACGCCATCGGCATCGACCTTGGCACCACGCACAGCGCGTTGTCCTATGTGGACCTGGCCGCCAGCGATGGCGAGAAGACCCAGCACGCCGTGCTGGCCATTGCGCAGCTGACCGCACCGGGCACGGTGGAAGAACTGCCGCTGCTGCCGTCCTTCCTCTACCTGCCGCACGCGGACGAACTGGCGCCGGGCGAATTGAGCCTGCCATGGCAGCAGTCACCGGAAGAGCTAACCGCCGTCGCCGGCGAAATGGCGCGCAGCCGTGGCGCCACCACGCCTATCCGCCTGGTCTCCAGCGCCAAGAGCTGGTTGAGCCATCCAGGCGTCGACCGCCGTTCCGCGCTACTGCCGAACGACGCACCGGAAGAAGTGTCGCGCGTCTCGCCGCTGGAAGCCTCGACCCGCTACCTGACGCACCTGCGCAAGGCATGGGAGCAGGCCTACCCTGACGCGCCGTTCGGCGAACAGGCGGTGACGGTGACGATCCCCGCATCGTTCGACCCGGGCGCGCGCGAACTGACGGCCGACGCGGCACGCGCCGCCGGCTACACCAACCTGACCTTGCTGGAAGAGCCGCAAGCGGCCCTGTACAGCTGGATCCAGGGCAGCGAAGGCCGCTGGCGCAAGGAAGTCAAGCCGGGCGACATCATCCTGGTGGTGGACGTGGGCGGCGGCACCAGCGACTTCTCGCTGATCGCCGTGCTGGAACGCGACGGCGTGCTGGAACCGCACCGCATCGCGGTGGGCGACCACATTCTGCTCGGCGGCGATAATATGGACCTGGCGCTGGCGCATCTGGTGGCGCGCAAGCTGGCCGCCAACGGCACCCAGCTCGACGCCTGGCAAATGCGCGCGCTGACCTACGGCTGCCGCAGCGCCAAGGAAAAACTGCTGGCCGACGCCAGCGTCGACACCTGGCCCATCGTGGTGCCGAGCCGTGGCTCGAAACTGATCGGCGGTTCGATCCGCACCGAACTGACGCGCGACGAAGTGACCACCTTCATCCTCGACGGCTTCTTCCCGCAGGTGGAAGCGTCGGCACGTCCGGCGGTGCGCACGCGCGCGGGCCTGACGCAGCTTGGCCTGCCGTATGCGCAGGACGCGGGCATCACGCGCCATCTGGCCGCCTTCCTGGCGCGCCAGCTGGCCGCGACCAGCGAACTGGAAGGCTACGTCGGCAAGCAAAGCGCCGACGCGACCTTCCTGCATCCAACGGCGGTGCTGTTCAACGGCGGCGTGTTCAAGTCGGAGCTGCTGTCGCAGCGCATCATGGGCGCCATCAACGACTGGCTGTACCTGGAAGGCTCCGAGCCTGCGCGCATGCTGGGCGGTGCGGACCTGGACCTGGCGGTGGCGCGCGGCGCGGCCTACTACAGCTACGTGCGTCGCGGCAGCGGTGTGCGCATTCGCGGCGGCACGGCGCGTTCCTATTATGTGGCGATCGAATCGTCGATGCCGGCCATCCCCGGCATGGAGCCGCCGATCCAGGCGCTGTGCGTGGCGCCGTTCGGCATGGAGGAAGGCAGCGAGATCGAACTGCCGAACCAGGAATTCGGCCTGGTGGTCGGCGAGCCGGTGCAGTTCCGCTTCTTCGGTTCGTCGGTGCGCCGCCAGGACCAGATCGGCGACCTGCTGGACTTCTGGAGCGCCGATGAGCTGATCGAGTTGAACGAGATTCAGGCGACGCTGTCGCCGGAAGGCCGCCAGACCAGCGACGTGGTGCAGGTACGCCTGCATGCGATGGCGACCGAGTCGGGCACGCTGGAGCTGCAGGCAGTATCCAACGACGGCCAGCGCTGGAAGGTGGAGTTCGACGTCCGCGCCGCCTGAGTATGAGTCAATACGTCGTCAGCATCGATCTCGGCACCACCAACACGGTGCTGGCTTATTCGGAGCCGGGCAGCGCGCAGATCCGCCTGTTCGAGATCGAGCAGCTGGTGGCGCCCGGCGAAGTCGGCGCCGGCGCCTTGCTGCCTTCGCTGCGCTATCACCCGGCGCCGGGCGAGCTGGCGGACGGCGACCTGCAACTGCCTTGGCCTTCGGCGGATGTCGCGGGCCTGTCGCAGGTGGTGGTCGGCCGTCTGGCGCGCAAGCTGGGCGCGCAGGTGCCGGGGCGGCTGGTCTCCAGCGCCAAGAGCTGGCTGTCGCATCCCCAGGTCGACCGCATGGCGCCGATACTGCCGTGGGGCGCGGAAGCCGATGTGGCCAAGGTGTCGCCGGTGGCCGCCAGCGCGTCGTACCTGGCGCATGTGCGGGCGGCGTGGAATGCGCGCTTCCCTGCGCATCCCTTGGAACATCAACAGCTGGTGCTGACGATACCCGCATCGTTTGACGAAGGCGCGCGCGCGTTGACGCTGGAGGCGGCGCGCATGGCCGGCCTGCCCGCCTTGCGCCTGCTGGAGGAACCGCAGGCGGCGTTCTACGACTGGCTGTTCCGCCAGCGCGCGACGCTGTCCACGGACCTGGCGGACACCCGTCTGGTGCTGGTGTGCGACGTCGGCGGCGGCACTACCGACTTCAGTCTGATCAAGGTTGAGATGATCGAAGGCCAGCCGCAGATCAGCCGTATCGGCGTGGGCAACCATCTGATCCTCGGCGGCGACAACATGGATCTCGCGCTGGCGCATCTGGTCGAGACGCGCATGGCGTCGAATGCCGGAGCTGCGGCGGCGCGTTTGTCCGCCAGCAGCCTGTCGCAACTGGCGGAACGCTGCCGGGCGGCGAAGGAGCTACTGCTGGCCGCCGATGCGCCGGAGCGCACCACCGTCACCCTGCTCGGTTCCGGCTCGCGCCTGATCGGCGGCTCGCGTTCGGCCGACCTGACGCGCGAAGAAGTCGCGGCGCTGGTGGTGGACGGTTTCTTCCCCCTCAACGAAGAGCAGGAACCCGCGCGGCGCGGCCGTGGCGCCATCGTCGAATTCGGCCTGCCCTACGCCAGCGACGCGGCCATCACGCGCCACCTGGCCAGCTTCCTGCGCCAGCACGCGGCAGCCGCGCGCGAGGCTCTGGGCCTCACTGCCGACGACCGCGCCGCCATCCCCATCCCGGACACGCTGCTGCTCAACGGCGGCGTGTTCCGCGCCGACGCGCTGGCCAGCCGCCTTGAAGCCACGCTGGCCAACTGGCGCGGACAGCCGCTGCAAGTTCTGCACAACGACAATCCGGATGTAGCGGTGGCGCGCGGCGGCGTCGCCTACGCGCTGGGCCAGGCCGGACAAGCGCCGGTGATCGGCGGCGGTTCGCCGCGCAGCTACTTCCTGCTGCTCGACGACGAAGCGCGCCAGGACAAGCCGCGCCGCGCGATCTGCATCCTGCCACGCGGCAGCGTCGAGAGCCGCGAGATCCTGCTGGCCGACCGCACCTTCGCGCTGCGTCTCGGCCGGCCGGTGCGCTTCCATCTGGCCTCGTCGATCTCCGAAACCGCGCCGCCGCAAGCCGGTGAGCTGGTCGAGCTGCAAGCCGACGAATACATCCAGCTGCCGCCGATCGCCACCGTGCTGCGCGACAGCAGCAACGCCGACGCCCGCAAGGAGATCCCGGTGCAGCTGGCCGCCACGCTGAGCGAGGTCGGTACGCTGGACGTACATTGCGTCGCCATCGAAGGCGCCCAACGCTGGCTGCTGGAGTTCCAGCTGCGCGGCGAAGCCGCCGTCGATGATGGCGAAGCCGATGCTGCGGCGCCGCAGGAAGCGCCGATGCCGACCGGCTTCGACGCCGCCATCGACAAGATCGACCGCATTTTCGGCAGTCGCGCGCAGCAGGTCGACATCAAGGAAGTCAAGCAGCTGCGAGCGCAGCTCGAACACCTGCTGGGCAGCCGCGAGAGCTGGGCCACGCCGCTGCTGCGCCGCCTGTTCGACGCACTGATGCAGCGCGCCAAAGGCCGCCGCCGTTCGTCCGAACACGAACGCGCGTGGCTGAACCTGAGCGGTTACTGCCTGCGTCCCGGCTTCGGCTACACGCTGGACGCATGGCGCATCGAGCAGCTGTGGGCCATGTTCGACACCGGCATCCAGCACCACAAGGACAGCCAAGTCTGCGCCGAATGGTGGACGCTGTGGCGCCGCGTGGCCGGCGGCTTAAGTGTGGAAGCGCAGTTGCGCGTGCTGGACGATTTCGCCTTCAACGTGCAGGCCGACGCCCAGGAACGCGGACGCCGCCCGCACACGCTGGTCAACGGCAGCGAGGAAGACATGCTGCGCCTGGGCGCATCGCTGGAACGCATCCCCGGCAACTACAAGGCCGAAATCGGCGCGTGGATGCTGGGTCAGCTCGAAGCGGCGACCAAGGCCGCCGGCAAAGCCGAAGCGGCACAGGCGCGCTTCCTGTGGGGCTTGAGCCGGGTCGGCGCGCGCCAACCCTTCCACGGCAGTGCGCACGATGTGGTGGAAACAGCCGTCGTCGAACATTGGCTGGCAGCGATCCTGTCGCTGGACTGGAAAAAGGTGGAGCCGGCCGGTTTCGCCGCAGCCCATCTGGCGCGCATGACGGGCGACCGCACCCGCGACATCGGTGAAACGCTGCGGGCGGAAATCCTGCGGCGCCTTGCCGCCGTTGGCGCGCCGGCCAACTGGAGCGCGATGGTGCGCGAGGTGGTGCAGCTCGATCAGGCCGACGAAAAACGCATGCTGGGCGAAGCCCTGCCGCCGGGCTTAAAGCTGATCGCCTGACGGCGGCCGCGCGACGTAGCCGGCCTGCTGGGCGACGAAGCCGTCGAAGGCATCGATCAACGGATTGAATTTGTTTATATCGTTTTCCAATTGGGCCAGCGCGTAGACCGTGGCCTCCAGTGTCGACAGCTGGTCCGGCAGGTGCGCCTTGCGGATCAGGTAGTGCGACGGCGGCGTATCGCGCAGCGGCAGGCGCGGCAAGCCTTGCAGCGCTGGATTCAGGTACAGCATCTTGCGGCTTTTGCGCCAGGTCCCGTCCAGCACCACCAACCGCAGGAGCTGCGGTTCGCGCAGCCAGACCGGATTGAAAGGCTGCGCCGCGGCCAGGCCCAGCGACTTATCGGCCGCCGTGTCGGGATACAGCAGCACGCTGCGGCGCTCGGGCGACAACAGCGCCTGCAAGCGCTCCGGTGCGAAGGCCTCGCCCACTTCCAGCCGGCTGCCGGCCAGGCTCAGATGCAACAGGCGCGCGCTGCCCTTGGCGTTGTTCACTTCCATCGGGTGTTGAAGGATCAGCACTTCCACCTGGTTCGGCAGAGCCGCGACCCAGCGGCAAATGCAGGTCTGCTGTGGACGCAGACAGGCAGCGCACAGCGCGCGCGTGGAACGTGGAGTGGATGGTGCGGCGGCGCCGTCGGTACTGGTCGTCATAGACCGCCATTGTACCGAAGGCGCGGGCCGCGCTTAGAACTCTTCCCAGTCGCCATCCTTGGCGGAGGCGACTGCCGCGCGCTTGGGCGCCGCGGCCAGCACCTTGCGGGCCGGAGCCCTCACTGCCGGCGCCGGACGCAGGGGCCGCAGCGCATCGCGCGGCCGCACAGGCGGCAAGGCACGCGCTTGCGTCGCCATCTGCGTCGCACCAAGCTTGAACACGCTGACCACGTCGGCCAGCTTGGCCGATTGCTCCTGCATCGATTCAGCCGCCGCTGCGGCCTCCTCCACCAGCGCCGCGTTCTGCTGCGTTACCTGGTCCATCTGCGTGATCGCGTCGTTCACCTGCGCGATGCCGATGCTCTGTTCTTCGCTGGCGTGGCTGATCTGGGTCATGATCTGCGTGACACGGCCGATACTGACGACGATCTCGCTCATGGTCTGCCCTGCCTTGTCGACCAGGTCCGAACCCTGCGCCACCTTCAACACCGAATCGTCGATCAGGCCCTTGATGTCCTTGGCGGCGGCGGCCGAGCGCTGCGCCAGGTTGCGCACCTCGGATGCCACCACGGCAAAGCCGCGTCCCTGCTCGCCGGCGCGTGCCGCTTCCACCGCCGCGTTCAAGGCCAGGATATTGGTCTGGAAGGCGATGCCGTCGATGACCGAAATGATGTCGACGATCTTGCGCGAGCAGTCGTTGATCGAGCCCATGGTGCTGACCACTTCCCCCACCACGGCGCCGCCACGGCTAGCGATTTCCGATGCGCTGACGGCCAGCTTGTTGGCCTCGCGCGCGTTCTCGGCGTTGAAGCGCACGGTCGATGTCAGCTCCTCCATCGAGGATGCGGTTTCCTGCAAGGAGCTGGCTTGCTGCTCGGTGCGCGATGACAGGTCGTGGTTGCCGGCGGCGATCTCGGTGGACGCGTGGGCCATCAGGTCGGTGCCATTACGCACCTGGCCGACGATGTTGACCAGGTTCGTGTTCATGGTTTTGAGGGCGCTCATCAACTGGCCGGTTTCATCGCTGCTGCTCACCTGGATGTCGCTGGTCAGGTCGCCCGACGATACCGTCTCCGCCACCTTCACCGCTTCGTTAATTGGATGGGTGATGGTGCGCGTGATCCACCATGCGGCGAACACGCCCATGACAATCGCGGCCAATCCCAGTAACACCAGCAAGGTGCGGCCGCTGGTGTACTGCTGTTGGATCTCGACTGCCGCCTGGTCCAGCAAGTCGGCCTGCTTGTCGGCGAATTTTTTCAGCGCGTCCAGATAGAGCACGCGGCTTTGCGCCATGTCGCCTTCGTAGAGGCTCTTGCCCTTTTCGAGATCGCCGGCATTCTTGGCGGCGAAGACGGCCTTGCGGATGTCGGTGTAGGTCTTGCGCGTATCAAGCACCTTCTTGAACAGGGGCTTGAGCTCCTCGTCCTCGATGCTGGCGCCGATCTGGTCCTGGATCTTGGTCGCTCGGCCGGACGATTCGGCCATCATGCCTTCCAGCTTCTTCTGGTCGGCGGGATCGGCGACCATCCAGGCGCCGGTGGTGCGTGCGGCGTTCACCTCGATGATCTTGCCCCACTCCGCGATCAGCCGCTCGTCGCGAATCTTCTCGTTGATCATGTGGTCGGTCAGCGAACTGGCGCTGCTCAGCCGGAGGATGCCGATGATGGTCATCGCCGTCAGCATCAACAGGATGAGTGAAAAGCCGAAACCGAGGCGAGTGCCAATTTTCAGGTTGTTCATAGCAGTCCTCAAAATGGAGATGGATGGGCCTTTCAATCCATGCTAGCACCATTTGAGGGAAAACTATAGCCTTAAAAGAAATATTTCCTCAAGGATATTACTCATTCGCCGGCGGTTTGCGCGCCTAACAACTCCTCGACGCTGGAGATGGCGGCGGGGTCCTTGATCACGGCGCGTAGCCAGACATGTAGCGGCATGTCGCCCCAACTGGCGGCCTTGTCGGCCAGGTAGGCGACGGGGCTGTGCGGCTCCGTGCGGCGGAAGAAATCGGCCACCCCCCGCAGCTGCGCCAGCGCCTGGCGACGGTCTTGCGGCGTGCCGTTGGCAACCACGGCCACTTGGCCCGCGGGGGCGTCACCGAGGACCGCCAATGCCGGCACACCGCCAGCCGGGGTCACGCTTCGAATCACGGCCTGCAGGCAGTCCTTGGCGGCGCTGAAGCCTGGGCCGTCCGCGCCCAAGCGCCGGTCAACGATATCTTCCAGGCCGGTCAGCATGGCGAGGCAGTACTCGGCCTCCGGCAGCAGCGCCGCGCCTTCGGTCAGCGGTATCTCCTTGACCAGCACCGGCGTGCGGGCCAGTAGCCAGAACAGGTTGCCGATGCGTTGTTCGTAGTCGCCGTCGTCGGCGACGGGGAACATGCCGTCCCAATAGTGTTCGCACAATCCGCTCAGCACTGCGTAGCCGTCGCCCAAGCCGCGCAGGCCGCGCGTTTTGGCGAACGCCTCGGCCAGCCACACCGCCAGCCGCATATCCTTGCTGCGGCTGGCGACCATGCTGGCGCTGCGGCTGGCGACCAGCGGCCAGTCGGCCTCCTTCAGGGCGGCGATCCATTCACCCTGGTCCAGTGTGGGGTCGTCGTGCATGCGAGCCTGCGCGATCTGGTCCACCTCCGCGCTGAAGGCGACGTCCTCGCCGCAGGGCTGTGCTGCGCTGATGGGTTGTAGCAGTTGAGCGATGCTGAACATGGTCCGCCTCCAGGCTATCTGATGGTGTATTTGAACTGGCCTTGCTTGCTGGCGCCGACCTTGATCTTGCCGATGGCGGCGCCTTCCGACATCCGCTGCAGCACCGCCTCGGCGATCTCCGGCAGCAGACTGCCGTTGAGGATATGGTCGACATTGCGGGCGCCGGAATCGACCTCGGTGCAGCGCGCCAGTACCGCTTCGACCAGCGCCTGGTCGTAGCTGAACTCCGCGCGGTGGTGATCGCGGATGCGCTGGCCGATGCGCTCCAGCTTGAGCGCGATGATCTGCACCAGCACCGCGTCCGGTATCGGGTAGTACGGCACCACTTTCAGGCGGCCCAGGAAGGCCGGCTTGAAATGCTTGACCAGGTGGGGCCGCAGCAGTTCCTCCAGCGCGGTTTCGGTCGGCGGGGTTTCCTGGTTCAGGCAAGCCTGCATGATGGCGGCCGAGCCGGCGTTGGAGGTGGCGATGATGATGGTGTTGCGGAAGTCGATCTCGCGCCCCTCGGCGTCGTCCATCACGCCTTTGTCGAAGACCTGGAACCACGGCAGCTCGTACAAGGCACGCGTGCCGGACACGAGGCCCATCTTCGAGCCGCGGATGGTGTCGATCGCCTTCAGCATGTCGTCGCGGATCAGCTTGACCTCGGCGCCGGACTGGTCCTGCGGCGGCGCCTCGGCGGCGGCCTGGGCGCCGATGGCCGCGCCCAGCTGCTCGGATTCGCGGCGGGCGCGCCGGCGCCGCCACAGCCAGACCAGACCGGCCAGCAGCAGCATCAGCGCGGTGGCCGCCAGCGCCCAGACCAGGGCCAGCTCCAGCACTTGCGCGCCGAGGTAGAACAGGGCCGCCATCGCAGTCAGGCCGATGATGGTCAGGTGGCGGGTATCGGTGAGGAAGTACCAGATTCTTCGCATCATGGGTGGAGGCCGGCTTGAACGACAGCGCCTGAGCAGCAAGCGGACCGAACAATGTTGCCACCAACAAAGCAGGGATTACTTGAGGCAGCACAATCATCGCCCCGCGCCGTGCTATTTGCGCACGGTGCCCGCCACCCGCAACTCGGTGTGGCCGAAGTCCATCATGGTCCAGCGGCCGCCCCAGCGCAGGCCGACCGCTTCGGCCGCCTCGCCGTACAGGCGGTAGCCGCGCATCGCCCACGGATCTTTTTCGGAAATCAGCAATTTGCCGTCGCGCAGGAAGGCGCAGTCCGCCGCCAGGCCGAACTGGTGGTAGCTCTGGAAGGCCTTGGCGTTGGTCACGCTGGGACCGGCGGCGGCCAGCGCGTTCTGCCGCTCCGGGCTGCGGTAGCCCTCCAGGATCGCCATGTCGTAGCCGTGGTTCTCTTTCATGATCCTGAACACCAGCAGCAGGCGCTGGGCGAAGTCGGGATCGAGCAGCCGCCAGTTGCGGTTGGCGCCGTCGAGCAGCGGGCGCACCAGCGTCACCTCCGCCGTGGTGAAGACCGGCGGCGGCAACGGCGCCGGCGCCGCCAGCTGCTCGCCCTTCAGCAGATCGGCGACCTGGTCGTTGATGGCATGGCTATCGCCGTCGTAGCCGCCCAGCATGCTGCGTCCGCTGAGCACCAGCGCCAGCATCGGCGGCACGGTCAGCAGCACCGCGGCCGACAGCAGCAATAGATAGCGGCGCTGCAAAAACTTCAACGCGCGCAGCACGCCGCCGCCGGCGCTGCGTCCCGCCAGCGACACCTGTTGCGCGCCCTGCCGGTAGCCGCCGCGCAATCCTTGTTCGATGCGCCGGCCGATGGCCGACATCGACTGCGCCACCACGTCTCGCCCAGCAGGAAACAGCGCCAGCCATGCGCCCACGCAAGCCAAGATGAAAAACAGCAAGACTGAAAAGAGAAACATGGTGCGCTCCGTCAAAGCAAGGTCGCGCCGCAGATCGGACACTGAGGTGCTAGAACGCTTCATCGTAGGCGCTCCAGCAAGCGGCGTGAAAGACCAGATCAAATTCGGAGGAAATACCGTGGATACGTCGAAGCAAAAACCCGACCTGATGAACTCCAACCGCGTGGCGGCGGACGGCGGAAAACGCATACTGGCGCATCTGGAACATGGTCCGAAGACAGCGTCCAAACCACCCCGCACCGGCGGCTGGGCCATCGATGGCTGGACCGTCGGCCTGGGCCTGCTGGTGGTGACCATCTGCGCGGTCGCCTGGCTGGTGCACGATGACACGCTCACCCCGGGCTCATTCGCGCGCAGCCGCAGCAGCGTGCGCACGCATTTCGAGCGGCGGCCACTGGAAGCCGTGGAGGCGCAAGCTACCGCCACTGCGCCGGCCGTACAGGCGGCGGCGATCGTGAATGAATCGATAGCCCGGCCATCACCACCGCCGGCGCCGGCGTCTCACCCGCCATCCGCAGCAACAACCCCGGCCGCGCACACGCTGGCGAGGTTCGAAGCGCCACGCGCGGCCGGCCCGGCACACAGACAGCCAGGCGCCGCAGGCACCGCCACCGCGCCCGCCGCACGCCTGCCAGCGGCCCATCCCGCCGTCGCCGCACCGGCAGCGACTTCCGGCGATACCGATGTCGCCCTGCTCACCGCTTTGGTCGCGCATTCAAACAAGCCGACCACCGTGCTGCCGGAGCGCAGCCGCGACGTGGTCGAGCGCCAGGAGGGCGACAGCACGGCGCAACTGCTGGCGCGCTGTAAGCAGCTGGGGCTGATCGAAGGCATGCTGTGCCGCTCGCGCATCTGCTCGGGCCGCTGGGATGCCGACCCGGCCTGCAACGCCCCCTCGCACTGATTACTGGATGGACAGCTGCTTGCCGCCGGTGCCGACTTTTTTCGGCAGGGTCAGGTGCAGCACGCCGTTTTCGTAGCGCGCCTCGGCCTGGTCGTCATCCACGTCCTGCGGCAAGCTGAAGCTGCGCTGCAATTGTCCGTAGTAGCGTTCGCTGCGCAGGGCGCCGGTCTTGTTGGTGCCGGCCTGCTGCTCGTCCTTGATCTCGGCGCTCAGCGACACCTGGTTGCCGTTGACGGCCACCTTGATGTCCTCCTTCTGCACGCCCGGGATTTCGGCTTTGACCAGATACTCCTTATCGGTCTCGCTCACATCCATCCGCATGCGCGGCGCCACGTCGGTGCCGCGCCATGCCGCCGGCGCAAAGTCGCGGAACATTTCATCCATGTCGCGGAAGGGATCGAAACGGGCAAGGTCGCGGAAAGGATCTATACGCATCAAACTGTTAGCCATGGCAGCCTCCTTCAAGTGGTTGGACTACCATGATAAGTAGCGCCCCATCCCCTCCTTTGACGCACATCAAGGCGCGGCTTTACCTGCGCGTTCGACAAGCGAGTTGATCATCGCCTCGCTGTAGATTTCGCCCTTGCTGTCGGCGGCGCTGATCATGTCGCGCCACAGGGGCACGATGTCGACCTTCAGCTGGCTGTAGCGCTCGAAGCCGCAGGCGTAGATGCCGCGATAGCTGTCGAAGCTGTGGTCCAGCTTCGCACACTCGTCCAGCGTGGCGGCGGTGAACGCCTGGCCTTGCTCCTCGCTCCAGATGCCGGTGCGCAGCAGCCCATCCAGCGCCATGGCTTCGGCGCCGCCCTCGTGCACCCACGGCGGCGAGTGCTCGCTGGTGCCGCCGCGGCGCGCATTGTTCTGCCACAGATGCGCCATTTCATGCGCCACGATCTTGGCCACCATCTCCCGCTTTTTGGGACTTTCGGCGGTGAGCAGGGCGGTGCCGCCGAAACGGTAGACGATCTGCGCACCGACCACGCCCCCTTTGATCGACAGGCCAGGCGAGGCGGTATCGCTGACGGCCGCCAGCAGCAGCAAGGGCTGGCGCAGCGGTTGCCGGTACGCCGCGCGGTAGTAGGTGGACATCTTGGCCGTGGTGTCGAGCAGCGTTTCCCTGGCCCAGGCGGACAGGCCAGGGTCGAGCAGCACCTGCGCCTCGCCGGCGGTGACCGGCGTCTGCGGACCGAAGTAGGCATATGGCGTGGCGCTGTTGGACGGTGCGGCCGGGGTGGCGGGCACCAGCACGGTTTCCTTGCCGAGCCCTGCCAGCGTGAAGTTGGCCGCGATATCGCGCACCACCTTGCCCTGCCTGGCCTCGCCTTGCAGGAAGCCCAGGTAGATCAGGCGCCCGCCATCGGAGTAGCGGTCCATGGCGAGGTATTGCTTCTCCAGCAGTCGATCGAAGGTGGAGATTTCCACGCTGAACTGCCGCAGCGGTTTGCCGTTGGCGGCGGCCAGCGTGTCATGCTCGCCGCCGGTGGTCAGCGTCACGCCGGGCGTCAACACCTTCCAGAAGGATTTGCGGAAGTCGGCCACCGGCTCGAACTGGATTGCCGTCACCGGCTGCGAAAACCGATAGTCGGCGCGCCAGGTATCGGGCGCAGTATGCGTCAGGCGTACTTGCACCGGCAAGGGTACTTCGGCACGCGCGGCCATCATGCTCATCACCACACCCATCCCCAGCAGCCACTTTCTCGACATCATCATCCCCCGGACAAATTCAGTGTCCAGAATATAACACGGGAACGATGCCAATTTAACTACATCAGCGCCGGCGCGCGCTGCGGTATGCGCAGCGTGAAGGTGGCGCCGCGCCGCGCCGGCGAATGCACGCAAATCGTCCCACCCAGCAGGGTCGTCGCGATCCGATGCGTGACGTTCAAGCCGATGCCCGAGCCGCCCCGTCCCAGGGTGGTGGTGAAGAAGGGATCGAAAATGCGCCCAACGTGCTCCGGCGCGATACCGTTGCCGTCGTCCGACAGACTCAGCACGACGTGGTCGGCGCCGGCGTCGACCTGGGCCTCTATGCGGATACAACCGCGATCGCGCCCATCGAAGCCATGGCGGATGCTGTTTTGCACCAGGTTCAAGATGATCTGCTCAAGCGGCCCCGGATAACTTTCCATGGCGATGCCTGGCGCCACGTCAATCGCGAACTCCCAGGGCTTGTTTTGATAACTGGGACGCAGCGAGTCGATGGTTGCACGCACCACGGTGGCCAGGTCGAAGGCGCGGCGCTGTTCGGACGTCTGGTCGACGGCGACTTGCTTGAACGACGTCACCAGTTCAAGCGAGCGCTCGATCGAACGCCGGGCGATATCGGACAGCTTGCGGCCCTCGTCGAAAAACTGGTCGATCTGGGTCTTTTTCAGTCCCCTGCCCGCATAGCTGGCATGGATCTCGACGATGCGGCCGATCAGCGTGGTGATCGCCATCTGGGCATTGCCGAGCGGCGTGTTGAGCTCATGCGACACGCCCGCCACCATCGAACCCAACGCCGACAATTTTTCAGCCTGCAGCAATTGGTGCTGCGCGCTGCGCAAATTGTTCAA
The DNA here is from genome assembly GCF_059418605.1 of Duganella sp. GW821-FHT07G03. NCBI lineage: Bacteria > Pseudomonadati > Pseudomonadota > Betaproteobacteria > Burkholderiales > Oxalobacteraceae > Duganella > Duganella sp. GW821-FHT07G03. The sequence goes on from NZ_JBWKQE010000001.1 coordinate 723,031, forward strand.
GCTCTGCTCCAGCTCAGCGGTACGCTCGGCGACGAGCTCCTCCAGATGATCGCGGTAAGTCGCCAGCTCCGCTTCGGAGCGGCGGCGCTCGGCCATTTCCTTGCACAGCACCTCGTATTGCTGCCGCGCCAGCCGATGCGTCGCTATCGTCTCGCCCCAGACGCCGAAGATCGGGAAAAAGTAACCGAGCAATTTCAGCAAGTGCGCCACATCCCAGCGGGCGTCGTAAAACTCCCGCGCGCCGGAAAAGTACAGGTGCAGCATCACTTGCAAGACGATACAGGCGAGTATGCTGAGCATCAGCGGACTGTGCGTGCGCGTCCGCGCGTATTGCCGATAGTAGAGCACGAAGACCAGCAGGAACAGGCCGGCGATGCCCGCCTCCAGGGCTTGCTTCAGCGGCTGCCCCTGCCGCAGGGACGACGACAAGTGTTGCGCGCCGAAGATCACCAGGGCCAGCAACGCCGACAGCAGGAAGCCGGCAAAATTGAAGCGCAGCGCGTCGCCGCGCCGCTTGGCCGGCGCCACTTCCCGACGACCGCAGCAATACGCCAGGATCAGGGCCAGCACGAAAACCGAGCGTCCGGCCAGCCAGGTGGTCGAAATCGCCAGCTTCGCGGTCGGCAAATCGGCCGGCCACAGGCGATCAAAGGAAAACAGCGCGTGCACAAACTCTTCCGCGCCGACCTGCACGAAGCCGACCGAGATAAACAGGAAGAACCAGCGTCCCGTCGTCAGGAAATGCAACAGCACCATCACGCCGGCCGTGACGGCCACCAGCGACGAAGAGAATTCCAGCAAGGCGTGCACATCGCTGCTGCTGTGCCAGCGCGCCCCTGCGACCAAGGGGTACAGCGCCAGCATCGCGCAGCAGGCGGCGATCAGCAGCTTATCGAAGGCGACGAGCTTCATCTGGAATTCCTTGGCATCGTTGCGCCCGCCGGTGCAGCGCCGTCAATAAAGGCGAGGAAAACAACATCTTACATCCAGCCCGACCGCAAAAACAAAAAAGCCGCAGGCGGCATTGCAACGATCTTGAGCGTTGCAATGCACACCTGCGGCTTTCAAATTCTGGCTCCCCGACCTGGACTCGAACCAGGGACCTGCGGATTAACAGTCCGTCGCTCTACCAACTGAGCTATCAGGGAAAAGAGGCCGCATTATATACGGCCAATTTCTAGCTGTCTAGGCTAGCAGGCAAATTTCCAAAAAATCAGAAGCTGCCCTTGAACTGCACGCCGAACTGGCGCGGTTCGTTGACGAAACCGGTCAGGTTGTTGAAGTCGATCGCGCCGACGATACGCTCGGTGTTGGTGATGTTGCGACCAAACGCCGCCACTTCATACTTGCCGCCCTGCCAGTTGTAACCCACGCGCAGGCCGCCTTCCACCATGGCCTTGCCGGTGAATTCCTTGGCTTCGTACAGGAAGAAGTTGATCTTGCTGCGGTAGGCCCAGTCGGTCAGCACGAACAGGTTGCCGTCAGCCAGCGCCCAGTTGTAGCGCGCGGTGGCGTTCAGGATGACCTTGGGCGCTTGCGGCAGCGGGTTGCCGTCGATGCTGACGCGGCCGGCCGCGTTCAGCGGATCGGTCACGGTGCACGAACCGCACTTGGCGACCGACAGCGATGGATCTTCGATCTTGGTGAAGTTGTACGAACCACCAGCGGTGACCTTGAAATCAGGCGTCACAAAGGCTTCGAAGTCCGCTTCCAGGCCACGACCGACGGTCTTGGCTGCGTTGATCAGCTTGGTCACATTGGAAGTGCCGCCAACCACGGTCAGCTGCTGGTTCTTCACATCGTAGTTGTAGATGCTGACCGATGCGCGGGCGCGGCGGTTGAACAGGTCGGCCTTGATACCGGCCTCGTACGAGACGATGGTTTCCGCATCGGCCACGGTGATCGGTACGAATTGCGACGCGGCGGCGATACTCGGCGCGCGGAAGCCGGTCGCTACGCGGGCGTAGGCGTTGACGTCCTGGTTGATCTTGTAGGTCGCGCTCATGTCCCAGTTGGCTTTGTTCTTGCTCTCGTCGACCGAGTCAGGACCGGTCTGCTTCACGTTGACGCGCGAGGTGGTGGCGAAGTCCTTCTTGTCGTGGGTGTAGCGCAGGCCGCCGCGCAGCACCAGCTGCTCCGACACGTCATAGGTCAGCGAGCCGAACACCGCGGCAGCGGTGTTGTTCTGGTGGCTGGCCAGGTGCGAGGTCTGCAGCTGGGTGTCGCTGTCGAAGTTGTCGCTGTAGCCGCTGGCGCTTTCCTTGAAGTAGTAGACGCCGCTCTGCCAGTTCAGCGGACCCGGGTTCTTCGACTCGACGCGGAATTCCTGGGTGTACTGATGCAGGCCGCTCAGCCCCCCACCGGTCTGCACCTGGAACGGGATGAAGCCAGGGCCGGCCGGGCTGCCGCCGTCGATGTCGCCGCGGCTGTAGTAGTTGTCCACGGCTTCGTAGCCGGTGATCGAGAACAGCTTGACCGCGCCCAGGTCCCAGCTCAGGCGGGCATTGGCGCCGTTGGTGCTCAGGCTCTGCATGTTCTGGCCGTTGGTGGCGATCTTGGTGAAGCTGTAACCGTCGGCGAAGTCGTTGCTGCCCTTCTTGATCAGGTTGGCGCGGAACAGGCGGGCGCTGCCGTCGGTGGTGCGCGAATGCACGTTGAACAAGGCGTTGAAGGTGGTGCTCGGGGTGTACAGGAACTGCACGCGCTCGGCGTGTTCGTTGTAGCCTTCCAGCACATCGTTCTGCTTGGTGAAGGTGTTGTCGACGAAGTTGTCGCGGTGCTGACGCAGGGTCGACACGCGCATCGCCCATTCGCTGGTCAGCGGCACGTTGACGGCGCCTTCGGCGTTGATGGTGTTGTGGGTCGCCCACGACAGGTTGTAATAACCCTCCACCTTCTTGGTGTTCGGCTTTTCGGATTCAAACTTGACCACGCCGGCCGGGGTGTTGCGGCCGAACAGCGTACCCTGCGGGCCGCGCAGCACTTCCACGCCAGCCACATCGAACATCGGGTAACCTTTCAGGATGCCGTTTTCCTGCACCACGTCGTCGTACACCAGAGAAACCGGCTGCGAGGCGAAGGTGCTGAAGTCGGTGTTGCCGTAGCCGCGGATGTAGAAGCGCGGGAAGGTACGGCCGTTCGACGACTCCACGTTCAGCGACGGCACTTTGCCTGCCAGCACACGGATGTCCTGGCCGCCGGACAGCAGCACGTCCAGCTTCTCGTCCTTCAACAGCGTGACGGAGACCGGCACGTCCTTGATGTTTTCGGCACGGCGCTGGGCGGTGACGGTGACGGTTTCCAGCTGCGGTTCAGCGGCGGTTTGTGCCATGGCGGTACCGATAGGCATCACGGCGCTCAGCGCCAGTAGGCGCTTGTGCATCTTCGACAGTTTGATCATTCAATTTCCCGATTTGAGGTAAGGCAAAGAGTTAAAAACAGTGTCTCCTGTTCTCTCTTTCTTTTTGATACCACCCGGTCATCTAACGTGTCCGTGGCGGTGCAAGCGGATGTGAGGCCGTTTTTCGATGTCTAGAATGCACCGTCTTGCAGAAAGGCGGTATTTTCTTTCATTGATAGCAGGTATTGCAAGAGCAATATAAGCAAATGGGAATTTACTGTTAGAAATTTGGTGCATCAGCAGGGCGGACTGAATAATAAAAGGCTAGACAGCCCGCCGCACCGCCTTCGATGACCGATCGATCAAGCTTGTTGTTTAGCCATGCCGGATCGCCAAACGTTGTTGTTGCACAACAGGCCTTGCCGCCGGGCGGTGCGCGGCGGCGGCGGCCGGTTTCTCGTTCCCCAGCACAAAGTGGCTCATGGCCTGGACCAGGGCCTGGGTTTGCTCTTCCAGGCTGGCGGAAGCCGCCGCCGTCTGCTCGACCAGGGCGGCGTTTTGCTGGGTCGTGTCGTCCATTTGCGTGACCGCGTCGTTGACCTGCTCGATGCCCACGCCCTGCTCGGCCGAGGCGGTGGCGATGTCCGACATGATGATGGTGATGCGCTGCACGCTGGTGACGATCTCGCCCATCGCCTCGCCGGCCTGGTCGGCCAGCCGGTTGCCGACCTCGACCCGCTCGACGCTGCGGTTGATCAACTCCTTGATTTCCTTGGCGGCGGCGGCCGAGCGTTGCGCCAGGTTGCGCACCTCGGACGCCACCACGGCGAAGCCGCGGCCCTGCTCGCCCGCGCGCGCCGCTTCCACGGCGGCGTTCAGCGCCAGGATGTTGGTCTGGAAAGCGATGCCGTCGATGACGCTGATGATGTCGACGATCTTGTGCGAACTCTCGTTGATCTCGCCCATGGTCTGCACCACCTGCGACACCACCGCGCCGCCCCGGCTGGCGACATCGGCGGCGCTGATCACCAGCTGGTTGGCCTGGCGCGCGTTGTCGGCGTTCTGCCTGACGGTGGAAGTCAGCTGCTCCATCGACGAGGCCGTCTCCTCCAGGTTGGAGGCCTGCGATTCCAGCCGCGCCGACACATCGGCGTTGCCGCTGGCGATGTCGCGGGTGGCGGCGCTGATATGGTCGATGCTGCCCCGCACGTCGCCGACGATGCCGCGCAGGCTGTCGTTCATATCCTTGAGCGCGCGCAGCACCTGCCCCACCTCGTTGGGCGCGCCGACGTCGAAGTCGCTCACCAGGTTGCCGCGCGCAACGCTCTGCGCGACGGCGATGGCGCTGCTCAATGGCCGCGTCACCGAACGCGCAATCAGCAGCGCCACATAGCCGGCCAGCGCCAGCAAGGCCAGCATAGCGCCCAGCATCATCCAGCGGGTGGTGTAGAAGGCGCGGATCTTCTCGTCCAGCAGGGCGTCCAGCTGCTTGCTGGCGACGGCGTTGAGCGCAAACTGCAGGTCGATGGCCTGGGTCGCCAGCACCACGTAATTCTCCGCCGAATAGGTCAGCGCCTCCGGCTGCACGATCTCATGGAGGGCCAGGTCGGTGATCTTGGCCGCAGCCTGGGCGGCCTCGCGCATGGCCGGCGCCAGCGTGGTCTCGAAGTCAGGGTTGAAGCGGGCGGCTTTGCCAAAGGCGGTCAGGGTCTGGTCCAGCCGGTCCGTCACGCGCGCCACGATGGACGACAGCAGCAGCCGGTCGGCCGGACTGGCCTCCTTCCTCGCCAGCAGGCCGGCGCCCTTGGCGCGGGTCTTGCCGAGCTCCTCGGACAGATAGGGCAGCTGATAAAACATGGCCTGGATCAGCTGGTAGGTGTCGCGGTCGGGATCAAGGCTGAGGCCGTAGTAATCGCCGATCAGGTCGTTCACCTTCAGCAGCTTGGGCATCAGTGCGGTATGCGCGGCGTAGCTTTGCGGCACCGTCAGGCTCTTCGACGACACTTGGGAACGCAAAGTCTGCCAGTCGCTGCGCGCCTGCGACCAGGCCGCATCGAGCACGGGGTCGTGCAGGGTCTTGACCAGGGCGTCGGTGGCCGCATAGGCGTTGTCGGCTTCCTGTTGCTTGGCCGCGCGCTTGTCGTCCGAGGTGGCGCCACCCAGCACCAGCGCAGACAGACCGCGATGCTGCTGGGTCAGCTGCACCATGCGCAGGCCACTCACCACGGCCGGCATGCCGGCGCGCTCGTCCAGATAAGCATCGAGTCCCTTGCCGGCTTCGCGCATGTACAGCCAGGTAGGAATGCTGGCCAGGATCACCGCGATCAGGCTCAGGATCAGGAACTTGTGCCCGAGCCGCAGGCTGCCAAGAAGGGTGTGCTTGTCCATGTCGTGCCTCCGTGAGGGTAAGTCACTGGGCCGCCCCCAACCGACAACCACGGCCCTTGCTTTTGATCATAGTCTTATCCCGGGCGGTCGTGGTGGCTTTAATAGCACAAGTCTCGGATCGCCCTACATACCCAGCGACCTCAGCAGCTCGTCGTTGGCTTCATCTTCCGCCGAAGCCGAGAGGGCCGCCGATTCACCGCCCTGATTGCCGCGCTCCCGGTCCATCAGCGCGTCCGGATCGCCCACCTCGCTGGAGTCGAAATCGTGCAAACGGATGAACTCGGTTCGGTCGATCGCCAGCTCCAGATAAAAGATATTACTCTTTTCCGTATAAAACGTGACGCGCCGCATCTCAGGGCGATCCAACGGTGTGTCCACGCTCAGCATCACCTGCTTGTTCAGCACCAGCATTTTCGGCTGGTTCTGCGTGATATTGGTTTGCAGCTCGCGCCGCACCTTGCCGGTGAAGTCGCCGACGATCTGGTTCATCAGCTCGCCCAGGATGTTGGACACCTCGTCCGACGTGTGGGAACTGGCCAGCTCGGACTTCGGCATGCCCATGTGCAACATATAGCGTTCGTAGAGTTCCATGGCCGTGTCGGCCGCGAAGTTCAGCACCACCAGGCCGGTGAAGCCGCCGTCGAACAGCACGAAACAGCCGATATCGGGCTTGAGGCCGGTCTTGGTGATGCGCTGCACCATGCCGGAATAATTGACCTTGCTCTGGGTGGCGACGTTCAGGACACGGGTCACCGAGTTGCACAGACTCATCAACAAGTCTTCGGTCCCGTACACAACTTCCTTGTTTTCCTCGCTCATGATCTACCTCTAGTTATTTTTAAAAGATGAAAGCACGGTTTCCTGGTCCAGCGAGAGACGGAACAAGACCACTTCGCTCAGCAAGCGGACGACCTCATCTTTCCATTCCTGGTCCCTGCCGCCAGCCGGCAGGGCGGCCAGGGTGCTGCGCAACAGCGCCACTTCGCGCTCCAGCTCACGCACCCGTCGCACCTGATCGACCGCTTCGACTGAGATGACCATCGCTTTTCCTTCCGGCCAGAAATAAGATTCAGAATACCGAGGTGCAAGATTCCCGTCCACCGGAATCGCGCATTTCGGTGAGATTTGCGTGCCAAAATGCAAAAGCCCCATGCAGGAAATTAACGCCGAGCGCATGCCGCGGCAACACGCCGACCACCACATGCCCGCCGAGTACACCTATAATCGGCTCAGCAGGGAGACATAACCATGCGAATAATTCTTGCACTACTGGTCAGCCTGATGTGCATGCGCGTCGCTGCCGAAGAATTGGGCGTCCCGAAATTCAGCCAGCGCGAGCCCTGGGCGGGTTACATCCTCGAACTCCTGACCGAAGCGCTGGCCAGGACGCGCGGGCCCGACCTGATCATCGAGAAAAATGTCGCGATCGCCTACCCGGCGCCGGTGTTTTTCTTTGTCACGCCGAAGAAGAAAGCGCTGTTCAGGCTACGACCGCAAAACCCCAAACGCCAGCCGCGTGCGCAGCATGAAATAGGAGCCGACGATAGCCAGTGCGATCACGCCCATCAACACGAACTGAAAGCGCGAGTCGGGATTGAAAGCCTGCGACACCAGCACCGCCAGCAGCGTCAGTAGCGCGATGGCATTGCCGAACGGGAAGAGCCAGGCTTTGTAGGGCGTGCAGCCGATCTCGGACGCTGGCGACGCCTGACGCATCCTCCCGTGCGCCAGGATAATGAACATCCACACCGTCATGATAAAGGCGCCGCTGCTCTTGGCCAGCATCAGAAAAAGATCACCGCCGCTGGCAAAGTGCAGCGCCAGGATGCCTGCGCACACGGTAAAACTGAGCGCCAGCGCATTGAGCGGGACTCCGCGTGCATTGGTGCGGCCAAACAGCGCCGGCGCATAGCCGCGCTGGCTCAAGGAATACATCATGCGCGAATTTGAGAACAGGAAGGAGTTCATCACCGACATGAAGGAGACGAACAGGACCACTTTCATCGCCGTCGCAGCCCACCCATACCCAGCCTGGCTAAACAGCGACACGTAGGGCGACTTCAAATTGACGGTGTCGGTCCATGGCAGGCACAGGATCACGATAGACACAGAGCCCACATAGAACACCATGACCCGAAAAATCACGCTGCGGATGGCCTTGTTCACGTTGTCGCGCGGATTTTCCGATTCGCCCGCCGCCACGGCAGCAATCTCGCTACCGCCAAGCGAGAAGATCACCACCGTCACGCCGGCCAGCACGGGCGAGATCCCATTGGGCATGAACCCGCCATGCGCCGTCAGATGGACCAAGCCCGGCGCCGGAAAGCCGCTCTGCATATTCAATAAAATGGATAGGCCCAAGACCATGAGGCGGTGGCGATGATCGCCGCTGAGCCAACAAAGAGGCCCGCGCCGATCACGCCGCCCAAGGCGATCATGGTGACGTGACGCTGCTTCAGGCTGTGAACCAGGTGGTTTCTCTGCGTCACGCGGTGCTCCTTCGGCCGGGGTAGTCTTGTACTTGAACTGATGCAGAATGCATCCGGGCGGAGGGGAAGCACGGAAACCGGCCGATGGTAGCATTGAAAACGGCTTCGTTGCACAAAAACAAAAAGAGCCGCATTTGCATGCGGCCCTTCGTATTCTGGCTCCCCGACCTGGACTCGAACCAGGGACCTGCGGATTAACAGTCCGTCGCTCTACCAACTGAGCTATCAGGGAATTGAGGCCCGAATTATATCCGCTCAAAATGGATTTGGCGACCCCGCCGTGAATTTTTTTTATGCACAGCGACGGCGACGCGCAATCGCGCCCACCAGGCCCAGGCCGGCGAGCAGCATGGCATAGGTTTCCGGCTCAGGCACAGCCGCGGTGACCGAAACATTGTCCAGCGCCGCGCCGTAGTGCGAGTTGGCGGGGCTGCCGGCGAAGGTCAGCGTACTCAGGGCCGAGGTGGCGACGAAGCTGAAACCTTCGGTTTGCCAGCCCATCGCGCTGTGCGAGCTGCCGGCGTGATTGCCGGCCACCTAGCATTAACGCCATGGCATACGATACAAGGAAACATCAATAATTTCATTTTGCAAACATCTTGAAAACAACAAATTGATCTACGATGGGGACGGACTGGTCGGCGCCACCCGCGGCACCCGCAGCGTGAAGCAGGCGCCGTGACCCGGCTCGCTCACCACCTGCACGTTGCCGCACAGCGCGGTCGTCACCTGGTTGTAGACCACGTGCAGCCCCAGGCCACTGCCGCCCTACCCCAGCCGGGTGGTAAAGAATGGCTCGAACACGCGCACCAGATTGGCTTGCGGGATGCCGATGCCGTCGTCGGCAACGCTAATTTCTACCGAGTCGTCGGCATGCCGGCAGGCCGCGATGCGGATCTGTCCTTGCGCGCCATTGGGGAAGGCATGCACCAGGGCATTGTTGATCAGATTAAGCAGCGCCTGTTCGAGCGCCCCGGGGTAGCTATCCATGGTGATCCCGCCGTCCACCTCGCACAACACCTGGTGACCGCTCCGGCGAATGACCGTTCCCAAGGTCGCCAAGATCTCGCCGAAGGTTTTTTTCAGGTCGAATTGACGCCGGCGCTTGCTGGACTGGTCCACCGCGACCTGCTTGAAACTGTCCACCAGCTCAGCCGCACGGCCCAGGCAGTGCAGCAGGATATCGGCGCCCTGGTCGACGCCGCCGATGAAGTCGTGCATATGCTTGCGCGTTACGCCCGCCTCCAACTCCTTGGCTATCGTGCCGACGTTGCTTTTGAGTGTGCTGGCGACCATCAGGCCATTGCCGATCGGCGTATTGAGTTCGTGGGCGACGCCGGCCACCAGATTGCCCAGGGCCGACATCTTTTCGGCGCGCAGCAATTCGGTTTGCATGGCGCCGATCTTGGCCAGCGCCGTCGTCAACTCGCCGTTGCTGAGCGAAAGCGCCTGGTTGGCGTTAAGCAGATCGGCATTACCTGAGATCAATTTCTGCTGCTGCTCCATGACCTTGAAATCCGCCTCGATCGCCTTCTTGATCTCCCACAGCAAATCGACGTAGCGCTGTTGATAGGAGCGCTTCTTGCTGTCGAGTACGCAGATCGTGCCGAACACCTCGTCGTCGGGCCACAGCAGCGGCACGCCCAGATAGGAAATCATGTTCAGGGCGACATCGGGATTATCCTTCCAGTGCTCGTCTTCCAGCGCATGCGGCACATGCAGCAGCGACCGGGTTGCCATCACCGTTTCGCAGTACAGGCCGGTGTTCAGCTTGGCTTTCTCGTACGCCTCATAGGGATTGCCTGGCGTGTGACTGGACACCAACACCTCGATCTGCTCCGGCCCGACGCGCATGATCAGACCGGCCGGCACGTCGAAGATGCCCGCCATCACATTCGTCGTCTGCTGCCACTTCCCCAGGAAATCGTCTGAGACGACACGTTGTTGGAACATAAGGGCGAGCTCCTTGATCAGTCGGCGCAAGGGACACAAATTGCGTGTTGATTTGCAAATGGTAGGCCCATTTGCAGGAAATCTGTGAAAAATTATGCGGCCGCGCCCGTTGTATCAGTCGGCGCCGCCTCGCAGGAGGGGGATGCACACCCCGAGCAAGCTTTTCACATGACTGGCGGGGCCATTACGCTCGCGCCGACACTGTACTTGAGTTATCATTTCATACATTGTATATCTGCAACAATTGGAGAGATTGGATGAAAAACAAGGTCGTCGGCCAAGTCGGCGCTGCGGTTCAGGAAACGAGCGAGCTATTCAAGCAAAGCGGGCCGCTGCCGAAAGGACTGGGGCTGGCCAGTGGAGTGTTGGCGCTGACCCTGGCGATATTGTCTTTGCTAGGCGTGGCTGCGTTCCACTACCCGCAATATCTGACCACGCCCGAACTAAGGCATGCCTATTCGCCAGACCTGATCCGCCATATTCTATTCGCCGCGCTGGTGCTGTCCGGTTCAATCAGCCTGCTTAATGTGCTGTTCAAGCGCAACCGCAGCCTCAACGCGATCGCAGGCATGCTGGTATTGATCAGTGTCGCGGCTGGCGGCTCGCACGTGCCTGTCGCCGACTTCCCCGACCATACGCCGTACATAGGCCTGGATTGGTTCATCCTCGACCTGCTGGGCTCCACCATTATTTTCGCCGCGCTGGAAAAAATCTTCCCGCTTTATAAGGGCCAGCTGCTGTTCCGCAAAGAGTGGCAGACCGACATGGTGCACTTTGCGGTCAACCACTTCATCGTGGGCCTGGCGCTGCTGACGGTGAACTTCGCCATCCATCGTCTGTTCGGCTGGATGCAGAACGATAGCGTGCATGATGCGGTACAGGCCATCCCATTCCTGCCGCAGCTGTTGCTGTGCATACTGGCGGCCGACCTGGTGCAATACTGCTTACATCGCAGCTATCACGAAGTGCCGTTCCTGTGGCGATTTCATGCGGTACATCATTCGGCCAAAACCATGGATTGGCTGGCGGGTTCGCGCCAGCACATGCTGGAACTGATCTGTACCCGGGTTGGCGTGCTGGGTGCGCTGTACGTACTCGGCTTTAATAAGAGCGTGATGGATAGCTACATCATCATCGTCGGCTTCCAGGCGGTGTTTAATCATTCCAATGTACATCTGCCGTGGGGGCCATTGCGGTATCTGATCGTCACGCCGGACTTCCATCACTGGCATCACTCCTCCGACGACGTCGCGATCGACCGCAACTATGCGGCGCACTATGCCTTCCTGGATCACCTGTTCGGCACTGCCATCAAGGGCCAACAGGGTTTTCCCGAAAAATATGGCGTACAGGGCGACTACATGCCAGATGGGTTCTTGAAGCAGCTGAGGTTCCCGTTCCGGTCGCAAAACCAATGAACGCAACAAAAAAAGGGGTTACACGACTAAGCATGTAACCCCTTGATTCTGTACAACTAAAATTCTGGCTCCCCGACCTGGACTCGAACCAGGGACCTGCGGATTAACAGTCCGTCGCTCTACCAACTGAGCTATCAGGGAAAAGAGGCAACATTATAGCTGCTCACAGCCAATTTGGCTTCCCCTTGGGGAAAATTTTCCCTTAGCTGCCGTGGCGCCGCACATTCGCCACGCCCGCGCCGGTGTGCGGGCGTCTTGGCGGCATGACAACGCCAGCTTCGCCTGCCGGCGCGCCGGGTAAGTCATCATCCAGCATGCGCACCAGCGGCGCCAGCGCCAGCCGCTCGTCCGGCGTCGTGGTTTGCAACGCCAGGTCGCGCGCGATGTCGCGCAGCCGCCATTGAATTTCCCGGCAGGCCACCTCGCGCTCAAACAGCAGCATGTCGTCCGTCCCGGCGCCCAGGTCCGGCTCGGGCCGCAAATACACGTCCAGGCCGGTGCTGATGAACGCGCGGCGGATATTGCGCACCCGCTCCATCGTCTTGTGCAATAGCTGCAGCGTGCTGGGCGACTTCGCCGCCGCCCCCGCCGTCAATCCCTCGCCGATGTCGAGGATGGCCGCAATGCGGGCAAATAAACGCCCCACACCCTCCCCGCCCTGCGCGCGGACCGGATCGGCGCCCACTTCCGGCGCCGCCATCCGCAGCGCGCCCGAGATGGCCGACAGCAACTGGTGCGAGTGCTCGCCAGGAATGATCTTCAGCGCCAGCTCGGCCCGCTCCAGCGGATGATCCTTCAACAACAGGCCGGCGATCATCTCCGCCACCGCCACCGCCTGGCCCGGTGCGCTGATCTGGTCGCCGCCGATCTGGCGCGGGTAGCCGCTACCGTCGTAGCGCTCGTGATGCTCGGCCACCGCCCGGCCGACCGCGAACGGATAACCGCCCAGCTCGTCGATCAGCATCTGTCCGATGCGCGGATGCACGACCACGTGCGACCACTCGTGCGGCAGCAGCCGCCTGCCGCGCGCCAGGTGGGCCGGGGCGATGTACAGCTCGCCGATGTCGTGCAGCATACCCGACAGGCCCGCCACCATCTGGTCCTGCTCGCTCAGGCCCTGCTTCTGCGCCATACAGATGGAGAGCAGGCTGACCAGCACCGCGTGTTCCAGCGCATGGGCGCCGCTGCGGTCGGCCACGGTCAGCATCATCTCCAGCGCGCTGCCGAATTCCAGTTTGCCCAACTGCGCCAACACCGAGGCGCCGCCCTTGCTGGTGGCGCGCACGATATGCGCGACCGGCGCACTGGTGTCGATCAGGCGGCTGGCGATGGCGACGATGGCGCGCGCATCGACGCTGCCGCTCGCCCGCACGCAACTTTCAAACGGTTGCCGTAATTTATGCAGGATCAGCTTTTCCTGCAGCGCGCGGGTGACCTGGGTGCCCTTGGCGACCAGCTTCAAGCCGCGCACGTCGAGGATGTCGACGATCACTTCCACCTCCATGACTTCAGCCACCGACATCACCTTCTCCAGGTAGTGGCGATTGACAGGGGCGGCGTGCAGGGCTGACATGGGGTTCCTTCGGGTAGCGGCGCGAGGCCGGGATTTCAACTATCGAAATGATAGTCCAAAAGTTACCCAAATGCAATATACATTACTACGTAGAAATAAAAACCAGATTTCCCGCCGGGGACGCAAAAAAAAAACCGCATGTGGCGTTTAGGCACACATGCGGCTTTCGAATTCTGGCTCCCCGACCTGGACTCGAACCAGGGACCTGCGGATTAACAGTCCGTCGCTCTACCAACTGAGCTATCAGGGATTAGCACTGCATTCAGGTTAAGCTTAGTCGCTCAACCCGAAGAAGCAAGATTTTAAAGGACTTTGGCGATCGCGTCAATAACGATGTCAATGTTGCGGGAATTGAGCGCGGCGACGCAGATCCGGCCAGTATCGACCGCGTAGATCGACTGCGCGCGCAGCTGCTCGACCTGGGCCTTGCTCAGGCCCGAGTACGAGAACATGCCGACCTGGTCGCTGACGAAGGCGAAATCATGGGCCGGCGCCTTGGCCTTCAGCTTGGCGACGAAGGCGATCCGCATTTCCTTGATGCGCACGCGCATGCCGGCCAGTTCGTCTTCCCACATCTGGCGCAGCTCAGGCGTGGTCAGCACGGTGGCCACCACTTTGCCGCCGTGGACCGGAGGATTCGAATAGTTGGTGCGCACCACGCGCTTGAGCTGCGACATCAGGCGGCTCGCCTCTTCGCCGCTGGCGGCGACCACGCTCAGCGCGCCCACGCGCTCGCCGTACAGCGAGAACGACTTCGAGAACGAGTTCGACACCAGCAGCGGACCGCCGGCGGCGGCGAAGCGGCGCACCACGGCGCCGTCTTCGGCGATGCCGGCGCCGAAGCCCTGGTAAGCCATGTCCAGGAACGGCACCAGGCCGCCATTGGTCACGGCGGCGATCACCTCATCCCACTGGGGGGAAGTCAGGTCGGCGCCGGTCGGGTTGTGGCAGCAGGCGTGCAGCAGCACGATGGAACCGCGCGGCATGGCCTTCAGGCCGGCCAGCATGCCGGCGAAGTTCACGCCATGGGTGGCCGCATCGTAGTAAGCGTAGTTGTTGACGGTAAAACCGGCGCTTTCGAACAGCGCGCGGTGGTTCTCCCAGCTTGGGTCGCTGATGTAGACCTGCGAATCCGGCGCGAAGCGCTTCAGGAAGTCGGCGCCGATCTTCAGCGCGCCGGTGCCGCCGATGGCCTGCACGGTCACGGCGCGCTTCTCTTGAATGACGGCGCTGTCGGCGCCGAACACCAGCTCCTGCACCGCCTTGTCGTAGGCAGCCAGGCCTTCGATCGGCAGGTAGGTGCGCGGGGCCGGGGTAGCGATCAGGATCTCTTCCGCTTTCTGCACGCACGACAGCAGCGGCACCTTGCCGTTGTCGTCATAATAGACGCCTACGCCCAGATTGATTTTGGCCGGATTCTGGTCGGCGTTGAAGGCTTCGGTAATGCCCAGGATAGGGTCGCGTGGGGCCATGTCGATGGCGCTGAACAAGCTAGGATTCGTCATGATAAGATTGGATTCGATTGGAAGCGGTACGCAGCGGTTGAAGGTAGACAGCGCCCAATGAAAAACTGCTTCAGGCCGCTGGCAGGCCATTATTTTAACAAAGGTCGGACAAGATGGCTGATTTACCCGTAGTAGACACCCCAAACCCAACGGTAGTGACCTTCCCGGACTCGCCGTTCAAGCTGCACCAACCCTTCCCGCCGGCCGGCGACCAACCCACCGCGATCAACCTGCTGTGCGAGGGCATCGACGACGGCCTGTCCTTCCAGACCCTGCTCGGCGTGACCGGTTCCGGCAAGACCTACACGATGGCCAACGTGATCGCCCGCAAGGGCCGTCCCGCCATCGTCTTCGCGCCGAACAAGACGCTGGCGGCGCAGCTGTACTCGGAGTTCCGCGAATTCTTCCCGGAGAACGCGGTCGAGTACTTCGTCTCCTACTACGACTACTACCAGCCGGAAGCCTACGTGCCGCAGCGCGACCTGTTCATTGAAAAGGATTCGTCCATCAATGAGCACATCGAGCAGATGCGCCTGTCGTGCACCAAGTCGCTGATGGAGCGGCGCGACGTCATCATCGTCGCCACCGTGTCGGCGATCTACGGTATCGGCAATCCGACCGAGTACCACCAGATGATCCTGACGCTGCGCGCCAAGGACCGCGTGTCGCAGCGCGACATCATCGCCCGATTGATCCAGATGCAGTACACCCGCAACGAAGTGGACTTCGGCCGCGGCACCTTCCGCGTGCGCGGCGACACGCTCGACATCTTCCCGGCGGAGAATGCGGAACTGGCGGTGCGCCTGGACCTGTTCGACGACGAGCTGGAATCGATCCAGCTGTTCGACCCGCTGACCGGCCGCGTCAAGCAGAAGATCCCGCGCTTCACCGTCTATCCGGGTTCGCACTACGTGACGCCGCGTTCGACCGTGCTGCGCGCGATCGAGACCATCAAGGTGGAGCTGCGCGAGCGGCTGGAGTTCTACCGCAAGGAGAACAAGCTGATCGAGGAACAGCGCCTGGAACAGCGCACCCGCTTCGACCTGGAGATGATGGCCGAAATCGGCTTCACCAAGGGCATCGAGAACTACTCGCGCCACCTGAGCGGCGCCCTGCCCGGCGAACCGCCGCCGACCTTGGTCGACTACCTGCCCAAGGACGCGCTGATGTTCCTCGACGAGTCGCACGTGCTGATCGGCCAGTTGAGCGCCATGTACAACGGCGACCGTTCGCGCAAGGCCAACCTGGTGGACTACGGTTTCCGCCTGCCGTCCGCGATGGACAACCGGCCGCTGAAATTCGAAGAGTTCGAGCAGAAGATGCGGCAGACGGTGTTCGTCTCCGCCACCCCGGCCGAATACGAGCGCACCCACGCCGACCAGGTGGTCGAACAGGTGGTGCGTCCAACCGGCCTGGTGGACCCGCTGATCATCGTGCGTCCGGCCAGCTCGCAGGTGGACGACCTGATGTCCGAGATCACGCTGCGCGTCGCCAAGAACGAGCGCGTGCTGGTGACCACGCTGACCAAGCGCATGTCGGAACAGCTGACCGAATACCTGAGCGATCACGGCATCAAGGTGCGCTACCTGCACAGCGATATCGAGACGGTGGAACGGGTCGAGCTGCTGCGCGACCTGCGCCTCGGCACCTTCGACGTGCTGGTGGGGATCAACCTGCTGCGCGAAGGCCTGGATTTGCCGGAGGTGTCGCTGGTGGCGATCCTGGACGCCGACAAGGAAGGCTTCCTGCGTTCCGAACGCTCGCTGATCCAGACCATCGGCCGCGCGGCGCGTAACCTGAACGGCGTGGCGCTGCTGTACGCCGACCGCATGACCGATTCGATGGAGCGCGCCATCGGCGAGACGGAACGCCGGCGCGCCAAGCAGATCGCCTTCAACACCGCCAACGGCATCGTGCCGCGCGGCGTGCACAAGGTGATCCGCGACATGATCGACGGCGTCTACAGCCCGCAGGATGCGAAGGAAGAGCTGCAAGTGGCGCAGGAGACGGCCAAGTACGAATCCATGAGCGAGAAGCAGATCAGCAAGGAGATCAAGCGCCTGGAGAAGACCATGCTCGATCACGCCAAGAACCTGGAGTTCGAAAAGGCCGCGCAGGTGCGCGACCAGCTGCATCACCTCAAGCAGCAGCTGTTCGGCGCGCCGGGCGCGGACAATATCGCCTGAGGCTCAGTTGTTCACTTGCCCGCCGACGGCGCCTTGACGAAGCTGCTCAAGGCGTCGATCAGCTGCGGCGCCACCGGAAACTCGGGGCTGCCGTAGGATTTCTTCTGCATGGCCTCATCGTCGCCGACCATCTTCAGCAGATGGTTCATGCCTTCGACCACCACCAGCTTGGCGCGCGGCGCCGCCGTCGCCAGCGCCTGCGCTTCCGATGCCTGCACCTGGATGTCGGACGTGCCTTGCAGGATCAGCACCGGCATCGTCAACGCCGCAATCGCCGCGCGCGGATCGTGCTTCAAGGACGAGATCAGATACGGCTGCACCGACGGGTGGTACAGCATCATCAATCCCGGTGGCACATCGTCGACCGTCTTGCCCTGCTTGAGCGCGACCAGTATGCGTTCGTTCTGCGCTTCCAGCTCCGGCGGCAGCTTGGACTTGAGCTGCTCGCGCAGGATGTCGTCGAGCGGATGGCCGGCGCCGGCGATCAGCACGCAGGCATCGGTCGCCGCCTGTTTGCAGGCCTCGGCGGCGATTTGCGCGCCTTCGCTGTGCCCCGCCATCACCACGCGCGAGAAGCGCGGATCGGCGCGCAGCTTGCGCAGCCATGCGGTGGCGTCGTCGATGTAGTCGTCCAGGCGCAGATCCTGCTCCTTCCACACCGGCAGCGCGCTGGCGCCTATCGCGCGTTTGTCGTAGCGCACCGACGCGATGCCGCGCTGGGCCAGCGCCTCGGCCACCATGCGCAGCGCATCGTTAGGGCCTGGCAGCAGCTTGTTGTTACCGTCGCGGTCAGTGGGACCGGAACCGGCGTGCAGCAGCACCACCGGGAACTTGCCGCCGCCATCAGGCAGCAGCTCCGTTCCATACAAGGTGCCGCCGCCCACGTCCAGCGACACCGGACGCTGGGCCGCATGGGCCGACACCGACAACATCAACAAAGACAGCAAGAGCTTGAAGCGCATACCAATTCTCCGATCAGTGAGGAAGACGTTTGTAAAGCAGCAGCGAGTAGCCCACCGCCAGCGGCGCCCAGGCCAGCATTAGCGCCAGCAAGGCCCATATCGGGGCGCCCAGCCAGAGCGCGAGCAATCCCAGCATGCCGCTGGCCACCATCAGCTGCGCGGCCAGCCGGTGCGTGGCGTACCAAACGCGCTCGCTGGCCAAGGTCCACGGTGTGCGGATGCCCATGAAGAAGTTGCGGCGCACCTTGCCCATCGGGTTGCCGGCCAGGATAAGCAGCACGAACATGCCGGCCGGGATGGCCGTCCCCATCGGCACCGAGACCCGCAGCGAGGCCGCCAGCACCAGCACGTAGACGTAGGCAAGCAGGCCGACGACGACGCCGCTCAGATAGTAGTAGGTCGATTCAAAACCGTCGATCTCGAAGCGGCGCGGCGCGATCGACGGCATCACCACGCCCAGCCAGGCCACCATCGCCATCATGCCGGGGCCCAGCAACCACAAGGCCGCCTTGGGACCATAGCCATCGGCCACGCCACTGGCGTTCCAGTGCACCGGCACCCGCGCGGGCAACTGCGGCCAGAAGTAGACGGTGGCCGCGCTGGCGACAGCAATCAGCAAGGCGCAAAACAGCAGATAACGGGTTCTCATTTTTTCCTCCCTTTGGTTTCGGCGCCGGCCAGGTCCATCATCCATGACAGCACATCCTGGAGCACGGTGGTGTTCAAGCCGTACCAGATGGTCTGCCCTTCGCGCCGGCGCGTAATCAGGTCGGCGTCGGCCAGCACCGCGAAGTGATGCGACATGGTCGGCTTGCTCATGTCGAAATGCGCCGCCAGGTCGCCAGCCGTCATCTCGCCCGAACGCAGCAGGCGCAGTATCTCGCGCCGGCCCGGATCAGCGATGGCCTTGAAGGCGTTGTTGGAAGCATTCATATTAAGGCAGTCATCTAATTAGACAGTCATCTAAATATAGGCCGACTTGGGGACCAAGTCAAGCCACCTCCCCGCCTCACCGCATTAAAGCGTCTTGACGAACTCGCGTATGCCGCCGAGCAGCATTTCGACCGACATCGCCGTCAGGATCAGGCCCATCAACCGTTCGAAGGCCGTCATCACTTGCGGGCCGAGCACTTTCTGCAGCTTCTCGGCGCTGAGGAACACGGCCAGCCAGACCAGGCCCACGGCCGCCAGCGCGGCCACGTGCACCAGCACCTCGCCGGTGCTCTCGCGCGAGAACAGCAGCACCGTGGCCAGCGCCGACGGCCCTGCCAGCGCCGGGATCGCCAGCGGCACGATGAAGGGTTCGCCGCCCTCGGTGCGGCCCAGCACGCCGTCCGGATGCGGGAAGATCATGCGGATCGAGATCAGCAGCAGGATCACGCTGCCGCCGATGCGCAGCGACACTTCCGACAATTGCAGCGCGGTCAGGAAGTGGCGGCCGAAGAACATGAACACCAGCAGCAGCACGAAGGCGATCGCGCACTCGCGGATGACGATGCGCGAGCGGCGCGCCACCGGCACGGGGTTGAGCACGCTGGCGAACAGCGGCACGTTGCCGAACGGGTCGGTCACCAGCAGCAGCAGGATGAAGGTCTGGAAAAAATTCTGGGTCATGGCATCCCTGGGTCAAATGAAAAACGGGAGCCGAAGCTCCCGTTTGCAGTGTACCACCAGATTCGGCTTAAACCGATTTGCGGCGGCGTGCTACCACACCCATCAGGCCCAGGCCAGCCAGCAGCATGGCGTAGGTTTCTGGCTCAGGTACTGGGGTGGTGTAGGTGTACGTTACCTTGCTGTAGCCGTTGTACGACGGCAGTACCAGCGAACGGGTATTGCCGGAAATGCCAGCAACAGAGGCGCTACCGCTCGAAACCAGCGTGGTCGACAGCGTGCCGGCACCGGAGAACAGTGCCAGCGTCGCGCTGTCGCTGAACACATGGCTGCTGCTATTGGTGACAGCGCTGAAGGTGTAGACACCACCCGAGTGGCCGCCAAAGTCATTGCTGCCGTCGAAGGCGGTTTCAACAAAGGTGTGGCTGTCGGTATGCGTCAGGCTCAACAGCGTGGTCGCGCCGGACTTCAGCGTCAGCGCGGTATTCACCACGCCGGAAATGTTAGATCCCGAGCTCGTGCTGAGGTTTTCAGCCTTGATCGTCGTACCCAGATTGCTGAACAGTTCCAGCTGCACCGAGGTCAGAGTGCCCAGCGCGGTGTTGAACTTGGTAAGGTCCAGAACGCCGGTGCCGGCGCTCTTGGTGAACGCCACGGGAGTGGTGGAATTGACGCTGTAGCTATGGGTGGCCGCGGCAGCGCTTGCGCCGGCGGTCAATGCGGCAGCAGCCAGCAAGATTTTAGTCAGTTTTTTCATAGGATTTCCGCTAGATTATTCGTTGTGCCGATGTGGACTTAAGCTTTGGCGGCGCGCGATTTGCGCTTGGCGACGACACCCATCAGGCCCAGGCCTACCAGCAGCATGCCGTAGGTTTCCGGCTCCGGCACTGCCGCCGTGTAGGTATAGGTTACGGTGCCTTGGCCACCGGCCGTGGTGGCGAACTGGGCATCGATGCCATCGCCATCAACCGACGACCACGCCTTCGCTGCGATCAAGGCGTTGATGTTGCCGGCGCCGGTGAACAGCGCCAGATCGCTCAGGTTGGTATAGGTAGCCGAGTTGTATGCCACATAGCTGTTGCTGGCGCTGGCGCTGCCTTGGGCGGCCACGGTCAGGGTGGTGTTGATCAACGGCGCCGAGACCAGCACCAGGCTGGAGTTATCTGGACGATTCAGGAACACGTTGACGCCCAGGCTGACTGGAACATCGGTCGCGTCGTCGTTGTAGCTGGTCAGGTTCACACTGCCCGATACGTCGGCATAGACGTCGAACTTAACCGAAGTCAGCGTACCCAAACTGGCGTTGAATTTCTGGAAGCTCAGGAAGTCGCTCCAATCCGTGTCCTTGCTGACGATGACGTTACTGGTGTTCGACACGCTCACGGTGGTTGCGGAAGCGGCGGCCGCGACGAAGCACGATGCGGCGATTAGCAATTGTGCGATTTTGGTTGGTTTCATGAAGATTCCCTAGAATAATTTTTAACTTGAACTCGGTGTACAGCACTTGCTGAAAGGCACTGCCTCAAAACTTAAAGCAATCTTAACACGAAATATCCTATTTGCATTTCTTTTTACACATCTAACAGGATAAATATGCAACTTTAATTGCCTTAAAGCATATATTCGTTGTCCACGACACACAAATAAGAAAAGCGGCCAGTGGCCGCTTTTCTGTGGAGCAATAAACGCAGTGTATTGGGGCGTTTAGTTGGCGCTCTCACCCTTCTTAATCCATGCCGCCAGCTGGTGCGGACGGATGCCGTCGTAGTCTTCGAACGGCTGGTGGATCCATGGGTTGTGCGGCAATTCTTCCATCTGGTAGTCCGGCTTGAACACCGAGCTGCCCTTGGTCCAGATCACCGCCGAACGCACTTCGGTCACGCCCTCGAAGTTGTCGGTCAAGTGCTTCATCACCTTGACCAGCGTGACGCCCGAATCCGCCAGGTCGTCGACCAGCAGGATGCGGCCGCTCAGCGGGCCCTTGGTCATCGTCATGTATTTGGCGATGTCCAGGTCGCCGCGCACGGTGCCGGCTTCCTCGCGGTACGAGCTGGTCGACAGGATCGCCAGCGGCACGTCGAAGATGCGGGAGAACACGTCGCCGGGACGCACGCCGCCGCGCGCCAGGCACAGCACCTGGTCGAACTTCCAGCCGGACTCGTGCACCTTGAGCGCCAGGCGCTCTATCAGGCGGTGGTATTCATCCCAGGAGACCCAGAGGTGTTTGTCGTTCGTTTGTGGGGTCGTCATTTTTGTGCAATCCTTTTATTACTCGAATGGATGACGCAGCACGATCGTTTCCTCACGATCCGGGCCGGTCGATACCATGTCAACCGGCACGCCGACCAACTCTTCGATACGTTTGATGTAAGCGCGGGCCGTGGCAGGCAGTGCCGCCAGCGACTTGGCGCCCACGGTGCTGTCGGTCCAACCCGGCATTTCTTCGTACACCGGCACGCAACGGGCGGCTTCTTCAGCGCCGGACGGGAAGATGTCCACGGCCACGCCGTCGATGGTGTAGCCGGTGCACAGCTTCAGCGTTTCCAGGCCGTCCAGGACGTCCAGCTTGGTCAGGCACATGCCCGTCACGCCGTTGATCTGCACCGAACGGCGCAGCAGCGCCGCGTCGAACCAGCCGCAGCGGCGGGCGCGGCCCGTCACGGTGCCGAATTCGTGGCCCACTTGCGCCAGGTGATGGCCAACGCCTGCATCGGTAGGCAGTTCCGAAGGGAACGGGCCGGAGCCGACGCGGGTGGTGTAGGCCTTGGTGATGCCCATGATGTAGTGCAGCATGTTCGGACCGACGCCGGCGCCGGCGGCGGCATTGCCGGCCACGCAGTTCGACGAGGTGACGAACGGATAGGTGCCGTGGTCGACGTCCAGCAGCGAGCCTTGCGCGCCTTCGAACAGCAGGTTGGCGCCGGCCTTGTGCGCGGCGTACAGCGCGCTCGAGACGTCGGTCACCATCGGGCGCAGGCGCGGCACGTAGGCCAGCGCGTCGTCCAGGGTCTTCTGGTAGTCGACCTTGGGCGCCTTCAGGTAGTGTTCCAGCACGAAGTTGTGGTAGTCCAGGTTCTCGGCCAGCTTTTCGGCGAAACGGGTTTCGTTCAGCAGGTCGGCGATGCGGATCGCGCGGCGCGCGACCTTGTCTTCGTAGGCCGGGCCGATGCCCTTGCCGGTGGTGCCGATCTTGGCTTCGCCACGCTTGGCTTCACGCGCCAGGTCGAGTGCCGAGTGGTAAGGCAGGATCACGGGCGCCGCGTCCGACACCTTCAGGCGCGACGCGACTTCGACGCCGACCTTTTCCAGCTTGTCGATTTCGCGCAGCACGTCCGGCACCGACACCACCACACCGTTGCCGATGTAGCAGGCCACGCCCGGGCGCATGATGCCCGACGGGATCAGCTGCAGCGCGGTCTTGACGCCGCCGATGACCAGCGTGTGGCCGGCATTGTGGCCGCCCTGGAAGCGGACCACACCTTGTGCATGATCGGTCAACCAGTCGACGATCTTGCCCTTACCTTCATCGCCCCATTGGGTACCGATGACGACGACGTTTTTTGCGTTTTTCTTTGACATCACACTAACCTAAGTTTTTAAGAATCCAGTTGCTACCATTATCGTCGAGAACCAGAGCGCGATCGCACTCGAACTCGTCCAGTTCGTTGCTGTGACCCGGCATGCTTTGGATCACGACTTCGCCGGACTTGCGCAGTTCGGCGATTTTCTCCTTCAATTCCGGCGCATTGCCCCACGGCGCGCGGATCGAATGCTTGCGCTCCGCGGTCGGCAGCAGGCGCGCCAGTTCGCGCAGGTCGAGCGAGAAGCCGGTGGCGGGACGCGCCCGGCCGAAGGCCTCGCCTACGTGATCGTAACGGCCGCCGCGCGCCACCGCGTTCGGCAGGCCCGGCACGTACAGCGCAAACATCGCGCCGCTTTCGTACTGATAGCCGCGCAGGTCGGCCAGGTCGATCGCCACTTCGGCGCGATTGATGGCCGAGGCCGCCAACGCGGCCAGTTCCGCCAGCGCCTTGCTGATGCCCGGCAGGTCCGGCAGCACTTCGCGCGCGCGCTTCAATACTTCGATGTCGCCGTACAGGTTCGGCAACGCCAGCAGCGCGTCGCGCACCACCGGCGAATAATTCTTGGTCAGCGCCTGCAGGCCCGGCACGTCTTTGGCGCGCAGCAGCAGGTAGAGCTGGGCTTCATCCTTCAACGCCGCGGCGTCGCCTTCGAGGATGGCGCGCAGCACGCCGACATGCGTCAGGTCCAGCCGCACTTCGGTGAAACCGGCCAGGGCCAGCGACGCCAGCGCCAGTTCCTGGATCTCGGCATCGGCCTCCAGGCCGGCGTGGCCGTAGATCTCGGCGCCGATCTGCAAGGGCTCGCGGGTGGCGTGCAGGCCCGACGGACGGGTATGCAGCACGCTGCCGGCGTAGCACAGGCGGGTGACCGAGTCGCGGTTCAGCAGGTGGGCGTCGATGCGCGCCACCTGGATCGTCATGTCGGCACGCAGGCCCAGCATGCGGCCCGACAGCTGGTCCACCAGTTTGAAGGTGCGCAGATCGGTGTCCTGGCCGGCGCCGGTCAACAGCGACTCCAGGTACTCCAGCAGCGGCGGCATCACCAGTTCATATCCGTACAGACGGAAATTATCCAGCATCAGACGACGCAACTCTTCAATCTTGCGCGCTTCCGACGGCAAAACGTCGGCGATATTCTCAGGCAAAAGCCAATTCGGCATGGGGAGGCAGTTTAAAAATGAACAATGTGGCGCACGCGCCGAGGCCCGTGGAGCGGAAGGCCGAACCTGATATTTTACGCGAAAATGCGTTGCGGGAGGGGAAAAAGATACGCCGGGGAGCCATTCGACACCCCGGCGCAGGTCAGACTTTACTTTCCTGCTTTACTTCTTGCCGGCAGCCGGAGCGGCCGGGCCGGCGGCGCCGGAGCCCTTGAAGTACTTGAAGAAGTCCGAGCTCGGATCCATCACCATCACGTCGCTGCGATTCTTGAAGGTGGCGCGGTAGGCTTCCAGGCTGCGGTAGAACTTGTAGAACTCAGGGTTCTTGCCGAACGCTTCGGCGTAGATCGCCGAGGCCTTGGCATCGCCCTCGCCGCGGATCTGCTCGGCGTCGCGGTAGGCTTCGGCGATGATCACGGCGTGCTGGCGGTCGGCGTCGGCGCGGATCTTCTCCGATTCGGCGTTGCCGGTCGAACGCAGCTCGTTGGCCACGCGCATGCGCTCGGCCTTCATGCGTTCGTACACCGAGTTGTTGATCTGCTCGACATACTCGACGCGCTTGAGGCGCACGTCGATGATCTCGACGCCGATCTGCGACGACTCCGCCACCACCTTGGCGCGGATCGCTTCCATCACCTTGCCGCGCTGGCCGGAGATCACCTCGCCCACGGTGCGCTTGGTGATTTCCTCGTTCAGCGCCGCCTTGACGATCTGCGACATGCGGTCGCGCGCGCGGCCCTCGTCGCCGCCGAAGGTCACGTAGTACAGCTTGGGCTGGCTCTCGGCGCGGCCGATGCGCCACTTGACGAAGCTGTCGACCAGGATGTTCATCTTCTCGGCCGTGATGAAGCGCTCGGCGTCCGGGGTCTCGATGGTCATGATGCGGTTATCGAGGTAGACCACGTTCTGGAACGGCGGCGGCAGCTTGAAATGCAGGCCCGGCTCGCGGATGACTTCCTTGATCTGGCCCAGCGCGAACACGATGGCGTACTTGCGCTGGTCGACCACGAACATGGTGGACGACAGCAGCAGGAACGCGACGAAGGCCGCAATGAGGGTACTGGCTATGCGGTTCATTAACGACCCTCCCGTTCACGTAAGGCGTCGCGGGCGCGTGAATCGCGCTGGCGACTGACTTCCACCTGCGGCATCACTTCGGCCGGCAGTGCGGACGACGACGTCGAGGCGGCAGCCTGCGAGGCGGCGCGGGCGGCAGCGGCGGCGCTGTCGCTGGCCGCTGCCTGGGCGATCATTTTATCCAGCGGCAGGTACAGCATATTGCTGCCGGACTTGGCGTCGACCATCACCTTGCTGGTGCTGGTGAAGATCTGCTGCATGGTTTCCAGGTACATGCGGTCGCGCGTGACGCCCGGCGCCTTCTGGTACTCGGCCAGCACCTGCTTGAAGCGCGAGGCGTTACCGGTGGCGTTCTCGGTGATCATCGAGCGATAGCCCTCGGCTTCCTGCAACAGGCGCGAGGCGCTGCCGCGTGCGCGAGGAATCACGTCGTTGGCGTAGGCCTGGCCTTCGTTCTTCTGGCGCTCGCGGTCCTGCCCTGCGCGCACCGCATCGTCAAACGCGACCTGCACCTGCTCCGGCGGCTGCACCGCCTGCAGGGTCACGTTCGAGACCAGCACGCCGGAAGCGTAGCGGTCGAGGATCTGCTGCATCAGCTGCTGGGTTTCGAGGGCGACCTTGTCGCGGCCCTCGTACAGCACGAAGTCCATCTTGTTCTTGCCGACGATTTCGCGGATCGAGGTCTCGGCCACCTGGCGCACGGTTTCCTCCTCGTCGCGGTTGTTCACCAGCCAGGCCACCGGGTCCTTCAGCTTGAACTGCACGGCGAACTGGATGTCGATGATGTTCTCGTCGTCGGTCAGCATCAACGATTCGCGCGCCTGCTTGTTCTTGATGTTGTTGCGGTAGCCGATTTCCACCATGCGCATCTGCGAGACCTTGACGGTTTCGTCGCTCTGGAACGGATACGGCCAGCGCCAGTTGAAACCGGAACCGGTCACGTGGCTGATCTTGCCGAAGGTGTAGACCACGCCGGCCTGGCCTTCCTGCACGATGAAGGAGCCGCTGGCAAGCCAGATCAGGCCGATCACGGCGCCGATCGCGCCGGCGGTGGCGCGCATGCCGGCCAGGTCGGGACGACCGCCGCCGCTGCCACCGCCGCCGTTACCGTCGGGACGATTCTTCTGGCCGAAGAAGCTGTTCAGGCGCTGATTGAAATCGCGCCACAGCTGCTCCATGTCGGGCGGCCCTTCGCCGGGCTTCTTGCCTTCATTGGCTTGCGGCTTGCCGTCTTTTTTGCCCGAGCCCCAGTGGGGATCGTTCAGCGACAGCTTCAGGCCGAGACGTTTCATAAGTGACGAGACACGCATTAGTGTGATCCGACATGAGTGAGGGTGGGACTGCTATCCGGTTCCGCTGCTTCTTCGCCAGTGTCGCCAATGTCATAAGCCTGATTGAGCCGGGCACCCGGCGCGTTCTTGGCCCATTCCACGATGGCGCCGCGCAAAAGGTCCAGTCCTTGACCGGTGCGCGCGCTGAGGAAAACGCGGGAAATCTTATCATATTCATCCCGCTCGACCGACGGCTCCAGCCCTGCGGCGTCGATCTTGTTCCATACCAGGATCTGCGGGATATGATCGGCGCCGATTTCCTTGAGCACCAGGTTGACCTGCTCGATCTGCTCCATGCGCACCGGCGACGAAGCGTCGACGACGTGCAGCAGCAAATCGGCATGGATGGTCTCTTCCAGCGTGGCGCGGAACGCCGCCACCAGCTGGTGCGGCAGCTCGCGCACGAAACCGACCGTGTCCGAGATCACCACGTTGCCCACTTCCTGCCCCATGTACACACGGCGCGAGGTGGTGTCCAGCGTGGCGAACAATTGATCTGCGACATACACGCCAGCCTTGGTGACGGCGTTGAACAGCGTCGACTTGCCGGCATTGGTATAGCCGACCAGCGACACCGAGAACGTCTGGCTGCGGCCGCGCGAACGGCGCTGGGTTTCATGCTGCTTGCGCAGCTTGTCCAGGCGCGCACGCAAGGCCTTGACCCGCTCGCCGATCAATCGGCGATCGGTCTCCAGCTGGGTTTCGCCGGGGCCGCGCAAACCGATACCGCCCTTTTGACGCTCGAGGTGAGTCCAGCCGCGGATCAGGCGCGTGGCCAGATGCTGCAGCTGAGCCAACTCCACCTGCAGCTTGCCCTCGTGGGAGGCGGCGCGCTGGGCGAAGATGTCGAGAATCAGGCTGGTGCGGTCCAGCACCCGGATGTTCAGGCGCTTTTCCAGGTTGCGCTGCTGGGCAGGCGACAGGGCGTGGTTGAAGATGACGATTTCGACGCGGTGATCCAGCACGGCCAGACCGATTTCATCGGCCTTGCCGCTGCCGACGAAATAGGCGGCGTCCGGGGAGGAACGCTTGGCCGTGATCGTCGTCACCGGTTCCGCACCTGCCGAGCGTGCCAGCAGGTTCAGTTCCTCGACGCTGGCGGCGAAGTCGCCTTGACCGAAATCGATACCGACTAGAGCTGCGCGCATACGACGGTCAAGGCTGGGCGAGTTGAGTAGAAGCGGTGTTGCAAGCGCTTATTCCGCTTCGGGTTCAATGTTGAGGTTGACGGCGCGTGCCGGTACCACGGTGGAGATGGCGTGCTTATAAACCATCTGGGTCACGGTGTTACGCAGCAGTACGACGTACTGGTCGAACGATTCGATATGGCCCTGCAGCTTGATGCCGTTGACCAGGTAGATCGAGACAGGAACATGCTCTTTGCGCAAGGCATTGAGGAATGGGTCTTGTAACAGTTGCCCTTTGTTGCTCATAACAGCTCCATTTTATGTTGTTGTGTTGGAATTGGAGGCGAAACGCTTAATTTCAAGTACGTGGCCCAGCGAAAGTCAAACAATTTTCGCTGAAACACCGTTCGCCATGCCGGGAATGGTGCTTCTAAGCCACTGTAACCTGTTTTTGTCTTTTTTGCAGGGCGCACCTGCAAAAAAAACCGCTTATTTCGACTGAGTTTTTGCGAACGGGTTTTTACCGGTGCGCAGTTCGATGCGCAGCGGCGTGCCCACCAGCTGGAAGGTGTCGCGGAAATGCTTTTCCAGGTAGCGCTTGTACGGCTCGCCGACCGCGTCCAGGGCATTGCCGTGGATGACGATCACCGGCGGGTTCATGCCGCCCTGGTGCGCATAACGCAGCTTAGGACGGATCGACCCCTTGCGGCGCGGCTCCTGCTTCTCCACGGCCTCGATCAGGGCGCGGGTCAGCTTCGGCGTCGACAGGTTGCACATGGCGGCGGCGTAGGCCGCTTCAACCGACTTCATCAGTGGAGCGATGCCCTGCGACTTCAACGCCGAGATGAAGTGCATCTTGGCGAAGGACAGGAAGTCCAGCTTGCGGTCGATGTCGATCTTGATCTCGTCGCGCTCGTCGGTGCGCAGGCCGTCCCACTTGTTGACGGCGATCACCAGCGCGCGGCCGGTCTCGAGCACGAAGCCGGCGATGTGGGCGTCCTGCTCGGAGATGTCCTGCTGGGCGTCGAGCATCAGCACGACGACGTTCGCTTCCGAGATCGATTGCAGGGTTTTCACGACCGAGAATTTCTCGATCGCTTCGAACACCTTGCCGCGGCGGCGGATACCGGCCGTGTCGATCAGCGTGTACTGCTTGCCTTCGCGCTCGAACGGAATCTCGATCGAGTCGCGGGTGGTGCCCGGCATGTCGAAGGCGATCACGCGCTCTTCACCCAGCAGGGTGTTGATCAGCGTAGACTTGCCGACGTTCGGACGGCCGACCAGCGCCAGCTTGATGCCGTGCTCGGTCTTTTCCAGTTCCTCGGGATCGTCCGGACGCTGGGCGAAGGCCAGGTCCAGCGCCTCCTCCACCAGGTCGGCGACGCCGTCGCCGTGTGCCGACGAGATCGAGTAAGGCTCGCCCAGTCCCAGTTCGTAGAACTCGGCGACGACCGCGGTGTAGCGCATGCCTTCCGACTTGTTCACGACCAGCATGACCGGACGGCCGCTTTTACGCAGGAAGTCGGTAATGGTTTTGTCATGCGGCGTCAGGCCCTGGCGGCCGTCGACCAGGAACACGACGATGTCGGCTTCGGCCACGGCCTGCTTGGTCTGCAGCGCCATCTGATGCATGATGCCTTCCTTGGCGACCGGCTCGAAGCCGCCCGTGTCGATGACGAGGAAGGGACGTTCGCCGACACGGCCCTCGCCATAGTGACGATCGCGCGTCAACCCAGGCAAGTCCGCCACCAGCGCATCGCGCGAGCGGGTCAGACGATTAAACAAGGTCGATTTCCCTACATTGGGTCGACCCACTAGTGCGATTACCGGCTTCATTTTATTACTCGACCGCGAGAGCGGTCACTGTCCCTGATTGGGTTTGGAAAATCAAATTCGTGCCGGCGATGACAGGGTCCGATTGGATCGGGCTGCCGTCGGTCGCGGCGCGACCTAGTAATGCGCCATCTTCCCGTGACAGGAGATGGACATATCCCTGGTAGTCGCCCACGGCAATTGCACGGCCGTAGGAGACTGGCGTCGACAGGCGGCGGTAAGCCAGCTTGTCGTTCTTCCAGGCGTTGCTGCCGTTTTCACGGCTGTAGGCTGCAACTTCACCTTTGTCGTCGGAGACGAATACAAAACGCTGGTCCACCGCCACGCCCACGTCGGACGAAGCAGGCTTGCTCCAGTGCGGCGCGCCGGTGATGGCGTCGAAACAGGCCACGCGGCCCTGATACGACACGGCGCAGACATCTTTTTCCAGGATCACCGGGGTGCCGGCGATGTCGGTGACGCGTTCCAGCTCGGTGGCGCCGCGCGGTTCGCCGACCACCACTTCAAAGCGCGGCAGGCCGGTGGCCAGCACCAGCGCCAGCAGCTTGCCGCCCGGCTGGGCCACGTACACATTCGGGCCGTTGACCACCATGCCCGGCGCGTTGCGCAGGGTCAGGGCCGGCGTGGTGCGGGTGACGTTCCAGCGCTTGGCGCCGGTCTTGGCGTCATACGCGGTGATCAGGTTGTCGACGCTGCGCACGATGACCACGCCGCCGCCGACCACTGGCGACGACAGCACTTCGCTCGACGCCTGGCCTTTCCACAACTGCTTGCCGCTGGCGTCGTACGCAAGGATAACACCCTTGACGCCGCCGACCACCACCACCTCGCCGTCGGTGCCGACGCCGGCCGTCAGGTCGGTGCCGGTCTTGACGCGCCATTGCTCCTTGCCGGTGGCCGCGTTCAGGCGCGCCAGCGCGCCGTCGGCGTCGGCCACGTACAGGTTGTCGCCGGCCAGCGCCGGGGTAAAGACGGCGGTGCCGGCCTTGCCCATCGAGTATTTCCAGACCGTCTTGGGCGTGGTGCCGCCCTTCAGTTCCACCAGCGGCGCCGGCAGGTTCTTGGTATCTTTGGACGAGAACAAGGAACAACCGGCCAACATCGCAAACACGCTTGCAGCAATAACTTTTTCGGTAATACGCATTTTTTAACCTTGATCTGGAGGCGCCGACATCGGCCGGCGCCGATGAATTACGCTGCGTCCTTGGCGGCAGGCACGGTGCCGCCGATGGCTTCAAACTTCAGCTGGATCAGCTGGCGGCCAGGGTTCTTCTTGTCGGTCGCGTCCAGCGCGGCCTGGTAGGCGGCGCGGGCTTCCACCAGCTTGTTCTGCGCGACCAGGATGTCGCCCTTGCGGTCGGCCACGGAGCCGGCGAACTGCGGCGCCACATCGCCTGCCAGCACCTTCAGCGCTTCATCGTAGGCTTTCTCGTCCAGCAGCAGGCCAGCCAGGCGCACCTTGGCCACCGACTTGAACTCGTCGCCGCCATGTTCCGCCGCCCATTGCAGCTGGGCCTTGGCCGATTTCATGTCATTCGCTTCGAAGCTGCTCTTGGCCGCCACCAGCGCGCTCATCGAGGCGTAGGCGGTGTTGCCGAATTTGCTTTCCATGTCGCCGGCGGCGCGCAGCACCTTGGCGTTGTCTTTCGCGTTCACGGCCGCCTGCACTTCGTCGTACAGCGCGGCGGCTTGCGTCGCCTGGTTGCGCTGGTAGTAGCTCCAACCGGTGAAGCCCGAATACGCGGCCAAGCCGGCGATCAGCACCCACGAGGTCAGATTGCCGTACTTGTCCCACCATGCTTTGAGGGTCGCAATTTGTTCTTGTTCTTCGAGATCGTATGCCATGTCAGTTCGCCTGCTAGAGGTTAAGTAGATGCGGTTTATAAAAAGTACGGCTTAGTGATTGCAATGCTCGTCGTGCACGTGGTGGTGGTGGTCGCCGCTGTCGGTGATCTGGTCGACCACGAAATCGACGACGTCGTCGAACGGCACCGTCGATTGCTGCGCCGCGCCCTCTTCCGCGCGCATCGCCTTGACGCTGGCGGTGTGGTTGGCCACTTCGTCCTCGCCGATGATGACGGCGAACGAGGCGCCGCTGCCATCGGCTTTTTTCATTTGCGTCTTGAAGCTGCCGGGGCCGTTGGCGGTCGAGGCGTGCATCACCACATCCAGGCCGGCGTCGCGCAGGCGCTCGCCCAGCACGAAGGCTTGCAGCTGCGCCGCCTCACCCTGGTGCACCAGGTAGACGTCGCACTGGTCAGGCGCGGCCGGCTCGCCGGCTTCCTTCATCAGCTCCAACAGGCGCTCGATGCCCATCGCGAAACCGACGGCGGGCGTCGGCTTGCCGCCGAAGGAAGCGATCAGCGGATCGTAACGGCCGCCGGCGCACACGGTGCCTTGCGAGCCCAGTGCGTCCGTCACCCATTCGAACACGGTACGGTTGTAGTAATCGAGGCCGCGCACCAGGCGCGGGTTGATCACGTACGAGATGTTGTTGTGGTCGAGGATCTTGCGCACGCCGTTGAAGTGGGCCAGCGACTCCTCGCCCAGGTAGTCCAGCAGCTTGGGCGCGGCGGTGACGATTTCCTGCAGCGCCGGATTCTTGGTGTCGAGGATGCGCAGCGGGTTGCTGTGCAGGCGGCGCTTGGCTTCGGCGTCCAGCACGTCCTCGTGCTTTTCGAGGTAGGCGATCAGGTCGACGCGGTGGCGCGCGCGCTCTTCGGCGTCGCCGATCGAGTTCAGTTCGAGGCGGATGTTTTCCAGGCCCAGGTCATCCCACAGGCGGCGGCACAGCATGATCATTTCGGCGTCGATGTCCGGGCCGTTGAAGCCGACGGCTTCGCAGCCGAACTGGTAGAACTGGCGATAGCGGCCGCGCTGCGGACGCTCGTGGCGGAACATCGGGCCGGTGTACCAGACGCGCTTCGGACCTTCGTAGACCAGGTTATGCTCGATCACCGCGCGCACCACGCCGGCCGTGCCTTCAGGGCGCAGGGTCAGCTTGTCGCCGTTCATCGAATCCTCGAAGGAGTACATTTCCTTTTCCACGATGTCGGTCACGGCGCCGATGGCGCGCGAGAACAGCGCGGTGTTTTCCACGATCGGCGTGCGTATCTGCTGGAAGCCATAGCTTTGCACCACCGATTGCGCGGTGTTCTCGAACAGCTGCCACAGATGGGAGTCAGTCGGCAGGATGTCGTTCATGCCTTTGACGGCGACAATTTTCTCAGTTTTGGACATAATTCTTTTTCACGTAATTCAGTACGATTTCCTGGAACTCTTCAACGATGCGCTCACCGCGCAAGGTGGCGAACTTGGCGCCGTCGACGAACACCGGCGCGGCCGGCGATTCGCCGGTGCCCGGCAGGCTGATGCCGATGTTGGCGTGCTTCGATTCGCCGGGGCCGTTGACGATGCAGCCCATCACGGCCACGTTCATCGCCTCCACGCCCGGGTAGGTCTTTTTCCACTCCGGCATCTGGTCGCGCAGATAGGTCTGGATATTGTCTGCCAGCTCCTGGAAGGTGGTCGAGGTGGTGCGGCCGCAACCGGGGCAGGCGATCACCATCGGCGTAAATTTGCGCAGGCCCATGGTCTGCAGGATCTCCTGGCCGACCACGACTTCCTTGGTGCGGTCGCCGCCCGGCTCCGGCGTCAGCGAGATGCGGATGGTGTCGCCGATGCCCTCTTGCAGCAGCACCGACAGCGCGGCCGTCGAAGCGACGATACCCTTGCTGCCCATGCCGGCCTCGGTCAGGCCCAGGTGCAGCGGATAGTCGCAGCGCCTGGCCAGCTCGCGGTACACGGCGATCAAATCCTGCACGCCGGAGACCTTGCACGACAGGATGATCTTGTCGCGGCCCAGGCCCAGTTCCTCGGCGCGCACGGCGTTCTCGATGGCCGAGGTGATCAGCGCCTCGTACATCACCGCCTGTGCGGACCACGGCTCGGCGCGGCCGGCGTTTTCGTCCATGATGCGGGCCAGCAGCGCCTGATCCAGGCTGCCCCAGTTGACGCCGATGCGCACCGGCTTGTCGTAGCGCGCGGCCACTTCGATCATCTGCGCGAACTGCGTGTCGCGCTTGGCGCCCTTGCCGACGTTGCCGGGATTGATGCGGTACTTCGACAGCGCCTTGGCGCAGTCAGGATAATCGTTCAACAGCGTGTGGCCGTTGTAGTGGAAGTCGCCGACCAGCGGCACGTCGATCTCCATCTTGTCCAGCTGTTCGCGGATGTACGGCACCGCGGCTGCAGCTTCTGGACGGTCCACCGTCAGGCGCACCAGCTCCGAACCGGCACGCGCCAGTTCCTTGATCTGGATCGCGGTCTCGATCACGTTGGCGGTGTCGGTATTGGTCATCGACTGCACCACCACGGGGGCGTCGCCGCCCACCCAGATCTTGCGCTGGCCGTGCGAAACCAGCACGCTGCGGCTGGCGCGGCGATTCAATGGTCCCGAAGGAATAGCTGTTTGCGTTGAAGACATGGTTGTACTCGTACTTTTAACTTATTTGACTTATTTGACTTATTTGATATTGACGCGCGAAATCGTACCGCCTGCGACCGGCGGCAACGCCAGCGGCGCGCCGCCCAGCGTGGCTTCCACGCCGCTCGGTTTGCCGACGATCAGCAGCGCCGGATCCTTGATGTCAAAGGTCTCGGTGCTGCCGGCTTTTACCAGCCGCGAAATCAGCGGCGTCGTGCCCGGGCGGCGGATTTCCACCCACGAATCCTGCGTTACCTTCAGCACCAGTTGGCTGCCGTTGGCCGTCGCTGCGGCGGCGGCTGGCGGCGACACCTGCGCGACCGGCGCCGGCGCTGGCGCCGGCGTTGCTGCGGCCGGCGCGGTGGTTGCCGGCGCCGGCGCCGCATCCGTCGCTGCGCCTTGCGGCGGCACCGAAATCAGCGGCACGCTTGGCGACTGCAACGGCGCCGTTTCCTGGCCTGGTTTAATCAGCGCGGTTTCGATCGGCGCGACCGCCACATCGGCCGGCTTGGGCGCCTCGACGGCGGCGCTGGCCGCTGCATCCTTGTCCGAACGCTGGAACAGCGTCGCCGGTATCAACCCTGCCTGGTAGGCGTAGGCGCCGGCGGCGGCAACCACCACCACGACCGCAACGCCGACCAACCATGCGGCCGGACCAGGCGAACGTCCCGTCATCGACGGAAAGCGCGACTCGGTGAAGGTGGCCGCGATTTCCTTGCGCGGCGGCGCCGCTTCATGGCTGGTTGGCGAGATAACTTCGATCATCGCCACCAGCGGCGTGGCGTCCAGCTTCACGACCTTGGCGTAGGCGCGCACAAAGCCGCGCACCACGGCCATGTTGGGGAGCGCGGCGTAATCGCCTGCTTCCAGCGCCTTGACCTGGCGTGGCGCCAGTTTCAGTTGATCGGCAATCTGTTCGACCGTCAGCCCCATCGCTTCGCGCTGGGCTGCCAGTTGTGCTCCGGGCGTGGCCAGGCTGCTGCCCTGGTCCTTTGGCGGTTCTGCCCACTCTGAATTCATTGGTATCCCTGTCTCACTCATCAAACGCCCCACGTTGATAAGCAGCATACTCGGTCGAACCGGGGTGGTGGCGGCGCAATTGCGTCGCCCAGCTGGTTTCCGCACCCGTGTCGCCCACTCTATGCTGCACCTTAATCCCGAGCCACAGCACATCGGCCGTCAGGCTCTCCATCTTTGCCACCTTGTTCAGACGGGTAATGAAGAAATTGGCGCGCACATAATCGCGCTTTTCAAAATATACCCGCGCCAGATTGGCGTTGGTGGCCGGCAGGTCGGGCGTCAACTGCAAGGCTTGCAGCAGATAACGCTCCGCGCTGGCGTAATCCTTGATCTTCAATGCGCAGGAACCGGCATTGTTCGCGGCGTTGGCCGGCGAACGGTAGGCGCGGTTACCCAGCGCCGCGTCGAACAGCGGCAGCGCCTCGGCCACGCGGCCGGCCTGGCACAGGAAAGAGCCGTAATTGTTGGCCAAATCCGGATTCGCCGGCGCCAGCTTGCGGGCGCGGACGAAGTTGTCTTCGGCCAGGCCCTGCTCGCCCATCGCCTGGTAAATCAGGCCGCGCATGCCGTAGCCGTCGGCGTAATTCGGATCGGCGGCCAGCGCCAGCTTCACCTCGTCCAGCGCGAAGGTGTACTGCGCCTGCTGGAAGTAGCCGACCGCCAGCTGCATGCGGATCTCCACCTTGCGCTGGGCTGCGGTCTGGTCCGACACGGTGGTCAGCTCGGCCTGGCCGCTCTTGCCTCGCTCCGGTCCCGACGACGCGCAGCCGGCCAACGCCCCCGCCGCGCACAAGGCGACGAGGCTGAGCCGGCTACGCTGCGCCAGGAAGGTCATCAGGAACGGATCTCCACGATCTTGCCGAAGTCAGCGCCGAATTTCTGCTGGTACTCGGCCATTTTTTCCATGCGCTGGGCGACCTTGGTGCGGTCCTGGACTTCGCCGGCCAGCTGGCCGCAGGCGGCGTCGATGTCGTCGCCGCGCGTCTTGCGGATGGTGGTGACGATGCCGCCGTCGACCAGGATCTGGGCGAAGGCCTTGATGCGCGGGTTCTTGGAGCGCAGCAGGCCCGATTCCGGGAAGGGATTGAACGGAATCAGGTTGAATTTGCAGTTGACGCCGAACTCGCGGTCCTGCACCAGGGCCAGCAGTTCGCGGGCGTTGTCGTCGGAGTCGTTGACGCCGTCGAGCATGCAGTACTCGAAGGTGATGAAGTCGCGCGGCGCAAATTCCAGGTAGCGCTTGCAGGCGGCCATCAGCTCTTTGAGCGGGTATTTTTTGTTCAGCGGGATCAGGCTATCGCGCAGCTTGTCGTTCGACGCGTGCAGCGAGACGGCCAGCGCCACCGGCACTTCCTGCGCCAGCTTGTCCATCATCGGCACCACGCCGGAGGTGGACAGGGTCACGCGGCGGCGCGACAGGCCGTAGG
Source organism: Duganella sp. GW821-FHT07G03 (assembly GCF_059418605.1). NCBI lineage: Bacteria > Pseudomonadati > Pseudomonadota > Betaproteobacteria > Burkholderiales > Oxalobacteraceae > Duganella > Duganella sp. GW821-FHT07G03. Next base: position 759,501 of record NZ_JBWKQE010000001.1, read on the forward strand.
CGTTATCGTCCAACATCAGCTTGAGGGCGGTGGCGGTCGGCTCGAAGTTCAGCAGCGGCTCGCCCATGCCCATCATGACCACGTTGGTGATCTGGCGTTCGCCTTTCGGGCCGGGCTCGATGCCCTTGGTGCGGCGCAGTTCGAATTCCGCCATCCACAGCTGGCCGATGATTTCGCCCACGCTCAGGTTGCGCGAGAAACCTTGCTTGCCGGTCGAGCAGAAGCGGCAGTTGACGGCGCAGCCGGCCTGGGTCGAGATGCACAGCGTGCCGCGGTTCTCTTCCGGGATGAACACGGTTTCGACCGCGTTGCCGTTGCCGACGTCGACCAGCCACTTGCGGGTGCCGTCGGTCGACGTGTGGTCGCTGATGACGGCCGGCGCCGTGACGTGGGCGCGGGTTTTCAGTTTGTCGCGCAGCGACTTGGCCAGATCGGTCATGCTGTCGAAATCCGACGCACCGAATTGGTGGATCCAGCGTTGCAGTTGCTTGGCGCGGAACGGCTTCTCCCCCAACTCGGCGCAATAAGCGATAAGTTGCGCGGGATCGAAGTCCAGCAAGTTGGTCAGAGGTGCGTTCATATTCAGGTTCAAAACAGTACTAATCATTTATTCCGTTTCCGCACCGCGGCGCGGAAACGGATCTACTAAAAATTACTTACCGAAGAAGTAAGCGATTTCAACTTGGGCGGCTTCGACAGCGTCGGAACCGTGAACAGCGTTAGCGTCGATCGAATCGGCGAAGTCGGCGCGGATGGTGCCTTTTTCTGCCTTCTTAGGATCGGTGGCGCCCATCAGTTCGCGGTTTTTCAGGACTGCGTTTTCGCCTTCCAGCGCCTGGATCATGACAGGACCGGAGACCATGAAGTCAACCAGATCCTTGAAGAAGCCGCGCTCTTTGTGCGCAGCGTAGAAGCCTTCAGCTTCTTCACGCGACAGTTGCTTCATTTGAGCAGCAACGATCTTCAGGCCAGCGCCTTCGAAACGGCTGTAGATTTGGCCGATGACGTTTTTTGCAACTGCGTCTGGTTTGATGATCGACAGGGTGCGTTCGATTGCCATTTAAAAAACTCCAATAAAAAGAAAGGTTTAAAACAAAATTGATAACTCAATCAACCTTTGATTTTACCATAGAACACCCCATATACCGAGAATCGGGCGTAGATAAGCTTGCAAGAGCGGCCATATTCGCCGGTTTGGCGGGCAAATATTAGGACTATGCCTAGATTAAGCCATCTTTAAGCGGGTTTCGGGGCCTATTTTGCGCATTTTTACCCCGGCGTGCTATCCTTTTGGCAAGCGGTATTTGAATCACTCTGAAGGAGGTTCCTTATGAACAACATGCAAAACACCTACGACCTGGCGGGAAGCCGCCAGTCGGTGCAGCACAAAGTGCTGCGCAACACCTACTGGCTGCTGGCGCTGTCGATGGTGCCGACGATTTTCGGCGCGGTGCTGGGCGTAGGCCTGCAGCTGCCGCTGGGCGGCGGGATGATGAGCCTGCTGTTCCTGGCGGTTGCCTTTGGTTTCATCTGGGGCATTGAAAAGAACAAGGATTCCGGCGTGGGCGTGGCCCTGCTGCTGGGCTTCACGTTCTTCATGGGCCTGATGCTGACGCCGATCCTGTCGTTCACGCTGCGCGCCTACACCAACGGCGCCTTCCTGATCATGACGGCGTTCGGCGGCACGGCGACCGTGTTTACGGTGCTGGCCACGGTGGCCACCGTCTCCAAGCGCGATTTCTCGGGCATGGGCACCTGGCTGTTCGCCGGTCTTATCGTGCTGATGCTGGCGTCCTTGGCCAACATCTTCCTGAACATTCCGGCCATGTCGCTGGTGATTTCGGTGGTTGCGGTCGTGATCTTCTCGGCCTACATCCTGTACGACGTGCAGCAGATCATCAACGGTGGCGAGACCAACTACATCCGCGCCACGCTGAGCATCTACCTGGACGTGTACAACGTCTTCGTCAACCTGCTGCGCCTGCTGGGCATCTTCGGCGGCAGCCGCGACTAAGCGACACCCGCAACACCCTCGAAAGCCGGCCCAGCGCCGGCTTTTTTATTGGCGGAGTTAGCGGACGTGGAAGCGGGTGCTGGCGACGACCTGGGCGTTGGCGTCGATCAGGGCCAGCTGGTGCGGGCCGGGGCTGGGGCGCCAGGCGTAGTCGGCGCTGGCCTGGCCCAGATCGGCACCGTCCAGGCGCCAGTACAGGCCCTTCCCGGCCTGGGCCTGGAAGAACACACGTTGGACGGCGTCCGGGATGTCGGGGTCGATGGCGATGATGCTGGCTTCGCCCGGATACAGGATCTTCGGCGCGCGCTGCGTGTCCTGCACCAGCGCGATGACCGGCGTTTCGGTGCCGGCGATGAACCATTCGCCGCGCGCCGATTCCAGCGCAGGCTGGTAGACGATCTGCTGGCGCAGCACGCCGGCCGGCGGTTGCGGCGCGCGACTGGCCTGGCCCCGGTGCAGGTAGTCCATCACGTCGCGCCACACCGGCGCCGCGCCGGTGACGCCGGAAACGTTCCACATCGACTGCCCGTCGAAATTGCCGACCCAGACGCCAACCGTGAATTTGTCCGAATACCCCATGCACCAGTTGTCGTGCATGTCCTTGCTGGTGCCGGTCTTGACCGCACTCCAGAAAGTGGTGGCCAGCTCGTTCTTCAAACCGAAAGTCAGGCTGCGCGCGGCGCGGTCGGACAGGATATCGCCGACGATGAAGGCGGCCTTGGGATCAAGCACGCGGCGCGGCGAAGGCTGCGCACCGGCACGCGGCGCCAATGTCGCCACGCCGTACATGCCGCCGTTGGCCAACGTGCGATAGGCGTTGCTCAACTCCAGCAGCGATACTTCGGCGGAACCCAACGCCAGCGAATAGCCATAAAAGTCCGGCGACTCGGTCAGGCTGCTCAACCCCACGTCATGCAGGCGCTCGTAGAAGCGCTCCATGCCGGTCATCACCAAGGTGCGCACCGCCGGCACGTTGAGCGAACTGGCCAGGCTGGTGCGCACGCTGACGTGGCCCTTGAAGTCTTTGTCATAGTTCTGCGGGATGTACAGGCCGGACGGGGTGGAGATGTCGATCGCCGTATCGTCCATCACCGATGCCGCCGTGATCAGCTTGCGCTCCAGCGCCAGCTCGTACAGGAAGGGCTTGAGCGTGGACCCTGCCTGCCGCAGCGCCGCCACGCCATCGACCTCGCCGCCACCCGCATTGCCGACGTAGGCCAGTATCTCGCCGCTGGCGTTATCCAGCACCACCAGCGCTCCGTCGTTGACGTTGCGCTCCCTCAGCGTCATCAGCTGCTGGCGCAAGGCTGTTTGCGCGTATCGCTGCAAATCGCCATCGAGCGTGCTGCGCACCGCCTTGCCGCCACTAGTCAGCAGCTGCTGCGCCACTTGCGGCGCCTGCGGCAGCTCGGCCGCCAGCAACGGGCGGCCCATCGCGATCAAGGTCCGCAGCTCGATCTCGCTGCAGGTGGCCGGCGCCTTGAGCTCACGCGACAGCGCGCACGCGCGCTGCCACACAACCTTGGGCGTCGCGCCCGGCCCGCGCAGCAGGCTGGCAAGGATCATCGATTCGATCAGGTTCAGTCCCGACGGCGCCTTGCCGAACAAACCGCGCGCCGCCGCGCCCACGCCTTGCAGCTCGCCGCGGAACGACACCAGGTTCAGATAGGCTTCCATGATCTGCGGTTTGGTCCACGTCGCATCAAGCTGGCGGGCGGCCTTGATCTGGTCCCACTTCTGGCCCCAGCTGCGGCCCTTGGCCGACGCTTGCAGATGCGGGTCCAGCTGCGCCGCCAGCTGCATGGTGATGGTGGAGGCGCCGCGCGGACGGCTGCGGAACAGATTATCCCAGGCGGCCTTGGTGGCCGCGCTCCAGTCGACGCCTCCATGCTCGTAGAAGCGCTGGTCCTCGGCTTGCAGCACCGCCGCCGGCAGGCTGGGTGAGATATCGGCCAGCGCCACCCACGGCAGGCGGCGCACCTTCATGTCGATGCGCAGCGACTGCACCGGCTGGCCGTGACGGTCCAGCAGCTGCGCTTCCGACGAGCGGTAGCCGGCGCGCACCTGCTCCGGCGTGGGCACGCCGGCATCATCGGCAGATGCGGCCGGGCCGGCGACGCCGGCCAGCGCCAGCACGGTTGCTGCAATCAGTTTCATCTCACGCTCATCGGTGCATTCGGCGTTTCGCCAAACATCTCCGGGCTGTACATCGCTTCGACGCGCGTGGTAGGCAGGTTGAACTGGCCCGGATTATTCAAGCGCACAGTGTACTCCACGCTCCACTTGCCTTTCGGGACAAACTGGTAGAACGCGTGATAGCCCTCGAAGGTGCGTTCCTCGAACACCGGCCACGTCCAACCGCTGCTCTTGTTCCCGCTACCGAGCAGCTGCGAATCGCGCCCCAGGCCCGAGCCCAGCACCGTGGCGCTGGCGGGAATCGGATCATCCACCACCACCCAGGTCATGTCCGACTGCGCCTCCAGATCCAAGTGCACGCGATAGACGTCGCCACGCGACCAGACGCCGGCCTTCTTCTGATCCACCGGCGTGATGGTCTTGGCGATCTTGTAGCCGCTCGATACCGGCGTCTTGAGCGGCAGCGCGGCCAAAGTCTGCACCGTCACCCACGGCTTGCCCGTGCCGGCGTGGGCGAGTTCCAGCTCGCCGCTGCCGCGCGGCCACGGCAGCAGCACGCTGCCACCCTTGGTCGCGCCGCCAAAGGCGATACTCTTGCTGGCCCGCCCCAGCGTGGCGCTGCTGGTGCCGGTCACGGCGACGTTCTCGAACTTCTGCGAGAACCGGTCGATCGCCAGCGTGCCCCATGCATTGGCCACCGTCGTGCCCCAGCGGCCTTTCTTCTGGCGTCCCAACGCCCCGCGCGCTAGGCGGCCGATATCTTCCTTCCAGGCCGGGTTGTCCACCATCGCCAGCAGCAACCGGTTGGCGTTGCTGTCGGCGGAGGCCATCAGCCACCACCAGTCGTCGGTGCGCTCGGTCGAGAAGCCCATCGTCGTGCCTTGCAGGTTCAAGCGCGAACGCAGGATCTGGTCCGCCTGCGCTAATCGCTGCGCGTGCTGCGGCAGCTTGGGCGAACGCTTGAGCACCAGGTACCAGTCGATGACGGCGGACGTCGGCCACAAATTCGGCTCGACCGAGAACGACTCCAGCGCTTCCGGAAGAATGCCGTTGGAACGCGACAGCGCCTCCAACGCGGCCATCTTGCGGATCGCCAGGTCGGCGGTCGGCAGCGACGAATAGCGTGTCACCTTGCCCTGCACGAAGGCCATCAGGCCGCTCTCCATGCGACCCTTCAGTTCATCGGGAATGGCGTAGCCGGCTTCCTGCGAGGCTGACAGCACATAGGCGGTCAACGTGTCGGAACCCTGCTGCATGCTGGCGAAGTACTTGACCAGGCCATCGGCGTCCAGGTGCGCCGGCAGCGTATCGACCGCCGACTGCCACATCGCCTTGTCATGCAGCGCTATGGCGCGCGAGCTGACCTGCTCGAAGCATCGATACGGATAGTCCTTCATGTAGTCGCGCACACCCGGCAAATCGCTACCGAGGCTGGCGCTGAACTGCGCCTGCACGCCGCCGCGTCCCGGCAGCGCGTCGTCCGGCAGACGCACCTGCATGGACTGCTTGCCGTCCAGTTGCAACAAGGTCGCCTGCGTGGTGCGCACCGGCACGGCGGCCACCACTTTCTGCTTGACCTTCAGACGGTCGTGCGTCGCCGCACCGCCCTCGCCTTCAGTGACGATGCTGGCGCTCACGTCCCACGCCAGCGTGCTGACGGCCAGCGGCACCTGGTAGTCCCAGCCGATATCCTGCGCCTGCCCCGCCTCCAGCGACACCTGCTGCGGCGCCAGCGCCTTGCCGCCCGCATTGGCGCTCAGCGCCACCTTGACGGCGGCATTCGTGGTGTTACGCAGCGTGAAGCCGGCGCGGAAACGATCGCCCTCGCGCACCAGCGCGGGCAGGCCTGACAGCAGTATCAGATCCTGCGAGCTGCGCACCTCGGTGCGGCCGGTGCCGAACAAATCGGCGTTGGCGCTGGCGATGGCGACGATGCGGAAGGCCGTCAACGAATCGTTGATCGGCACCTGCACCGTGGCTTCTCCATTGGCGTCCAGCGTGACACGGGCCTTCCAGAACAGCAGCGTGTCGAACAGCTCTCGTCCCGCGCCCTTGCCGCCGCCACCGCCATGCGGCACGGCCTTGCGGCCGAAGTGGCGCTTGCCGACCACCTGCATCTGCGCGGTCGCCGTCTCCACTTGCAGACTGCGCTGCTGCATCATCGCCTCCAGCAGATCCCAGCTGGTGTTGGGCATCAGCTCCAGCAGGCCGACATCGACCGCCGCCAGCGCCACTTCGGCGCCGGCGGGCGGCGCGGTGCCGTCCGAGCGCGTGACCTTGACCGCCACCGTGGCCTTGTCTCGGATGTTGTAGACCGGCTTGTCCGCCGTGACCTGCACCTTCAGCTCATTGGCCGACCAGCCCACCCGCAACGGCGTGATGCCCAGCTTGTAGGCGGGCTTGCCCAGGTCGACCAGCGCGGTCGGCTGCACGCCGGCCACACGGCCGCGCACCACCAGCGCCGACACGTACACATTCGGCGCGTAGCTGTTCTTGACCGGGATGGTGAACACCGGCGAGCTGCCCGACAACGGACGCACATAGGTATCGATGATGCCTTCACGCTCCACGGTGATCAGCGCGGTCGCGTCACGGAACGGCATGCGCACCTGGAAGCTGGCCGTTTCGCCCGGCTCGTAGCGCTTTTTCTCCGGCAGCAGGTCGATGCGGTCGTTGTCGGTGGCGTTGAACCACCAGTCGGCGCCGTCGGCCACCCAGGTTTCGCGGTTGGTCATCGCCACACGCTGCTGGCCATCCTGCGTTTTGGCGCGCAGGATCAGGTTGCCCGACGCGGGCGCCTTGACCTGGCAGATCAGCAGGCCTTTGTTGTCGGTCTTGCCTTCGCAGGCGGCGCCCAGCGCCTTGACTTCGTTGTTGTTCTCGTAGGCGTAGAAGCCGCCGATCAGGCGCCGGCGGTGCGAGTACGACTGCCGCTGGAAGAAGTCCACCGACACCGGCGCGTCGGCCACCGGCTTGCCTTGCAGGTCCAGCACCACTACCTGGAATTTCAGCGCGTCCTTGCTCAACACCCAGCCGTCCGGCTGAATGCCGATCACGTAGCTGGACGGCCACAGGGGAATGCGGGCCGACACGGACAACGTCTCGCCGTTGGCGTCCTGGTAGGACATTTCGGCCGTCAGGTCGTGCGGCGTTTGCACCGTCGGCAGCTGGTCCAGCTTGACGCGTGCGCCGCCGGCCTTGTCCAATGTAAGGCTGCGGGTCTTGATGCCGGACGGGCCGCTGACCGCACCGCCGTTGGCATCGGCGTCGGCCTCGCCTTCCTCGAACATGCCGTCGTCCTCGTCGAAGGCGCCGTTGCTGCGCTCCACGCCGGTCTTGACGTCGCCGGTGCTGAAGGTGAAGTCCGCATAGTCTTCAAAGCTGACCGCCTTGTCCTGCACCACGGTGCGCAACTGCACCGCCGCGCCGCCGGCGCCGCCGCCGGACAGGTAGCTGAGCTGCACATCCAGATCCACCGCCGGCGCCTGGATGGCCGGCGTCTTCGGTCCTTGCAGCACGGCCTTCATGGTCGGCACGCGGAACTGCTCGACGCGGAAGCGCCCCGCCGTGCGGCCGCCCAGCATGACCGAGTACCAGCCCTGCTTGGCGTCGGCCGGGATCAGCCACTGGTTTTCCGCGCTGCCGTTGGCGCTCCAGGCGATCGGCAGCTCATATTTCTGCTCGCTCCCTTCATGCATGACGAAGATGCTGCCCGGCTGCGCCGTGCGCGCGGCGTCATGCCCGCCAACCTGCGCGATGCCTTGATTGACATGGCGACGCAGGAAGTGCTTCATGTGCACCGTCTCGCCGGCGCGCAGCAGCGTGCGGTCAAAGACCGTGGCGGCGATGACGTTGTCGGCGTTGCTGCCTTCGGTCGGCAGGTTGAAGCGCCAGCTCTCGATGCCGCGCGTCCAGCTGGACAGCGTAAAGGTCATGTCGGCGCCATTGCGCGCGCTGATGAAATAGCCGCCGGCGGATTCGCAGCTGGCCTCCGGCAGCTCCTGCGCGATGCTGGCCACGCCCATGCTGTTGGTGGCGCCCTGCCATATCTGCTTGCCGGCGCAATCGCGCACCGTCACCTGCGCCTGGGGAACCGGCTTGCCCTTATCCAGCGACGTCACCCACACCAGCGACGACTGCGCGCCGCGCTTGAAGTGCGCCACCATATTGGTCACCAGCGCCGCCGTGCTGATATAGGCGGTGGATGGCTTGTCGTTCAGCGCCGCGCCCAGCTTGGGGCTGGCCAGTTCGACCACGTAGAAGCCCGGCTTGCGCAGCGGGATGCCGACCACCTCGAACGCCTGGCGGCCGCCCGGCTTGGGCATGGTGAAGCGCTCGACCGCGCCCACCGGCGCCTGCCTGCTCTCGCCAAGCAGCGGCTGGTACAAGGCTTCGCCATACAGCTCCTGCGGTTCCCAGCCATAGCCGGACATGCGGCGCAGCCAGGACATGATCTGCCGGTCCTGCTCATCCTGCGCGACGCCGCCATCGTTGACGCGCAAGGCCGCGCCGTCGATCCGTGCGGTGCGCCCGGCCAGGCTGCCCTCGACATTACGCACCGTGACCGGCAGCAGGCGATCGCCCTTGGCTTCGATGATGCCGAAGCGCGCCGGGAACTTGACCAGCGGCGGCTGCACATCCGTCAGCACCGTCATCGGGAAGCGCGCCTGATTCAGCAAGGGGCGCTTGGCGTCGTCCTTCAAGCCGGCCGGCAGCGACAGTGTCAGTTTGGACTTCTCCGGGAACGGACCTTCGATGGTCAGCGAGTTAACGTAATCGGCCTTGGCTTCTTCCTTGTTGACGCTGGCCTTGAAGACTTTGCCACCTGGGCCGGTCAGCTTGACGGCCAGGGCATCGGCCATGCGGACCGGCGCTGTGAACTCCAGGCGCGCAGCCAGGAAGGGAATGCAGCCGCCGTTGGTCTTCAGCCTGTCGCAACTGAACTTGGCGGTAAATTCAGGCCGCGTCTTGTACGTCCAGGTCTGGTCCTGCGTGGTCGCGATGCCGCTGTCGGCCGCGATGCCCGCGCCCCAGACCAGCGACACTTCCGCGTTCGCGGGCAGGCGGCGCTTGCATTGCAGGACCGCCAGCGGCAGCTTCTCCAGGCGCTTGCTGCGCACCGTCGCCGTTGCGCCCCACACCACGCCGCGCGCCTTGAAGTAGACGGTCAGGTAGCGGTCCATGAAGGACTTGCGCTGCTCCAGTATCTGCTCGCGTTCCGCGCCGGCCAGCACGCGCACGCCGATTTTTTCGTTGATGCCTTCGGCGCGGCACCAGGCATGGGCGGCGACCGTTTCGTCGCTGGCCGGCGCGTCCAGGCCGAGGATGAAGATCTGCTGCTCGTCGATATCCGACGCGCCCTCGCGCGGCATCGACTGCACGATGGCGGGGCCGCCGGTGTTGAAGGCGAAGCGGCGTTCGCCGGCGAGCGGCTTGCCTGCCAGGTCCTTGGCGCCCTGCTTCAGCGTGAAGCTGCACGCCACGCCGGCCGGCAGGTCGCGGGCGAAATCGTAGCTCCAGTTTTTGCCGTCGATCCAGCGGCCCTTGCCCTCCTCCGGACACTCGACGGTGAACGGATCGCCCAGGCGCATGTCGCCCAGCGGGACCATCTGGCCGCTGAAGCGCGCGGTCGCCTGCCGCACGCCTTTGACGACGCCGGAGGGAGAAAACGAGGTGACGGAAGTCTGGGCCAGGACGGCCAGCGGCAGGCTGCACAAGGCGGCCATGCCGATAAAGCGGGACAGGAGGCGCATGCCATCTCCGGTGCTGATGAGGAATCAGACCAGTGTTGCAAACGCCCCCGGCAATGTCAACAACATTACAAGAAAAACATCAGGCTAGATTGAACACGCCCATCGATTCCACGTGCGAGGTGTGCGGGAACATATTGATCACGCCAGCCTTGTCGAGCACATAGCCGGCGTTGACCAGGATGCCGGCGTCGCGCGCCAGGGTCGACGGGCTGCATGAGACGTAGACGATACGCTTGGGCAGCAGGTCGGCGCGGGTCTGGCTCAGGGCCACCAGCGCTTCGCTCAGCGCCATGGCGCCGTCGCGCGGCGGGTCGATCAGCATGCGGTCGAACTTGCCCAGCTCGATCAGGTGATCGGCCGTGACCTCGAACAGGTTGCGGGTGTAGAAGGTGGTCTTGTCCGACAGGCCGTTGGCCTTGGCGTTGTCCAGCGCGCGTTCGGTGAGCGAGGTCAGGCCTTCGATGCCGACCACTTCGCGCGCCTGCGTCGCCAGCGGCAGCGTGAAGTTGCCCAGGCCGCAGAACAGGTCGGCCACGCGGTCTTCCGGCTGCACGTCCAGCAGACGCAGGGCTTTGACCACCAGCACGCGGTTGATGTAGTGGTTGACCTGCGTGAAGTCGACCGGCTTGAACGGCATCTTGATGCCGAACTCCGGCAGCTGATAGTACAGTGGCTGGTCCAGCGGATAAAAGGGCGCGGCCGTTTCCGGGCCCTTGGTCTGCAGCCAGAACTGGATATTGTGCAGGTCGGCGAACGCCTTCAGCTTGGCATCGTCGCCATCGCCCAGCGGCGACATGATGCGCAGCACCAGCGCGGTCACGCCCTCGCCGATCGCCAGTTCGATTTGCGGAATCTGGTCGAACAAGGTGAGCGAACCAATCAGCGCGCGCAGCGGCAGCAGCAGGTCCGACACATGCTTGGGCAGGATCAGGCAGCTCTTGATGTCGGCCACGAAGATGGTTTTCTTTTCGTTGAAGCCGACCAGCACCGTGTTCTTCTTGGCCACGTGGCGCACCGACAGGCGCGCGCGGTAGCGGTAGCCCCAGGTCGGGCCGTACATCGGACGCATCACCGACAGCGGACGCACCTTGCCGATGTGCTGCAGGTTATCTTCCAGCACGCGCTGCTTGATCGCCACCTGCGCGGTCGGCTCCAGATGCTGCATCGAGCAGCCGCCGCACATCTCGAAGTGCACGCACTCGGGTTTCACGCGCATATGGGATTCGTGCAGCAGCTCGTCCATGCGCGCCATTTCCCAGTTTTTCTTCTTCTTGAACGTGGTGAATTTCACCGTCTCGCCAGGCAATGCGCCTTCGACAAACACCACTTTACCTTGGGAGCCGTCTTCATTTTTCAGATGGCCGACGCCGCGGGCGTCCATGTCGAGCGACTTGATGAAGATTGTATTTTCTTGCATAACGTTCAATGTTGAATTGGGAATGGCTGGCGCCGGCACGTAGTTGCCGGGGCCAACATGATAGCAGAAGGGAACTACAGCAGGGAATCGCGCACTACGCCGCGCGCCGCCATGGCGCGTTTCAGCTTGACCAGCGCTTCCTGCTGGATCTGGCGCACGCGCTCGCGCGTGACGCCCATTTCCTCGGCCAGCGTTTCCAGCGTGGCCGGATCGTCGTTGTCGAGGCCGAAGCGGCGCATGATGACGATGCGCTGCTTGTCCGGCAGCTTGGTCAGCCAGTCGCGCACCAGCAAGGTCATTTCGTGGTGCTCGGCGCGCGCGTCCGGGCTGTCGTCGGCGTCGCCGGGCAGCATGTCCATCAGCGACGATTGCGGATCGTTGTCCAGCGGCGCGTCGAGCGAGGTGGCGTGCTCGGACAGCGCCAGGATGTCCTGCACCTCCTCCACCGGGCGGCCGACCAGCTCGGCGATGTCCTCGGCGGTGGCGTCCTTGCCGTTGTGGTGCTGGGCTTCGAGATGGTATTTGCCGCGCAGGATCTGGTTCAGCTCGCGCACCATGTGCACCGGCAGGCGCACCGTGCGGGCCTGGTTCATGATGGCGCGCTCGATGCTCTGGCGTATCCACCAGGTGGCGTAGGTCGAGAAGCGGAAGCCGCGCTCCGGCTCGAACTTGTCGATGGCGCGCATCAGGCCGATGTTGCCCTCCTCGATCATGTCGAGCAGGACCACGCCGCGGTTGATGTAGTGCTTGGCGATCGAGACCACCAGCCGCAGGTTGTGCTCGATCATGGTCTGCCGGGCGCTGAAGTCGCCGGCCTTGGCCAGCGTGGCGTAGTGCACTTCCTGCGGCGCCGTCAGCAGCGGACGGGTGCCGATCTGGTTCAGGTAGTGCTGGGTGGTGTCGGTCGACAGTTCGGCCGCCAGCACTTTTTTCAATTCGTCGACGCTTTCCAGCACCGCGCCCGGTTCGACGGTTTCCGCCTCGCCATCCGCAGATTCGATGGCGACATCATCATTGCTCTCGTCCGGAAATTCATCCGGTGCCGAGTCGTCATCCATCGGGTCGTGCGGCGTCTGTGTCATGGTTCAGCTAGCGGTTAGGCAGGAATCTGGACGGGTCCACCGGTTTGCCCTGCTGCCTGATTTCAAAGTGCAGCTTGACGGAATCGGCATCCGAATCGCCCATTTCAGCAATCATTTGTCCCTTGGTCACGCTCTGGCCTTCCTTGACCACAATAGTACGATTGTGGGCGTAGGCCGACAACAAGCTATTACTGTGTTTCACAATAACGAGATTACCATATCCACGGATGCCGCTGCCGGCATACATCACTTTTCCGGCCCCGGCAGCCACGACTTGCTGGCCCGCCTTGCCGGCGATGTCCACGCCCTTGTTCTTGCCCTCGTCGAAGGTGGCGATGACGCGCCCGTCGGACGGCCACATCCAGCTCAATTTTTCCTCGTCGGCGCTGGCGCTGGCAGCGGCGGCGGCCGGGGGCGCGGCGGTGACGGCGGCCGATGGCGCCGGGGCCGGCTTGACGCTGGCTTCGGCCTTGCCGTTGCCGTTGCTGTCGGCGCGCTGCAATTCGGCCAGCGCGCTGTCCGAGTAGGGTTTCTTCTCGCCCTTGGGCTCGGTTTTCTTGACCACTGGCGGCGTCGGCGGCGTCTTTTCCACCGGCGGCATGACGATGGCGCCGGTCTGCACGCCGTTGGCCGCGCTGTCGGGCGGCAGCACGCGCAGCACCTGGTCCACCTTGATGTCGTTCGGGTTGGCCAGGTTGTTCCAGGTCACCAGGTCGCGGTAGTTCTGGCCGTATTCCAGCGCGATGCGGATCAGCGTGTCGCCCTTCTTGACGGTGTACAGGCCGCGCTCGTCGCGGGCGATCTGCGCCGTTTCGCTGGGGGTGGCGGGCTTGACTGGCGGCGGCACGGTGCGGTCGACGACCGGTGCCTGATTCGGGGTGGTGCTGCAGGCGCTCAATAAAGCGAGCGCAAAGCTCATGGCGAGCAAGTTACTTTTATTTGTCATTCTCATCTTAGTCTAATGATACGGGCACGTCATATCGTGCCCGGACGCAGCGGCACGAAATGGCAGTCTTCCAGCGTGACGCTGGCCCATTCTGCCTTGCCGATGCGTGTAATTAATTCCAGGTGCTGCGCGCGGACGCCCACCGGCGCCACCAGCCGACCGCCTATGGTCAGCTGCTCCAGCAGTGCTTGCGGCACTTCCAGGCCGGCCGCGGCCAGGATGATACCGTCGAACGGGGCCGCTTGCGGCAGGCCTAGCATACCATCTCCGTAATGCAAACGCAGGTTCGGCACGCGCAGCGGGCGCAGATTGGCCTTGGCCAGCTCGTGCAGCGGCTTGATGCGCTCGATCGAATACACCTCCTGCGCCACGCACGACAACACCGCCGCCTGGTAGCCGCAACCGGTGCCGATCTCCAGCACGCGCTGCAAGGGACCGCCGTTGCGCATCACCTCGATCATGCGGGCGACGATGTAGGGTTGGGAGATGGTCTGGTGGTGGCCGATCGGCAGCGAGGCATCGATGTAGGCTTGCGAGGCCAGCGCCTCGTCCATGAACAGATGGCGCGGCACGCTCTCCATCGCCCCCAGCACCACCGCGTCCTTGACGCCCTGCTTGGCGATCCGCTGCACCATGGCGCGGCGCACCGCGTCCGACACCAGCGGATTGCCGCGCGGCGCCGGCGCCGCCACCGGCTGCGCCCGCTCCAGCGCGTAGCTGTGCGACTTGGACGGCGCCGCCGTGGCATAACCGTGCTGCGGCGCCACGTGGCGGGCCGCGTTCTGGGTCGCCGTCTGCGGCGTCGCCACCGGCGCGAACACCGTCGCCTTCTTGGCCCCCTTATCGACTACCGAGGATAGCGGGAGGGGAAAGCTACGGTTCTTGTCGTTCATGCCAGGGCCTTTGCCAATGCATCAAGTTGAGTTTTGTGGGTCAGGTCGATCTGCAGCGGCGTGATCGAAGTCTGGCCCTGGGCGCAGGCGAAGAAATCCGTGCCCTCGCCCGCGTCCTTGGTCGCGCCCGGCGGGCCGATCCAGAAAATTTCCTTGCCGCGCGGGTCCCTGGCCCGTATCACCGGCTCGGCCTGGTGACGGCGGCCCAGCCGCGTGGCGACCGGGGTGGTCAGCTGATCGTAGGGCCGGTTCGGGATGTTGACGTTCAGCAGATACGGCGCCGGCAACGTTTCATAATAGCGCTGGATGATGTCGCGCGCATGACGGGCGGCGTCCTCGATATGCTCCCAGCCGTGGGCGCCCTGCGAGAAGGCGATGGCCGGGATGCCGAACAGATAGCCCTCGGTGGCGGCGGCGACGGTGCCGGAGTACAGCGTGTCGTCGCCCATGTTCGGGCCGTTGTTGATGCCCGACACCACCAGGTCGGGCTTGTAGTCCAGCATGCCGGTCAGCGCCACGTGGACGCAGTCGGTCGGCGTGCCGTTGACAAAATAGAAACCATTGGCGGCCCGTTGCACCGACAAGGGACGGTCCAGCGACAGGGAGTTGGAAGCGCCGGAGCGGTTGCTGTCCGGCGCCACGACCACGATGTCGGCGATGGACGCCAGGGCTTCCGCCAACGCGTTGATGCCCGGCGCAAGGTAGCCGTCGTCATTACTGATCAGGATTCTCATACGGAGATTTTACCTGAAGCAATGGCCTGACTGCGCGTACCTGCGGCCTCCAAACCAGATAAATTTGCGCTAGCGCGACGGCGGCCTGGAAGCGGACAAATGACCGTCCAACGCCAGCAACTCTTCGGCCGCGCGGGTCCACAGGTCGCTGGCGCCGTGCCGGTCACGCGGGCGCGGCGGCCGGGACAGCGCGTCGCCGTAATCGGCCCCGGCGGCGTCCTGATGCAGCTCCGGCACCAGCACCGGCTCGCCCATGCGCCCGCCGACCGGTCCGCCCAGCTGCACCTGCACGTCCGCCAGCTGGGCGCGCGCCTTGCGGGTGTCCGGGTGGTCCGGCCCCAGGCGCCGGATCTGCGCCTGGAGCACGGCCTCGAACAGGCTGCTGGCGGCGTCCAGCTCCTGCATCCGCAGCAAGGTGCAGCCCAGCGCGGTCTTGCTGCGCAGGGTGTCGACATGCTCGGCGCCCAGCAGGCGTTTGCGCGCCGCCAGCACCTGCTCCTGGGCGATGCGGGCGTGTTCGGTGTCGCCGCGCCGGAACAGCATGTCGGCCCGGCTGGCCTTGCAGGCCAGGGTCAGCAGGTGTTCCGAGCCCAGCAGGCGCAGATAGGCGTCCAGCACCGCGTCCAGCATGGCCAGCGCTTCGGCCGCCCGCCCCTGCTCGGCCAGCGTGGCCGCCAGGTTGGCGCGCGCCGACAGCGTATCGAGATGCTCGCGCCCCAGCAGGCGCTCGCGCGCCTCGACGATGCATTCTTCGAGGAACTGTGCTTCGTCCAGCTGGCCCTGCACGCGCAGCACGCCAGCCAGATTGCTCTTGCTGGCCAATGTGTCGGAATGGTCTTCGCCCAGGCCGCGCTGGCGCAGGCTCATGCTTTCCTCGAAACACGTCAGCGCCTGCCGCAGCCGCCCTTCACGACGATAGAGTTCGCCCAGCAGGTTGAGGTCGCGCGCCAGCGGCTGCGACAGCGCCCGCACGCCGCCATCCTCCAGCGCCCGGCGCGCATCGCCGATCGAGGCCAGCAGGTGTATCTCGCGGCTCGATTGCCACGGGAAATAGCCGCCGGCCAGCCAGTCGAGGAAGGCCTCGAAGGTGCGCGTCAGCGAAAAGCGGTCGCCGCCCTGATCCATGCGCACCGCCAGCTGCTCGCCGTAGGCGAAGGTGCGCGTCTGCTGCAGCTGGACTTCGTCGAAATAGCTGTCCAGCGACATCTGCGACATGCCGTAGCAGGAACACAGCAACTGTTCGAAGATGGGCTGGTAACCCAGTATGCGTTGCTGCTGGTCGCCGCGCCGCCATTGCGCGCGCTGCGCGCTGTCGCCCATTTCGATGCGCGATGGCAGAGGATAGACCAATAATGGCCGCTGTTCATCCTCGTGGCTGCGGCGGTAGGCGGTCGCACGGGTGACCAGCGCCTGCACTCCCTCCAGGCTCTGCCGGTTGGGCGTGAACACCACCACCAGCTTGCGCGGCAGCAAAGTGGTGCAGATGCCGGCGCTGTCGGTGCGGCCGGTGCGGGAATCGACCAGCACGTAACGGAAATGCCGCGCCAGATTGTCGGCAAAGCAGCGGAACAGCGCCGGGCAGCTGTTGAACAGCTCGTCCCAGTGCATCGCCGCCAGCCGCTCGCCGTAGCTGTCGTCGAAGCGGCCGGCGCGCATCAGGTACAGCTGGCTGCTCTGGTCGACCCGGCTGACATATTGCTCCCAGCCGACGGCGGCCAGCACTTCGCGCGCCAGCTCCTCCTCGTCCAGTAAGGCCGCCGCTCCCTTGCGTCGGCGCATTAGTTGCTCGCGGCAAGCTTCGAACAGTTCCAGCACACCCGGTCCCTCGTCGTGGTGGTCGAAGTAGTGATGCAGGCCCGGCGCCTCCAGGTCCCAATCGATCATCAATACCGGCGTGGTGGCGTTCTGTTGTCGCGCCAACAACACTGCGATATTGGACAGGGCCATCGTGCGCCCCGTCCCTCCCTTGTAAGAATAGAAAGTGACGACTTCGCCGGTTCCAGTCAACGGCGGCAGCGACAAGGCAGTGATGTCCATGGCAAACCTTTAGCGTGGGAAATGTGGAGGAGGATGGGCACGCCATTCAGGCGGGATCTCCGGCATGACAAAACGACCACAGTCATGCCCCGGCGGCGTGCATCGTTTTAAGTAGTGGTAATGCTCGGCAATGCGCAAAACAATTTTTTCTATATCCGGCAGAAATTCGGGATTGGTTTTCAGATCGCCGCTGGCCAGCGTGTAGCGGGAAAAATCGACATACATGCCCGGTCCGGAAATTTGCGGCGGCAAACCGTCCGGATGGCGGGTCATGATGACGGGGATGATCAGGTGGCTGGGCAGCGGATACCACTGCTTGCGTTCACTCTCAATAAGTTGCATTGCTGCAAACTCACGGCGGGTGTAGGCGTGGGCTTCGTACTTCGGTGTATAAATAACAATCATGCAAGCGCTCTCACACATGGCGCGCGCGATCTTCTGGTCCAGATCGTCGCCGCCGCCAAGTTGCTCGCTATCAACAAAGAGTTCGTTCTCGTTGTCGAAGTGCGGCTCCAGGTAGCACTTGAGCGCTTCGACCAGGTCGTTCTTGAACTTGCTCATGTACGCGTGCTGGCCGTGTGCATAACTGAAAAAGCAGCCGTGACGGATAGTCATGACATCCTCCGTTGCTGCCCTACAGCGGTGCAGCGTTTAACCAACTCTAACAATCACCTCGACCGACACTTTGTGCAAACGCAAACGTGCGGCAGACCGAACTTTGTGCAAACCGGTGGCGGATTCAGGTATTATAAAAATCTAACGACCGTTCTATTTTCAAACCAAGGAGACCGTAATGAAAGCTGTCGTATGTCAAAACTGGGGCTTGCCGGATACCCTCACCGTTCAGGAATTGCCCGATCCGCAAGCCGGTCCGGGGCAGGTCGTGATCGATGTCAAAGCGGCCGGCGTGAACTTTCCGGACGTACTCATCATCCAGGGCAAGTATCAATTCAAGCCGGAACTGCCCTTCGTTCCCGGCAGCGAAGTGGCCGGCGTGGTGCGCTCGGTTGCTGACGATGTGACAACTTTCAAACCAGGTGACCAGGTCATCGCTTTCACTCCGACCGGTGGTTTTGGGCAACAACTAGTGGCGTCCGCACAAGCCCTGGCACCCATGCCGCCAGGCATGGATTTCGAGACGGCGGCGGCCATCACCCTCACCTACGGCACTTCGCATCATGCGGTGGTGGACCGTGCCGCGCTAAAAGCTGGCGAGACCATGCTAGTACTTGGCGCGGCTGGCGGTGTGGGGCTGGCTGCGATCGAGATCGGCAAAGCCCTTGGAGCCCGCGTCATTGCTTGCGCTTCGACTGATGAGAAGCTGGCGGTGTGCAAAGCACATGGCGCGGACGTGCTGATCAACTACAGCAAGGAAGATTTGCGCGAGGCGATCAAGGCGGCCACCGGCGGCAATGGGCCGGACGTGATTTACGACCCGGTCGGCGGCGAATATGCGGAGCCGGCGTTCCGCTCGATCGCATGGCGCGGGCGGTATCTGGTGGTGGGATTCGCCAACGGCGAGATTCCGAAATTACCGCTCAACTTGACCCTGCTCAAAGGTGCGTCACTGGTCGGCGTGTTCTGGGGCGAGTTCGTCAAACGCGAACCGAAAGCCAACCTGGCCGGCATGCGTCAGTTGATGGAATGGTTGCAAGAAGGAAAGATCAAGCCGCATATTTCGGGCCGCTACACGCTGGAGCAGACGGCGCAGGCGCTCAATGATATGGCGGCCAGGAAAGTCACGGGCAAGGTGGTGATATTACCCGGTTGACAAGCCGGACGCGCCGGCGGCGTTTGTGTAACGCCGCCGCCGGCGACGCGGCAATCGCCATTATTGGTACCGGAAGTTACTGATCAGAATTCTTGTTTTTGAAGAATTCGATCACTTCCGTCTGTTCGCGGGTGCGCTTGAAGGACGGCAAACTCTGCCAGATCCGCTTGCCGTACGGCTTGGAAATCACCCGCGGATCGCACAACATCAGCACGCCGCGATCGCCTTCGTCGCGGATCAAACGACCGGCACCTTGCTTCAGGTTAATAATCGCCTCCGGCAAAGTGTGGTGCATAAAGCCGTTTTTACCCTGTTTTTCCATCACTTCGATGCGCGCGGCCAGCACCGGATCGTCCGGCGGCGCGAATGGAAGCTTGTCGATAATCACTAAAGACAGCGCATCGCCGCGCACGTCGACGCCTTCCCAGAAGCTTTGCGAGCCGATCAGCACGCCATTTCCCGCCTTGCGGAACTGATCGAGCAGCTCGGTGCGGCCCTTGTCGCCCTGGACAAACAGCGGATATGGCAGGCCGCGCTTCTCGAATTCGTCGCGCAAACGCTCGGCGGCGCGCTTGACGGCGCGCAAAGTCGTGCACAAAAGGAAGGTTTTTCCGCCCGCCGCCTCGATGATCGGCAGCGCATGGTCCAGCACGGCGTCGGTATACCCCAGGGAATTCGGGTCCGGCAAGCCTTGCGGGACGTACAAAATCCCCTGCTGCTCGTAATTAAACGGGCTCGGCCAAGTCTTCGACGGCTCGCCGTCCAGCCCCATTTGCTCGGAAAAATGACTGAAATCATTCTTCACGGCCAAGGTCGCGGAGGTGAAAATCCAGCTGCGCGGCACGCCTTCGCGCTGGCCGTTGAAGATAGGCGCGATCGATAAAGGCGTCTTATGCAGCTGCAAGGACGACGCGTAAGCCTCGACCCAGAACACCGCCTCGGCGCCTTTTTCCACCCGTGCCTTGGGATCGAATTTCCAATCTTTTAATTTTTGCGCCAGTTCCAGGCCGCGCTGGCGGCATTGCTCCAGCGTTTCGGCGCGGGCGGCCTGGGTTTCCAGCACCGCCAGCATGCCGTCCAGCTCATCCTTAAGCGTCTGCAAGGCCGGGAAAAAGTCGCTCGACGGCGCGATCTGCGGCAGCGACAAACGGACGATATCTTGCGGGAAAGTCAGGCGCAGGTCGCGCGCGGCCTTCTCCACCACCGTGACGACCTTGCCCCAGTCGGCGCCGTCGCGGGCGTTGGACAAGCCTTCGGCCAGCACGTCGCGGCACAATTCCAGCACTTGCGAGGTGGAAAACGTGTCGCCGAAGAACAGGGTGGCGGTGTCCGGCAGCTGGTGCGCCTCATCGAAGATCACGGTGTTGGCGGACGGCAGCAACTCGGCGATGCCGGAATCCTTCAGCGCCACGTCGGCAAAGAACAGGTGGTGGTTGACCACCACCACATCGGCCTGCTGGGCCTCCTTGCGCGCCTTCATGACGAAGCAATCCTGGTAATACTGGCACTCGGCGCCCATGCAATTGTCGCGGGTCGAGGTCACCAGGTTCCAGATCAGCGCGTTTTCCGGCACGCGGGCCAGCTCGGCCTTGTCGCCGGAACTGGTCATTTTCAGGAAACGCGAGATTTCACGCAGGTGGCCAACGTCGTCGCGCGAGGTCATGCGACCGTTTTGCAGCGTGCGTTCCAGATGGTAATGGCAGACGTAATTCGAGCGGCCCTTGAGCAGCGCCACCGACACCGGCGCCTGCAAGGCGGCGCGCACGGTCGGGATGTCGCGCAGGAACAGTTGATCCTGCAAGTTCTTGGTGCCGGTGGACACGATGGTCTTGCCGCCCCACAACAGCGCCGGCACCAGGTAGGCGAAGGTCTTGCCCGTGCCCGTGCCGGCCTCGGCGATCAGCGTGGTCTGGTTGGCGATGGCGTCGGCCACCGCCTTGGCCATCTCGGTCTGCGAGCGGCGCGGGCGGTACTCGCCCACTGCCGGACCCAGCGGTCCGCCGGCGCCGAACAGGCGTTCGACCTCGGCGTCATGCTTTCCGGGGGGCTGGTCGGGCGTGGCGCCGACTACGGCGGGGATGGTGTCGGCGGGCGTGGGAAGGTGGTCGGTCAAGGTAAACTTAGTTGTTGCGCTGAGCCGGACTCAGGCCGGAACGTCGGGCACTAATTGCATTTTCAGCAGAGTGATATGGTCTTTCAATTGCAGCTTGCGCTTTTTGAGGCGGCGCAATTGCAGCTGGTCGTGGTGGCCGTCCAGCGTGAGCAGGTCGATGACCGCGTCCAAATCGCGGTG
The DNA here is from genome assembly GCF_059418605.1 of Duganella sp. GW821-FHT07G03. NCBI lineage: Bacteria > Pseudomonadati > Pseudomonadota > Betaproteobacteria > Burkholderiales > Oxalobacteraceae > Duganella > Duganella sp. GW821-FHT07G03. Next base: position 780,577 of record NZ_JBWKQE010000001.1, read on the forward strand.
TTCGACGTCGAGTTCTATCAGACGACGCTGGATATCTTGTACATCAGTCATAATTCTCAGTCTTTACCCACACAAATAGTTTCACTGGAACAACAAACGTATTGCAAACAAACCGCGACACGGTGCATAGTTTAATCTACGGCGGGCTTGCCGCCAACATAATGATCGCTCACCCGTAGTCTAGGATACAGTGTCGCTTATGAGCGCATACAAAATAGAAGCAGGTACTGCCCAGCATATCGGAAACCGGTCCCAGCAAAACGACCGGGTGGCCTTGTACACGGCTGCCCAGGCACCCGGCTACGTGATGGCGGTGCTGGCCGACGGCAACACCAGCGCCATCGGCTCGGACCAGGTGCTGTTGACCAGCAAACACTTGTTTGACGAGATGCGCGTCGGCGACACCCCCAGCATTCCACGCCTGCAAGAAATGCTGCGGGCCATCGCCGAAGAAGCGCACCAGGTCATCAAGATGAACCCGATCGCCAAGACCGCCGAGCCGCAAAGCGCGTTGGCGCTGATGGTGCTGACGCCGGCCGGCCAGGCGGTGTGGGCCCATGTCGGCGATGCACGGGTGTATCGCTTTGAAGGCGAGACCTGCGCCATGCGCAGCAACGACGGCGCCTACATCGAACATCTGGTCCGGCAGGACAAGCTGCCGCTGGAAGCCGCTAAAAAACACCGCAGTTCCAAACTGCTCAACAACACGCTGGGCAACAGCTTCAAATCGCCCTTTGTCACGGCCGGCTACCACGACGGCTTGCAGGCGGGCGATGCCTTCCTGCTGTGCTCGGACGGACTGTGGCAATTTTTCAAGGACACTGAACTGGCGGCGGCGGTCGCGCGCAACACCCCGCGCCAGGCGGCCGAACGCCTGATCAGCAAGGCCGGCGAACGCGCCCAGGGCAAGGGCGACAACTGTTCGATGGCCATCATCAAGCTGGCCGAGCAGCCCAAGGAAATTCCGAACTACACCATCCAGAAAATGCGCCGCGCAGTCTGAGGCGCGGCGCGCCTGCTACTTCCTGGCGGAGGCCGCGGCTGCGGCGGCCTCGGCGGCCGCCTCCTTTTTCTTCTCGGACGCTTCATGTGCGGCGCGCCTGGCGTCGCTTTCGGCCTTCTTCTTGGTTACCTGCGCCAGGCGTTTTTCCGATTCAGCCTGTTTCTGCGCGAACGCGGCGACATTGGCGGCGCGCTTGCCGGCGTCGGCCGCATCCTGCGCTGCCTGACGCTTGACCTTGGCCGCATGCTCGGCTTCGCGGTTCACCAGCTTGCCGCCGTTAGGCGCCGGGCGCGGCGTTTCATCCACGACCTTGGCTTCCTTCGGCGGCTGGGCGGCGCGTTGCGCTTCGTCCGCCGCATCCTTGCGGGCGCGCTCGGCCAGGTCGGCGTCGCGCTTCTCGACCGAGTCGGCGCGCTTGAAATGCTGGGCCTCCACCTCGGTGGCGCGCAGCCTGGCCAGCGCGGCGCGGCGTTTTTCCTTGGCCTGGTCCAGGCAGTAATTGACGAAGAATTTGGTGTAGCACACGCTCTCGCTGGCGGCGAATTCACCATGGACCACGGCGCGGTCCTTGGCCACTTGCGCCAACGTGGCATTGGCCTGCTCAACTGAATGGGTCGGCTCGGTCGTCTGCGCTTGCACCGGTGCGGCCAGCGCCGCCAGGGCCGCCAGCGCGGCGACCGCAATCATCTCGCCCAGCGGTTTCAAACTTGGTCTCATATTTTTATCCTGTTGCATCACGCCAGCGCGCCGGCCGCGGCGCGCTGCTCTTTATCCATGTACTCGCGCGATTGCATCTCGACGATGCGCGATACCGTGCGGTGAAATTCGTTGGCCAGCGTGCCGTTGGTGTACAGCTCTTCCGGCTCCACCTCGGCCGACATCAGCAGCTTGACGCCCTGGTCGTAGAACACGTCGATCAGCCAGGTAAAGCGCCGCGCCTCCGACGACATCGCGGCCGACATCATCGGAATCCCGGACAATATCACGGTATGGAAGCGGCTGGCGATTTCCAGGTAATCGTTCTGCGAGCGGGGACCGCCGCACAGGGTGTTGAAGTCGAACCAGATGATGGTGCCGGCGCGGCGCAGCGCGCGGATTTCACGCGCCTCGATGCGCACCACCGGATCTTCGTCGGCGGTCTCGGCGATGCGGGCGTAGGCCTCGCGCAGCGCCTCGTCGGTATGGGCGTTGAGCGGCGTCAGGTAGGAATCGACCTGCTCCAGCGCCCGGCCGCGGTAGTCGACGCCGGCGTCGATGTTCATCACGTCCAGCTTGTCGTACAGCAGCTGGATGGTCGGCAGGATGCGGTCGCGGTGCAGGCCGTCCGGGTACAGCAGTTTCGGATCGTAGTTCGAGGTCATGATGAAGGACACGCCGTTGTCGAACAATGCGCTCAACAGGTTGTACATGATCATGGCGTCGGCCACGTCCGAGATGTGGAATTCGTCGAAGCAGATCAAACGGTATTTCTTGGCGATGCGCTTGGCCACCTCGTCCAGCGGATTGGCGACGCCGGTCAGCTCGTCGAGCTGGCGGTGCACGCCGCGCATGAACTCGTGGAAGTGCAAACGCGTCTTGCGCACCAGCGGCACCACCGAATAAAAGCTGTCCATCAGGAAGGACTTGCCGCGCCCCACCCCACCCCACATGTAGACGCCTTTCGGCACGCCGGGACGATTGATCAGCCGCTTGAACGTGCTGGAACGCTGGCCCTTGTAGGCCACCCATTCGTCATAGCACAGTTGCAGGCGGTCGACCGCGCGCCGCTGGGCGGCGTCGGCCTTGAAATTGCGCTCTTGCAGCGCATGCTGATAAAACTCTTCGACGTTCATGTGTTCGATTCTTTGTGGCGGCGCGCAAATAAAAACGGGCGGACCGCAGTCCGCCCGCAGTCCGCTTATGGGTGCTACTTAGAAGTTCAGCGTGCGCTTGTCGATCGCCAGCGCAGCTTCTTTGGTCGCTTCCGACAGCGACGGGTGTGCGTGGCAGATGCGCGCGATGTCTTCAGCCGAAGCCTTGAACTCCATCGCCACCACCGCTTCGGAGATCAGCTCGGACGCCATCGGTCCGATGATGTGCACGCCGAGGATTTCGTCGGTGGTCGCATCGGCCAGGAACTTGACCATGCCCGAGGTGTCGCCCAGCGCGCGTGCGCGGCCGTTCGCCAGGAATGGGAAGGTGCCGGCCTTGTATGCCACGCCGTCCGCCTTCAGTTGCTGCTCCGTGCGGCCTACCCACGCGATTTCCGGCGAGGTGTAGATGACCCAAGGGATGGTGTTGAAGTTGGTGTGGCCGTGCTGGCCAGCCATGCGCTCTGCAACGGCAACGCCTTCTTCTTCCGCCTTGTGCGCCAGCATCGGGCCGCGTACCACGTCGCCCACTGCCCATACGCCTGGCAGGTTGGTCTTGCAGTCGTCGTCGACCGCTACGAAACCGCGCTCGTCCAGCTTCAGGCCGACCTTGTCGGCGGCCAGGCCGTCGGTGTTCGGGGTGCGGCCGATCGAGATGATCAGCTTGTCGAACACGGCGGTCTGCGCTTCACCCTTGGCGTTTTCATAGGCCACGGTGACGTTGTTGGCGCCCTTGGTGATGGTGCCGATCTTGCAGCCCAGGTTGATGTTCAGGCCTTGCTTGGCGAACAGCTTGCCGGCTTCCTTGGCGATCTGCTCATCGACCGCGCCCAGGAACACAGGCAGGCCTTCCAGCACGGTCACTTCGGAACCCAGGCGGCGCCATACGGAACCCATTTCCAGGCCGATCACGCCGGCGCCGATCACGCCCAGCTTGGCAGGCACGCCTTCGATGGCCAGCGCGCCGGTGTTCGACAGGATCAGTTTTTCATCGAACTCTGCGCCTGGCAGCGGGCGCGCGTTGGAGCCGGTGGCGATGATGACTTGCTTGGCGTTGATGGTCTCGTTGGCAGGCGCGGAGATCGTCAGCGGGTAGCCGTCAGCGGTGGCGGCGCCGGCGAAAGCTGCGCGGCCGTGGAAGAAGGTGACCTTGTTTTTCTTGAACAGGAACAGGATGCCGTCGTTGTTTTGCTTCACAACGGTGTTCTTGCGCTTCAGCATTTGCGGCAGGTTCAGCGACAGGCCGGCGACATCGATGCCGTGTTCCTTGAACGCGTGACCGGCGTGCTCGAAGTGCTCCGACGATTGCAGCAGCGCCTTCGACGGGATGCAGCCAACGTTGGTGCAAGTGCCGCCTGGGGCCGGGCCGCCCTTTTCATTTTCCCATGCGTCGACGCAAGCGACCGAGAAACCCAGTTGCGCTGCGCGGATCGCCGCGATGTAACCGCCAGGACCGGCGCCGATGACTACTACGTCAAATTGTTTGCTCATTTTTTATTTTCCAATCAGTTCTCTTCTGGTACGAAAATCCATAGCAGAATGTAGATGGCGAGTCCGAAGCCAAAGGTCAGCACAAACAGTACGAACAGCAAACGCCAGATCCAGGATTCAACCCCGGTGATCTGGCCCAGCCCGCCGCATACGCCACCCAGCCAGCGATCGGTATTCGAGCGGCGCAATCGGGTGATGTCGTTGGAGATGCCGGAAGAGGCTTCCTTGTCCAGCAACCGGGCTTTGGCAGCGGCGAACTCTTCGTCCGACAGCGCGCCAGCCTGGTGCAATTCGTGCAAACGCTTGATTTCTTCAGATACGCTCATTGATGACCCTCTGAGAATTCCCCGAGGCCCGGCCGGGCCTCGGGAGTCACGGCAAAATTACAGGTCCAGCAGCAGGCGTGCCGGATCTTCCAGCGCCTCTTTCATCGCGACCAGGCCCAGCACGGCTTCGCGGCCGTCGATGATGCGGTGGTCGTAGGACATTGCCAGGTAGTTCATAGGACGGATCACGATCTGGCCGTTTTCAACCACGGCGCGGTCCTTGGTCGCGTGCACGCCGAGGATGGCCGATTGTGGCGGGTTGATGATCGGGGTCGACAGCATGGAGCCGAAGGTGCCGCCGTTCGAGATCGAGAAGGTGCCGCCGGTCAGGTCGTCCAGGGTCAGCTTGCCTTCCTTGGCCTTGACGCCGAATTCACCGATTTTCTTTTCGATGTCGGCGATCGACATCTGGTCGGCGTTGCGCAGGATAGGCACGACCAGGCCGCGTGGCGAACCGACCGCGATACCGATGTCGAAGTAGCCGTGGTAGACGATGTCGTTGCCGTCGACCGAGGCGTTGATGATCGGGTATTTCTTCAGCGCTGCCACAGCGGCCTTGACGAAGAAGGACATGAAGCCCAGCTTGACGCCGTGCTCTTTCTCGAACTTGTCTTTGTACTTGTTGCGCAGTTCCATGACCGGCGCCATGTTCACTTCATTGAACGTGGTCAGGATGGCGTTGGTCGATTGCGATTGGATCAGACGCTCGGCGATACGTGCGCGCAGGCGGCTCATCGGCACGCGCTCTTCCGGACGTGCGCCCAGGCTGGCGACGGTCGGAGCGGCGACTTGCTGCAGGGCCGGCTTGGCGGCGGCTGGCGCCAGTGCGGCAACGGCTGGGGTCGAAGGAGCGGAAGCGGCCAGGGCGTCGCCCTTGGTCACGCGGCCGTCTTTGCCCGAACCGGCGACATCGCCAGCGCTCAGGCCTTTTTCCGACAGGATCTTGGCGGCGGCAGGCATGGCCACGTCGCCTTTGGAACCGCCGGTTGCGGCGGCTGGGGCAGCGGCTGGTGCGGCGGCTGCTGGAGCTGCGGCGGCTGGAGCTGCGGCTGCGGCGACGCCGTCGGTGTCGATAACAGCGATCAGTTCGTCAGCAACCACGGTGCTGCCGTCGCCCTTGATGATCTTGATCAGAACGCCGGCGGCTGGCGCAGGCAGTTCCAGGACTACTTTATCGGTTTCGATGTCAATCAGGTTTTCGTCGCGAGCGACTGCGTCGCCGACTTTTTTATGCCAGGTCAGCATGGTTGCTTCTGCTACCGATTCCGACAGCTGGGGGACTTTGACTTCGATTTGTGCCATGTAAAACTCCGTTTATTTTATTGTTGCGGCGCCCCGCCGCGTAGCAGCAGGGCGCTCCGTCATGAAGTGCGATTATTTGGTCAGGATGAAACCTTTGAGCTTCGAGAACGCCGTCTCCAGCAGGTCTTTTTGCTGGGCGTAGTGCTTGTCGTAGTAGCCGACAGCCGGCGATGCCGACGCTGGGCGGCCGGCGTATGCCAGGCGCTGACCGGCGTCCATGCTCTCGAAGATGTTGTGCTGAATCTGGAACCATGGGCCCTGATTCTGCGGCTCGTCCTGCGCCCACACCACTTCCGCCAGGTTCGGGAACTTCTTCAGTTCGGCAGCGAACGATTTGTGCGGGAACGGATACAGCTGTTCAACGCGGATGATGGCGGTGTCGGTCTGGCCGCGGGTCTTGCGTGCGTTGACCAGGTCGTAGTAGACCTTGCCCGAGCAGGCGACCACGCGCTTGACTTTCTTGGCGTCGATTTTCTCGTCGACTTCGCCGATCACGGTCTGGAACGCGCCCTTGGCCAGTTCGGTCAGCGCCGAACCTGCGTCCTTATTACGCAGCAGCGACTTAGGCGTCAGGATCACCAGCGGCTTGCGGAACTGACGCACCATCTGGCGACGCAGCACGTGGAAGATCTGCGACGCGGTGGTCGGCTGCACCACTTGCATATTGTTGTCGGCGCACAGCTGCAGGAAACGCTCTGGACGCGCGGACGAGTGCTCAGGACCCTGGCCTTCGTAACCGTGCGGCAGCATCATGACCAGGCCCGAAGCGCGGCCCCACTTCACTTCGCCGGAGCTGATGAACTGGTCGATGACCACTTGCGCGCCGTTGACGAAGTCGCCGAACTGGGCTTCCCAGATCGTCAGCGTGTTTGGTTCAGCGGTCGAGTAGCCGTATTCGAAGCCCAGTACCGCCTCTTCGGACAGCACGGAGTCGATCACGGTGAACGGCGCCTGGCCTTCGGCGATGTTCTGCAGTGGCACGTAGGTGCCTGCATCCCAACGCTCGCGGTTCTGGTCGTGCAGCACGGCGTGACGGTGCACGAAGGTGCCGCGGCCGGCGTCCTGGCCGGTCAGGCGCACTGCGTAGCCCGAACCGACCAGCGATGCGTAGGCCAGGTGTTCGCCCATGCCCCAGTCCAGGTTCAGTTCGCCACGGCCCATGTTGGCGCGGTCGCCCAGTACTTTCTCGACCAGCGAGTGGACTTTGAAGTTTTCCGGCACGGTGGTGATGCGGGTGGCCAGGCGCTTCAGTTCGGTCATCGGCACGGCGGTGTCGGCCGAGTCGGTCCACTTGCGGTTCAGGAACGGCAGCCAGTCGACCGCGTACTTGTTCTTGAAGTTGGAGATCACTGGATCGACGGTGTGCTTGCCGGCGTCCATCGCATCGCGGAAGGCCGCTTGCATCTGCTCGCCGCCATCGGCTGCGATGACGGTCTGCGCCACCAGCTTGTCCGCGTACAGCTTGCGGGTGCCTGGGTGGGTGCCGATTTTCTTGTACATCAGCGGCTGGGTCAGCGCTGGCGTATCTTGTTCGTTGTGGCCCAGTTTGCGGTAGCAAATGATGTCGACAACGATATCTTTCTGGAACTGCAGACGGTAATCCATGGCGATCTGCGAAGCCAGTACCACGGCTTCAGGATCGTCGGCGTTCACGTGCAGCACCGGTGCTTCGATCATCTTGACGACGTCCGAGCAGTAGATGGTCGAGCGCGCATCGCGCGGGTCGGACGTGGTGAAGCCGATCTGGTTGTTGATGACGATGTGCACCGTGCCGCCCGTGCCGTAGCCGCGGGTCTGCGCCAGGTTCAGGGTTTCCATCACAACGCCCTGGCCTGCGAAGGCCGCATCGCCGTGCACCAGGATAGGCAGCACTTGCTTGCCCAGGGTGTCGCCGCGACGGTCCATACGCGCCTTGACCGAACCTTCAACCACAGGGTTGACGATTTCCAGGTGCGACGGGTTGAACGCTAGCGACAGGTGGACCGGACCGCCAGCGGTCGAGATGTCCGACGAGAAGCCTTGGTGGTATTTGACGTCGCCGGCTGGCAGGTCGTCGCCGTGCTTGCCTTCGAATTCTTCGAACAGTTCCTTGGGCGACTTGCCCAGGGTGTTGACCAGCACGTTCAGGCGGCCGCGGTGGGCCATGCCGATAACGATCTCCTGCACGCCTTTTTCGCCGGCGCGCTGGATGATTTCGTCGATCGAGGCGATGAAGGTTTCGCCGCCTTCCAGCGAGAAGCGTTTCTGGCCGACGTATTTGGTGTGGAGGTAGCGTTCCAGGCCTTCGGCCGCGGTCAGGCGTTCCAGGATGTGCTTTTTCTTCTCGGCCGTGAAGCTCGGGGTCGAACGGATCGATTCCAGGCGTTCCTGCAACCAGCGCTTTTCGGCCGGATCGGAGATGTACATATACTCTGCGCCGATCGAACGGGTGTAGGTGTCGCGCAGGAAGTTCAGCAGGTCGCGCAGGGTCGCGGTCTCAGGGCCGAAGTAGGTGTTGCTGATGTTGAAGACGGTGTCCATGTCCGCATCGGTGAAGCCGTAGAAGGTCGGCTCCAGCTCAGGAATCGATGGACGTTCCTGGCGTTGCAGCGGATCCAGGTTGGCCCAGCGGGAACCCAGGTAGCGGTAAGCGGCGATCAGTTGGGTCGCGGCGACGCGCTTGCGGCCCATTTCAGCGTCGGCGGAGGCAACTACGGTGCGGATCGGGCCGGCTTTCGCGCGTTCGGCGAAGGAGGCGATGACCGAAGCGTGAGCGACGTCTGGCTTATTGGAACCGTCGACGGCCGGCACATGCTGCATGGCGTCGAAGTAGGCGCGCCAGTTGTCTGGCACGGAACCTGGATTGTTGAGGTACGCCTCGTACAGTTCTTCGACGTACGGTGCGTTCCCACCAAACAGGTAGGAATTGGACGTATATTGTTGCATCATCTTGCTCACCTTTCTTCGCGCTTCGCGAGGAATTAGCGGGTTAATCTAACCTTCCGCGACACGGCCTGACCGGTTAGCGGATTGCACATCAAGTTGTGGGGAAGGGCTATAGTTCTTCAGTACTACAAAAAATCGGTCATTCAGGATAGCACCGGTATTGTATCCCAACAACCAATTCCGCGACAAAAAGCGTAACAAATGTTTCGGTACGCGTTTTCACTTAAACCGCATGGCTGCTCGGTTCGCCCGTAATGTTTCCATATTTTTAACGGCTTTTTTGCGCAGTCCCGAAGGTTGTAGAATAGCGCTTTCTGACCCCGCCTGCCCCACATGCACACCTTAGAGCAGTTACGCGCCGGACAACTGGCTGGCATTCAGCGCCTGCAAATGTCCTGCGGTCTCACCGAGTTCCCTCAAGAGATATTCGATCTGGCCGACACGCTGGAAATCCTGGACTTATCGGCCAACGCCCTGTCCTCGCTGCCGGACGACCTGCCGCGCCTGCGCAAGCTGCGCGTGATTTTCTGCTCCGCCAACCAGTTCACGACGCTGCCGGCGGTGCTGGGCGCCTGCCCCGCTTTGACGATGATCGGCTTCAAAAGCAACCAGATCCGCGAAGTTCCGGCCGCCGCGCTGCCGGCGGACCTGCGCTGGCTGATCCTGACCGACAACCAGGTCGCGGAACTGCCGGCCGCCATCGGCCAGTGCATGCAACTGCAAAAGCTGATGTTGGCGGGGAACCGGCTGAGCACCCTGCCGGCCGAGCTGGCCGCCTGCTCGCGACTGGAACTGCTGCGCATCGCCGCCAACCGGCTGGCCGAGCTGCCGGCCTGGCTGCTCGACATGCCGCGCCTGTCCTGGCTGGCTTACGCCGGCAATCCCTTCTGCGCGGCGGACGAACTGGCGGCCGAAGCCGGCGTGGGCATCGCCGGGATCGCGTGGGATCGCTTGCAATTCCAGCAGAAGCTGGGCGAAGGCGCATCCGGCGTGATCCACCAGGCTGCGCTGCGCCAAGCCGACGGCGAACGGGCTGTGGCCGTCAAGATGTTCAAGGGCGCGGTGACCAGTGATGGCCTGCCCCGCTGCGAGATGACGGCCTGCGTGAGTTCGGGCGAACATCCCAATCTGATTCCCGTGCTTGGCGAGGTGTACGATCACCCGGAAGGCGCAAAAGGCTGCGTGATGCCGCTGATCGATCCCGGCTTCGGCAACCTGGCCGGCCCGCCCAGCCTGGACAGCTGCACCCGCGACACCTACCCGGACGGCAAGCGCTTCAGCCCGGCGGAATTGTTCGGCATCGCGGGCGGCATTGCTTCGGCAGCGCGCCACTTGCACGAGCGGGGCATCATGCACGGCGACCTTTACGGCCACAACATCCTGCATTGCGGCCAGGGCCGCAGCCTGCTGGGCGACTTCGGTGCGGCCTCGCTGTTCGCGCCGGGCGCGCCGCACGCGGCGGGTTTGCAACGGCTGGAAGTACGGGCTTTCGGCCATTTGCTCGATGAGTTGATGGCGCGTTGCGATCTGCCGGCCGCGCAGCAGGCGGCGCTGGCGGAACTACAAGCAGCCTGCGTTCAAACCGATCCCGCCGCCCGGCCATCGCTGGCGGATGTGGAGCAGCGGATCATGGCGCTGCAAGTTTAACGCGGCGTGGCGTGGCCCAGCCATGCCGGGTCGCGGGCGAACCAGTCCAGCAAAAAGTCCAGCATCGCCCGCAGCGCCGGCGACATGTGCTGGCGCGAGGTGTAGATGCCGTAGATGCCCATCTGCTGCGGCGCGTAGTCCGGCAGCAGCGCCACCAGCCTGCCATCGCCGATCAGCGGCGCCGCGCTGTACCAGGGTTGCAGCGCGATGCCGGCGCCCTCCTCGGCCGCCTTCAGCAAAATCAAGTCCTCATTGGCCGACAGGTTGCCGCTGACCGGTACCGACACCGCTTCGCCGTTCCGATCCGTGAACTGCCACAGGCTCTTGCCGAAATAGGTGTAGGTCAGGCAGTTGTGCGCGGCCAGGTCCTCGGCCCGCAACGGCGTGCCGCGTTCGGCCAGGTAGGACGGCGCCGCGCACACCACAGAATCGCACCAGCCCAGCTGGCGCGCGATCAGGTTCGGCTCCAGCGCGTTGGTGATGCGCAGCGCCAGGTCGATGCGCTGCTCGACCAGGTTGACGGCGCGGTTATTCATTTGCAGGTCGACCGCCGTGCGCGGGTAGCGCTTCAGGAAGGCCGTGACGGCGATCGCCAGCGCGGCCTGCGCCAGCGATTGCGAACAGGTGATGCGTAGCAGGCCTTGCGGCGTATCGGCATCGGCGCCGCTGCTCACTTCCATCGCCTCGGCCAGTTCCAGCATGCGGCGGCAGCGCGCCAGCGTAACGTCGCCGGCGTCGGTCAAGCTCAGGCGGCGCGTGCTCCGGTGCAGCAGACGGGCGCCGGCCCACTCCTCCATCTCGGCCAGATAACGCGTGACCATGGCGCGCGACATGTCCAGCGCCTCGGCCGCCGCGATCATGCTGCCGCGCTCGGCGATGCTGACGAAAACCTGCGCTGCCGTGATCCTGTCCATCGATTCATCCGATTGATGCAATTAACAGGTGCAGATTACCCTATTTTTCTATCGAATAAAGAAATTTAAGATGGCGTCACTCCAACTTCACACGAAAGACCATCATGATCAAGCAAAGCCTGTTGTCCGCCGCCCTCGCCGCCACCGTTGCCGGCGCCACCGCCGCACCGCTGACACTGGAAGTGTTCAATCCGGGCGAAGCGGCCATCTTCCCGGTCGCCTCGGTGATCGTCAGCGGCGCCAAGGATGCGGTGCTGATCGACGCCCAGTTCTCGCGCGGCGAAGCACTCAAGCTGGTCGAGCAGATCCGCGCCGGCGGCAAGCATCTGACCACCGTCTACGTCAGCCACAGCGATCCGGACTTCTATTTCGGCCTGGACGTGATCCACGCCGCCTTCCCGGACGCGAAGATCGTCGCCACGCCGCAAACCATCGCCGGCATCGAGAAGAAGAAGGATGCCAAGGTGGCGTTCTGGAGTCCTATCCTGAAAGACAACGCACCGAAGAGCATCATCGTGCCGCAGCCGCTGCAGGGCGACACCATCAAGCTGGAAGGCCAATCGCTGAAGATCGAGAGCCTGAAAGGCGCGACGCCGGAACGCAGCTACGTGTGGATCCCGTCGATCAAGGCGGTGGTGGGCGGCGTGGTGCTGTTCAACGACCTGCACGTGTGGACCGCCGATACGCAGACCGCCGAATCGCGCAAGCAGTGGCTGGCGACCTTGGACGGCATCGCCGCGCTGAAGCCGGCCACCATCGTGCCGGGCCACTTCAAGCAAGGCGCCGCGCTGACGCCGGACAGCATCGCCTTCACCCGCGACTACCTGGTGCGCTTCGAAGCCGAGACGGCCAAGGCAGCCAACTCGGCCGCGCTGATCGCCCGTATGAAGGAGCTGTATCCGAACGCCGGCCTGAACGGCGCGCTGGACACCAGCGCCAAGGTCGCCAAGGGTGAAATGAAGTGGTGATGTAAAAAACGCGGTAGAACTAGACAAATGCATCTAGATATTTTATTCTAGATGCATTGTCCCGCATTCCATCACCATCATGACCACAGCCCCACCGAAGCCCACCCCGTCCGAACTGGAAATGCTGCGCCTGTTATGGCAAAGCGGGCCGGCGACCGCCAAGCAGGTGCACCAGGCGGCGATGGAGGCGCGTCCCGACATGAACTACGCGACGGTGCTGCGGCTGCTGCAGGTGATGCACACCAAAGGCCTGCTGACCCGCGACGAAAGCCAGCGCGCCCACGTCTACGCGCCGGCGCAGGAGCAGGATTCGCTGCAAACCAATCTGCTGAAAGAGCTGATCCAGAAAGCCTTCTCCGGCTCGGGCAAGGCACTGGTGCTGGCCGCGCTGCGCGGCGGCCATGTCAGCAAGAAGGAACGCGAGGAAATCCAGGCGCTGCTGGATCAGGAAAAATAAACCGAGGGTCAAGTCTGACATTCGGACACAGGCCCAACCTTAATCACCTCACTACGGTTAAGGCCGTGTCCGAATGTCAGACTTGACCCTCCGTTGCTATCTACTACAATGAGGCCCCATTCATCAGAGCCTTACCCATGATCAGCCGCCTCAACCACTGGCCAGAACGCCCTCACCCCGTCATTGCCGTCATGCTCGCGCTGGCGATTTGCGCCGTGCCCATCCTGCTGCCGCATTTCCGTTTGCAGGATTTGCTGGCCAATCTGTTCGCGTATTTCGCTTGCCTCATCGTGGCCTATCCGGTCGCGGCGCTGCTGCGCCGCCGGGTCACCAGCCTGCCGTCGATCTGGGCGATCGCCATGGTGCTGTTGCTGGGCGTTTGCCTGTACCACACCAACATCATCGCGGACACCGCCAATCTGCCTTGGCCGCAGCGCCAGCAGGTCGTCATCGACAAGTTCCTGTTCAACCTGCCGCAAGCGACGCTGGGCGTGATCGCCTGGTGGCTGCTGGTGGTGCGGCCTGACCGGCGCGCCGATCAGTCAGAAGCAGACTGACAGCACGCCGCAGAAGTTCTGCGCTACCAGCCCCATCGCCAAATCCTCCCGCTGGCCGTGCGGCAGCGCTATGCGCGTCGAAAAAAGTAGTTTTTTTATAATCATGCTATAAAGGTACTGTATTCGACACCCATACAAGGCCCCCAGCATGAACCGCACACGATTTGTACTTCCCCTGGCCGTTGCCACCCTCTGCAGTTGCGGCGGCTCCGGCGGCGACAGCAACCCGCCGCCTGTCGTCACCAAATACGCGATAGGCGGCAACGTCAGCGGCCTGCCCGGCGGCGCCACGCTAACGCTGAGCAACGGCGGCGACAGCGTCGACGTTGCCGTCAGTGGCAGCTTCACTTTTCCGACCACCGTCCCGGCCGGCACGGCCTACGCTGCCAGCATCAAGACGCAAAGCACCACCGCCACCTGCAAGCTGGAAAACGGCAGCGGCACGGTGGGCAGCGCGGCTATCTCCAACATCGCCGTCAGTTGCGCGCCGGTGTTGCTGGCGACGCTGCCCTTCACGCCTGCGCCGCAGTTTGCGGCCGACTACCTGGGCAACGTCTACCTGGCGGACACTGGTCAGAACGCCATCCGCAAGCTGTCGCCGGCCGGTGTTCTGACCCTGCACGCAGGCGGAGCGGCCGGTGCGCCGTTCACGACGCCGAATGCAGTGGGCATCAGCCGCAGCGGCCTGCTGCGCGTGATCGATCAGGCGGCCGACGCCTCCTACCGCTTCCGCATAGTCGGGCTGGACGGCGTCGTCAACGCCAATACGACGCCGCTTGCAGGCCTGCGCTATAACTGGATTGCCGCCTCCGCCTACGAGGAACTGGCGGCGGTCGACCAGGGCGGCGCCAGCGTCATGCGCCTCAATCCCAAGTTCGGCACCTCGATCATCACCCGCGCCGAGGTGGCAAGCATCCTGGCCGGCACGCAAGGCAGCGCCGCCAACTACGCGCCCGCCTCGGTGGTGTACGGTAACGAAACCGACAGCGTCCTATACATCGCCGACAGCGGCAACTCGGTCATCTACAAACTGGTGCCGCAGGGAGGGTTCACCGTCTTCGCCGGCATCCCCGGCGTGCGCGGCGCGGCCGACGGCGCCTCCGGCGCCGGCAGCCTGAACCTGACCGCCGCCAGCGCGCTGGCGATGGACGAACAAGGCTATCTGTATGTCAGCGGCAGCGGCGCGGTGCGCAAAATCGCGCCCAACGGCACGCTGTCCACACCGCAACTGGCATGGGGCACGCCTGCCCTCGCCAGCATCGCCTACGCCAAACCGATGCTGTACGGCCGCGTGCAGAACACGGTGCTGCAAACCTATCTGCCATAGGCCGCGGACGAAAAAAAGCCCGCCGGCCTGAACGCGATCAAGATCGCGCTCAGTGCTGGCGGGCTTTTTGTCTGTTGCGTGAGACCGGCGATTAACGCTGGTCCAGCGGCTTGACGTCGCGCGTGGTCGAACCGACGAACAGCTGACGTGGACGGCCGATTTTCTGTTCTGGATCGGCGATCATTTCGTTCCACTGGGCGATCCAGCCGATGGTGCGAGCCATGGCGAAGATACCGGTGAACAGCGACACCGGAATGCCCAGCGCGGACTGCACGATGCCCGAGTAGAAGTCGACGTTCGGGTACAGCTTGCGCGAAACGAAGTACTCGTCGTTCAGTGCAATCTTTTCCAGTTCCATCGCCAGCTTGAACAGTGGGTCGTCTTGCAGGCCCAGCTCTTCCAGCACTTCGTAGCAGGTTTCGCGCATCAGTTTTGCGCGTGGGTCGAAGTTCTTGTACACGCGGTGACCGAAGCCCATCAGCTTGACGCCGGAGTTCTTGTCTTTCACCTGAGCGATGAAGGCAGGAATGTTCTCGACGGTGCCGATTTCCTTCAGCATGTTCAGTGCCGCTTCGTTGGCGCCGCCGTGGGCAGGGCCCCACAGGCAGGCGATACCGGCAGCGATACAGGCGAACGGATTCGCGCCCGACGAACCGGCCAGACGGACGGTCGAAGTCGATGCGTTCTGCTCGTGGTCCGCGTGCAGGATCAGGATGCGGTCCAGCGCGCGCACCAGCACGTCGTTGACTTTGTATTCTTCGCACGGATTGCCGAACATCATGCGCATGAAGTTGGCGCTGTACGACAGGTCGTTGCGTGGGTACACGAACGGCTGGCCGATCGAGTATTTGTACGCCATCGCCACCAGGGTAGGCATCTTGGCGATCAGGCGGATGGCCGACACTTCACGGTGCTTGGCATCGTTGATGTCGAGCGAGTCGTGGTAGAACGAAGCCAGCGCGCCGACGGTGCCAACCAGTACCGACATCGGGTGCGCGTCGCGACGGAAGCCGCGGAAGAAGAATTGCATCTGCTCGTGGACCATGGTGTGCTTGGTCACGGTTTCGACGAATTCGGCCTTCTCGACCTTGTTCGGCAGTTCGCCGTTCAACAGCAGGTAGCACGATTCCAGGAAGTCGGCGTTCACGGCCAGCTGCTCGATCGGGTAGCCGCGGTACAGCAGCTCGCCCTTGTCGCCGTCGATGTAGGTGATCGACGAGTTGCATGCCGCGGTCGACATGAAGCCTGGATCGTAGGTGAACTTGCCGGTGCCGGCGTACAGTTTGCGGATGTCGATCACGTCGGGACCAACGGTGCCCTTGTAGATCGGGAATTCTACCGATGGGCTGCCATCGGAAAACGATAGGGTGGCTTTGTTATCAGAGGTGTTCATGGACTCTTCCTTCTTGGAGAGATGCGGCAAATAAAAAAAACGAAACTTTTCTGGGTGTGTCTTTACGCGCGACGCAGTCGCTGCAGCAGTGCGTGCACATGCGGCAGATCGACCTCGCCTTCGGGCTCCTTGCGGGCCAGTACCAGATCCATCAGGTCATTGTCCGACAAATCGAGGAGCCGCGTGAACGCGTCCACTTCTTCGTCGGTCAATTCGGTTTCATGCGCATCGAGAAAACGGGTCAGGATAATGTCGTTTTCCAGCAGGCCCCGGCGGGAACGCCACCGCAGGCGCGCTCGGTTGGCGGGGTCGGCCTGATGCGCTGAGCTGTTCGGTTCAGTCATATGGATGTGCTACTTTATACGAAAACGGGCGACGAGGCCGCCGCCCGCGTGGTGCCGCTTAGATCGCGCGGCGGACCATCAATTCCTTGATCTTGCCGATCGCCTTGTTCGGGTTCAGACCCTTAGGGCAAACGTCGACGCAGTTCATGATCGAGTGGCAGCGGAACAGGCGGTACGGATCTTCCAGGTTGTCCAGGCGCGCGCCGGTGGCTTCGTCGCGCGAGTCGGCGATGAAGCGGTAGGCTTGCAGCAGGCCGGCCGGGCCGACGAACTTGTCCGGATTCCACCAGAACGATGGGCAGGACGTCGAGCAGCAGGCGCACAGGATGCACTCGTACAGGCCGTCGAGCTCTTCGCGCTCGGTCGGCGATTGCAGGCGTTCTTTTTCAGGACGGATCGAATCGTTGATCAGGTAAGGCTTGATCGAATCGTACTGCTTGAAGAACTGGGTCATGTCGACGATCAGGTCGCGGATCACCGGCAGGCCTGGCAGCGGGCGCAGCACGATAGGCTCGCTCAGCTCGTTCAGGTTGGTGGTGCAGGCCAGGCCGTTTTTACCGTTGATGTTCATCGCGTCCGAACCGCACACGCCTTCGCGGCACGAGCGGCGCAGGGCCAGCGAGTCGTCGACGTCGGACTTGATGCGCTGCAGCGCGTCGAGCAGCATCTTGTCGGTGTCCTTCAGCTCGACCGTCACGTCCTGCATGTACGGCTTGGCGTCCTGGTCCGGATCGTAACGATAAATTTTCAGTTTGAGAGTGCGTGCCATGTTCTAGCCCTTAGAAAGTACGTGGTTTCGGTTTGAAGGTATCAACCGTCAATGGCTTGGTAACGACCGCTTTGTATTCCAGTCGGTTGCCTTCCGAATACCACAGGGTGTGCTTCATCCAGTTGTCGTCGTCGCGGTTCGGGAAATCGTTGTGGGCGTGGGCGCCGCGCGATTCCTTGCGGGCCACGGCCGACGTGATCGTCGCTTTCGCGGTTTCGATCAGGTTGTCCAGTTCCAGCGCTTCGACGCGCGCGGTGTTGAACACCATGGACTTGTCCTTGAACGAGACGTGCTTGCGACGCTCGTCCAGCACCATGATCTCCTTGGCGCCCTGGGTCAGCATTTCGTCGGTACGGAACACGCCGCAGTACTTCTGCATCGTGGCGCGGATGTCGTTGGCGACGCCCTGCACTTTTTCCGAGCCGGTCGAGGTTTCCAGCTTGTTCAGGCGGCCCAGCGCGAAGTCGGCGGCGTCCTTCGGCAGAGGCTTGTTCTCTTTCTGCTTCAGGTTGGACGCGACCACGTGGTTGCCGGCCGCGCGGCCGAAGACCAGCAGGTCCAGCAGCGAGTTGGTGCCCAGGCGGTTGGCGCCGTGCACCGAAACGCAGGCGCATTCGCCGATCGCGTACAGGCCGTTGACGACCTTCTGCGAACCGTCGGCGCCAGGCGTGACGACCTGACCGTGGATGTTGGTTGGAATACCGCCCATCTGGTAGTGGATGGTTGGCACGACCGGGATTGGCTCTTTGGTCGCGTCGACGTTGGCGAACTTGTGGCCGATTTCCAGAATCGACGGCAAGCGCTTGGCGATGGTGTCGGCGCCGATGTGGCGCAGGTCCAGCATGACGTGGTCCTTGTTCGGGCCGCAGCCGCGGCCTTCCTTGATCTCCTGGTCCATCGAGCGCGACACGAAGTCGCGCGGCGCCAGATCCTTCAGCGTCGGCGCATAGCGCTCCATGAAACGTTCGCCTTCGGAGTTGATCAGGATACCGCCCTCGCCGCGTACACCCTCGGTGATCAGGACGCCCGCGCCGGCCACGCCGGTCGGGTGGAATTGCCAGAACTCCATGTCCTGCAGCGGCAGGCCGGCGCGTGCCGCCATGCCCATGCCGTCGCCGGTGTTGATGAAGGCGTTGGTCGATGCGGCGAAGATGCGGCCTGCGCCGCCGGTGGCGAAGATGGTGGTCTTCGCTTCCAGGATCATCGTTTCGCCGGTTTCCATTTCCAGTGCCACCACGCCAACCACGTCGCCTTCGGCGTCGCGGATGATGTCGATCGCCATCCACTCAACGAAGAAGTGGGTGCGGGCGCGGACGTTGCGCTGGTACAGCGTGTGCAGCAGTGCGTGGCCGGTACGGTCGGCCGCGGCGCAGGCGCGCTGCACGGCTTTCTCGCCGAAGTTGGCGGTGTGGCCGCCGAACGGACGCTGGTAGATGGTGCCGTCAGGATTGCGGTCGAACGGCATGCCGAAGTGTTCCAGCTCGTAGACGACCTTCGGTGCTTCGCGGCACATGAATTCGATCGCATCCTGGTCGCCCAGGTAGTCGCCGCCCTTGACGGTGTCGAACATGTGCCAGAACCAGTTGTCTTCCGCCATATTGCCCAGCGATGCGCCGATGCCGCCCTGCGCCGCCACGGTGTGCGAGCGGGTAGGGAAAACTTTCGACAGCACCGCCACGTTCAGACCGGCTTCAGCCAGTTGCAGGGATGCGCGCATGCCGGAGCCGCCGGCGCCGACGATTACCGCGTCAAAGCGGCGGGTAGGGATTGCAGATTTAATAGCTGCCACGATTACACACTCCAGAGTATCTGTACCGACCAAACGGCACAAGCGACCAACCACAGGATGGTGGCGATTTGCAGGGTCAGGCGAAGGCCGACGGCTTTGACGTAGTCCATCCAGATGTCGCGCACGCCGATCCAGGCGTGGAAGAACAGGCCGAACAGGGTCACGGCGCTGATCAGCTTGAACCATTGTTGCGCGAACAGGCCAGCCCAGCCTTCATAGGTGAAGTTCTGGCCGGTCAGGAAGGAAATCAGCAGGATGGCGGTGTACAGCACCATCATGATGGCGGTCACGCGTTGTGCCAGCCAGTCGCGCATGCCGTAGCCGGCGCCGACCACCAGGCGTTTAGGTCCAATATTGTTATTTGCCATCTCAGAAAACTCCAAACAGTTTGAGGGCGACGATCACGGTCAGCGACAGGCTGACGATCAGCACGCCGGCCGACGATTTGCGGGCGGAATCCTTGTCCAGGCCGATGTGGGCATCCATCACCAGGTGGCGTACGCCAGCGCAGAAGTGATGCATATAACCCCAGACCAGGGCCAGGATGATCAGTTTGACCAGCGGATAGGAAACAATCCCCTGGTAGTAGGCGAAGGAGATCTCGGAGCGCAAGCTCTGCTCCAGCAGATAAAGCACGAAAGGCAGCAGCGCAAACATCATGAAGCCGCTGATGCGGTGCAGGATGGAGACGAGAGCAGCCAAAGGCATGCGGTAGTTGGACAATTCGGTAACATGAATGTTACGGAACTCCGGCCGTTCTTTTTTTGGGGTTTCCCTTACGGCTTCTGACATAACAAGACCTCCTAAGCTTAAACAAAAATATCGAGACTGCGATTTTCGCCGATTTTCGCACTCATAACCAATATCTATTGTTACATATAACCAAAATAGTGTTTGGCAACACTATGCGACGACTACTTTCCGTAGCTCAACGTATTATCAGCGCAACAATGCTACCGGGGTGTGACGGCGCCCTGTTTACGCTGCCTGAAGCGGGTTTCTGATGCTTCAGGGTCTCCTTAATTCAACTCATTATGATAGTGATGGCGTTCCGTGGAGTACAAGCCACGGCGCAGTTCCACCGCCTTGTCGCCATACGTGAACGACACACGTTCGGACGCCAGCAAGGGCGTATTGACGGGAATATGCAGCAATTCGGCATCGTCGGCGCCGGCGCAGACGGCGCGGATCTTCTCCGTCGCGCGTATCATGCGGGTGCCGAATTCGGATTCGAACAGGCCGTACATCGGGCCCTTGTATTCAACCAGGCGCTCGGCGGTCAGCCCCTTGAAGGTCATGCCCGGCAACCACAGCTCCTCGACGATGGTCGGCAGGCTGTCGAACGATTGCACGCGCTTGATGAAGATGACGGCGTCGCCGGACTTCAGGTCGAGCAGGCGCGCCACGTCGGCCGGCGCGCGCATGCGCTTGACTTCGATGAATTTGCTTTCGGGGTAGTGCGGCACACCCTCGTCGGGCATCAGGCGCAGGAAGCGGAAATGGGCGCGCGCCTCATGGTGGGTGGACACGAAAGTGCCCTTGCCCTGCTTGCGCATCACCAGGTTTTCCGCCGCCAGTTCGTCGATCGCCTTGCGCACCGTGCCCTGGCTGACCTTGAAGCGGTTGGCCAGCTCCACTTCGCTGGGGATCAATTCACCCGGTTTCCACTCGCCCGATTGCAGGCTTTGCGTGATGAGCGCCTTGATTTGCTGGTACAGTGGGGAGAAAGTCGGCGACGGCGCGGCCGCGGAGCCCGCAGACGGTCCGGCAGCCCCGCCGGTGCTGACGGCAGTGGAATTGCTGTTCGGATTGGGCGGGACTGAATTCATAGACCAAGATTTCACCACAAATGCCCGGTGCCGTCCAGCAAAAACAAGCAATAACTTATCTGTCTTATATAAGACATAAGATAGGATTGACAGATGCCTGCCACACGCCTACACTCCCCGGCGAGACGCATTAGCTAACGCCTCGGCAACCATTCTAAGCGCTCAATTTGCAGTATGATTACGATTTCCCGGACCGGCACCGGTCCAGCTTCGAGAACGTTTTAATTCCCACTTTGGAGATTCATCATGGCTAAAACCCCAATGCGTGTTGCTGTCACCGGCGCCGCCGGTCAAATCGGTTACGCTCTGCTGTTCCGCATCGCCAACGGCGACATGCTGGGCAAAGACCAACCAGTCATTCTGCAATTGCTGGAAATCGCCGACGAGAAAGCCCAAAAAGCACTCAAGGGCGTCATGATGGAAATCGACGACTGCGCCTTCCCGCTGCTGACCGAGATGACCGCCCACTCCGACCCGATGACCGCCTTCAAGGATGTCGACGTCGCCGTGCTGGTTGGCGCCCGTCCACGCGGCCCAGGCATGGAACGCAAAGACCTGCTGGAAGCGAACGCCCAGATCTTCACCGTACAAGGCAAGGCGCTGGATGCCGTCGCATCGCGCAACGTCAAAGTACTGGTGGTCGGCAACCCAGCCAACACCAACGCCTACATCGCCATGAAATCGGCACCGTCGCTGCCGGCCAAGAACTTCACCGCCATGCTGCGCCTGGACCACAACCGCGCGCTGTCGCAAGTGGCCGCCAAGACCGGCACCGCCGTCAAGGACATCGAGAAGCTGTGCGTATGGGGCAACCACTCGCCGACCATGTACGCCGACTACCGTTTCGCCACCGTCAACGGCAAGGCTGTGAAAGACCTGATCAACGACCAGGAATGGAACGCCAACGTGTTCCTGCCGACCGTCGGCAAGCGCGGCGCAGCGATCATCGAAGCGCGCGGCCTGTCGTCGGCTGCTTCGGCCGCCAACGCAGCGATCGACCACGTGCATGACTGGGTACTGGGCACCGCCGGCAAGTGGACCACCATGGGTGTTCCTTCGGATGGTTCGTATGGCATCCCAGAAGGCACCATGTTCGGCTTCCCAGTGACCACCGAAAACGGCGAATACAAAATCGTCCAGGGCCTGGAAATCGACGCGTTCTCGCAAGAGCGCATCAACCTGACGCTGAAAGAACTGACCGAAGAGCGCGAAGGCGTCAAGCACCTGCTGCCAGCCTAAGTTCTGACACCACCCGCAAGTGGAACCGGTTAAAGCACCGATCCGCCGCACCCGCCGCGCTGCCGAGAGCAGCGCGGTGTCTGTATCCACTCAAGATTCCCGCATGCACCCATCCGAGGTTTTATTCCAGGGCAATCGCCAGCCGCTGCTGCTGCCGGCCTGCGACCATTACGCCGGCTCCGAAAAGCTGATGCGCAAATCGATCGCCCTGCAACAAGAGCTTGGCCCCCTGTTCGACATCACCCTCGATTGCGAAGACGGCGCCAGCGCCGGCAACGAGGAAGCCCACGCCCGCCTGGTGGCGGAGCTGCTGCTGTCGGACGATAACAAATTCAACCGCATCGGCGCCCGCGTGCACGATGTCGCCAGCCCCTATTTTGAGCAGGATGTCGGGATCATCTGCGCCGCCGCCCAGCGCCTGGCCTATATCGTGCTGCCCAAGGTGCACGGCGCCAAGGAAGTGGCGGCCGCCATCAAGTTGATCAACACCCACGCCGCCAAGGCCGGCCGCAAGGACCTGCCGGTGCACGTGCTGATCGAAACCCATGGCGCGCTGCGCGAAGCCTACGACATCGCCGCCCTGCCCCAGGTGCAGTGCCTGTCGTTCGGCATCATGGATTTCGTCTCCTCGCACTACGGCGCGATACCCGCCAACGCCATGCGCACGCCGGGCCAGTTCACCCACCCGCTGGTGGTGCGCGCCAAGCTGGACATCGCCGCCGCCTGCCACGCGCACGGCAAGGTGCCGTCGCATAACGTCACCACCGAGATCAAGGACACGGCGGTCGCCGCCAACGATGCCCAGCGCGCCGCCGCCGAATTCGGCTACACGCGCATGTGGAGCATCCACCCGAACCAGATCAAACCAATTATCAAGACCTTCACGCCGCGCCTGTCCGAGGTCAGCGAGGCGGCCGCCATCCTGCTTGAAGCAGAGGCGAAGCAATGGGGGCCAATTTCCCAAAACGGGCGCTTGCATGACCGTGCAAGCTACAGATACTATTGGACCGTTTTACAGCGCGCCAAGCTGGCCGGGCTGAGCTTGCCCGAGTCCGCCACCACGCTGATGAACGGCAGCCCCACCGACCCCACACTGGAAACACCATGATGTCCATCTCCAAACTACTCCTGGCCTGCAGCTTCGCGCTGGCCTCCATGACCCTGGCCGCCGGCGCGCAAGCGCAGAGCAACGCGCCAGCCAACGCATCGGCCAAAAAACCCGCCAAGAAGGCGGGCAAATCCAAAGCCGCCGCCAAGCCGGCCGAAACCAAGACGCCGGATGAGGACGCCGACGAGCCGGCCGTCACCGATGCGGCCGTGACCGACTTCGACTGCGAACTGGGCAACAAGATCACCATCTACGCCAACACCAACGACGAAGCGCATATCGCGCTGCGCTGGAAGAAGCGCCTGCACCGCCTGACGCGCGTGGGCACCACCACCGGCGCGCAGCGTTTCGAGAACCGCTTGTACGGCCTGATCTGGATCGGCATTCCGGCCAAGGGTATGCTGCTGGACTCCAAGCAGAACCGCCAGCTGGCCAATGAATGCCGCAACGCCGAGCAACTGAAGCCGGTCGCCCCTGGCGCGTCCGAGCCGACCAGCACCAAGATCACGATTCAGTAATACAGTTTTCAAGTTCCAAAGGGGCGTGCCGGCACGGGCGCCAGCACCACGGTTTTAACTTCAATAATAGACGATACCCACGAAGGAGAGGTCATGTCCCGCAACACTCTGAACACGCTTAAGGATTTCAACATTTCCGGCAAAAAGGGCAAGTTCTACTCCCTGCCAGCCCTGGAAAAGAGCCTGGGCGCCAAAATCTCCCGCCTGCCGGTATCGATCCGTGTTGTGCTGGAATCCGTGCTGCGTAACTGCGACGGCAAAAAAGTCACCGAAGAACACGTCAAGCAGCTGGCCAACTGGGGCGCGACCGCCGACCGTACCGACGAGATCCCGTTCGTCGTCGCCCGCGTGGTGCTGCAGGACTTCACCGGCGTACCACTGCTGGCCGACCTGGCCGCGATGCGTAACGTCGCCTACAAGATGGGCATCAACGCCAAGAAAATCGAACCGCTGGTCCCTGTGGATCTGGTAGTCGACCACTCGGTCACCATCGATCACTTCCGTGAAAAAGGCGCGCTGGACCTGAACATGAAGCTGGAATTCTCGCGCAACAACGAGCGCTACCAGTTCATGAAGTGGGGCATGCAAGCCTTCGACACCTTCGGCGTCGTGCCTCCCGGCTTCGGCATCGTCCACCAGGTCAACCTGGAATACCTGGCGCGCGGCGTGCACAAGACCGCTGACGGCGTCTACTACCCGGACACCCTGGTCGGCACCGACTCGCACACCACCATGATCAACGGCATCGGCGTAGTCGGCTGGGGCGTGGGCGGCATCGAGGCGGAAGCCGGCATGCTGGGCCAGCCAGTCTACTTCCTGACCCCGGACGTGATCGGCGTGAACCTGACCGGCATCCTGCGCGAAGGCTGCACCGCAACCGATCTGGTACTGACCATCACCGAACTGCTGCGCAAGGAAAAAGTCGTCGGCAAGTTCGTCGAGTTCTTCGGCGAAGGCACCGAGACGCTGTCGCTGACCGACCGCGCCACCATCGCCAACATGGCGCCTGAATACGGCGCGACCATGGGCTTCTTCCCGGTTGACGACGCCACGATCGAATACTTTGAAGGCACCGGCCGCACCAAGGATGAAATCGCTGCATTCGCCGCCTACTTCAAGGCCCAGGGCCTGTACGGCGTGCCTAAGGCCGGCGACATCGACTACACCCGCGTGGTGGAACTGAACCTGACCTCGGTGACGCCATCGCTGGCGGGTCCTAAGCGTCCACAGGATCGTATCGAAATCGGCAACGTCAAGAACAACTTCACCGAACTGTTCTCGAAGCCGACCACCGACAACGGCTTCAACAAAAAAGCCGAAGACCTGAACAAGACCTACACCACCACCAACGGCGTGAACGTGAAAAACGGCGACGTGCTGATCGCTGCGATCACCTCGTGCACCAACACCTCGAACCCGAGTGTGCTGCTGGCCGCTGGCCTGCTGGCGAAGAAAGCTGTCGAAGCCGGCCTGACCGTCGCTCCGCACATCAAGACCTCGCTGGCCCCTGGCTCCCGCGTTGTGACCGAGTACCTGACCGCCGCCGGCCTGCTGCCATACATGGAGCAACTGGGCTTCGGCGTGACCGCCTACGGTTGCACCACCTGCATCGGTAACGCCGGCGACCTGACCCCGGAACTGAACGCCGCCATCAGCAACAACGATATCGTCGCTTCGGCCGTGCTGTCCGGTAACCGCAACTTCGAAGCACGGATCCACCCGAACATCCGTTCGAACTTCCTGGCATCGCCACCGCTGGTCGTGGCCTACGCCATCGCCGGCAACATGACCGTCGACCTGATGACCCAGCCAGTTGGCAAGGGCAAGGACGGCAAGGACGTGTACCTGGGCGACATCTGGCCGACCTCGAAAGAGATCGCCAAGCTGATGAAGTTCGCGATGAACTCGAAAGTGTTCAAGTCGAACTACGCCGACGTCAAGGGCAACCCAGGCAAGCTGTGGGAACACGTGTCTTCGACCGAAGGCAATGTCTACAACTGGCCGGCATCGACCTACATCGCCGAGCCGCCGTTCTTCGACGGCTTCGAAATGGTCCCGAAAGCGGCCGCCACCGGCATCACCGGCGCGCGCGCACTGGGCGTGTTCGGCGATTCGATCACCACCGACCACATCTCCCCTGCCGGCTCCATCAAGGAAGACGGTCCAGCGGGCAAATGGCTGCTGGCCAACGGCGTGCTGAAGGCGGACTTCAACTCCTACGGCTCGCGTCGCGGCAACCACGAGATCATGATGCGCGGCACCTTCGCCAACGTGCGTATCAAGAACCGTATGATTCCTGCCAAGGCGGACGGTTCGGCGGTTGAAGGCGGCATCACGATACACCAGCCTACCGGCGAAACGCTGTCGATCTACGACGCGGCGATGAAGTATGTTGCCGAAGGCACGCCAACCATGGTGTTCGGCGGCGAAGAGTACGGCACCGGCTCGTCGCGCGACTGGGCAGCCAAGGGCACCCAGCTGCTGGGCGTGAAGGCCGTGATCGTGCGTTCGTTCGAACGCATCCACCGCTCGAACCTGGTCGGCATGGGCGTGCTGCCGCTGCAATTCATCGGCAACGACAGCGTTGAATCGCTGGGCATCACCGGCAAGGAAGTCTACGACCTGAAGGGTCTGGAAGGCGAGATCAAGCCACAGCAACTGGCTACCCTGGTCATCCATCGCGAAGGCAAGCCGGCACAGGAAGTCAAAGTGCTGCTGCGTATCGACACCCCGATCGAAGTCGACTACTACAAGCATGGCGGTATCCTGCCATTCGTGCTGCGTCAGCTGCTGGCTGCTTGATTCTTTAAGCGCTAAAACAAAAACGCCGGGCTTGCCCGGCGTTTTTTTTACTTCACGCCCGCGCAGTCCGGCGTGCCGTTGGCCTGCTTCAGGTAGGCGATCAACGCCGCCCTCTCCTTGCTGTCCTTGACGCCAGCGTAGCCCATGCTGGTGCCGGGCACGGCGCCGGTCGGATCGCCCAGGAACTTGTCCAGCGTGCGCGCATCCCAAACGATGCCGGAACGCCGCATGGCCGGCGAATACGCAAAGCCAGGCACGCTGCCGGCGCGCCGCCCGAACAGGCCACAATGGCGTGGACCGGTGCGGTCGTAGGCTAGCGCATGGCAGGCCAGGCAGCGGGCGTAGACAGCCTCGCCGGCGCGCAGCTGTTCCGCGTCAGGCGTGGCCACCGCGCCGCCGGCCAGCGCCAGCAGCGTGGCCGCCAAGAGCGTCCTCATCACACTCACGACATGAAGGCCGACGGCACCGGCGCCTCACCCAGCGCGTTGCGCAGCACGGCCCAGTGCATCGCCTCGTCGCCGAGGATGCTGGCGGCGGCCTTGGCCAGCTCGGGATTGCCGAACAGCGGCACCGCGCCCAGGTAGGCGCTGACCGCGCCCTTCTCCAGCATGGCGGCAAAGCGCAGCACGTCTTCCTGCGATTTCAGCTTATCGGTCGGGAACACATACTTGGCCTTGGCCGCCACCGGCTGGCCGCCCAGCTTGAGGATGGTCTTGGCCAGCACGTCGGCATGCTCCTTGTGATGGCCCTGGAACGTCAGCGCCAGGTCCAGCACCGGCTTTTGCAGCAGGCCGCTCTCCGCGCCCAGCTGGTAGGCGGCGATGGCCTCCAGCTCGGCGCCCAGCGCGGTGTTGAGGATGCCGACGTCGCCGGCGCCGGCGCTACCCTTGGCGGCCAGCGCATCGCGCCCCGCCAGCAGCGCCACCGCGGCGCCCGACAGCAGCAGGCCGGACTGGCCCAGGAACATGCGGCGTGGATGGCTGCGGTCGTCGTCGTTCGAAATCAAAAAAGACATGGTGTTTCTCCAGGTTGGTGCTGCAAACGGCAAGGTCACTCCTTGCCGGAAAATTCCAGGCGCGCCAGCACGCCGGCCACGATGCGGTCGCAGCGCGCGCCGTTGAAGGCGTAGGCCGATTCCAGCGCGGCGTCCACCTCCAGCGCCAGCGCGCTGCGCAACAGGCTGCGGGCGCGGAAGAAGCGGCTGCGCACCGTGGCGGCGGGGATGTCGAGGCAGGCGGCCACTTCGTCACCGCTCATCTCCTCCACCGCCCGCAACACGAACACGGTGCGGTAGACGTCCGGCAGGTCGTCGATGTGCTGTTCCAGCAGCTGGCGCATCTGGGCGCGCATGGCGTTGGTTTCGGGGGTATCGGCGTCGGGGCTGTCCATCGGGTTTCCTGTCAAGTCGGGCTGGGGCTCGGCGGCGCCGTCCAGCTGCACCACCTCGGCGCGCCGTTTGCCCTGGCGGGCGCGGGCAATCGCGACATTGATGACGATGCGGGTCAGCCAGGTGGCCAGCCGGGCGTCCGAGCGGTAGCTGCCGATGGCGCGGAAGGCCAGCAGGTAGGCGTCCTGCAGCGCGTCCTCGGCGTCGTGGTCGTGGCGCAGGATGCTGCGGGCGGCGCGGTACAGTGCCTGGTTATGGCGCCGCATCAGCAATTCGAAGGCGCCGCGCTGGCCGGCGGCCACGCGCCGGGCCAGTTCGGCGTCGGGAATGTCCGGGGAAAGCGGTGGGCTGGGATGGGCTTGCATGCTGGGGCTTCCTGTCTGATAACTGTTTGTGCGGCATTAGATGGCGGCCGAGGGCGCCGCGTTCCCAGCTTACGCAAACTTTTTCGCCGGACGGGAATTTAGCGCTTCATTCAGAACTAATACGAGGCTGCCGGGCGAATCAACTACAATACGGTTCATAAGGGTTATCATCTGCATGACTGATCCGCTTTATCCACTTTTATGAGACTCTTATTGCGCTATGCGTCGTCCAAATAAAGATTCATCCCATAAATTGTCTGCCGAGAGCCAGCGCCTGGTCACCTATGCCCTCGCGGTCGGGCAGGCGGCCAGCCGTATCGAAGAGCGGGCCTGGGAACACAGCCTCGATGCGCAGCTCCACAAACTCCTCAAGACCGGTCACCAGGAAACCATCGATTCGACCTTGAACAGCCTGTTCAAGGAAGACCTGAACGCGTATGACGTGTTGATGGATGGCGTGGAAGCGGTCAGCGAATCGAGCAGCATCACCATCGAGACCGACGGCGTCGCCAAACAGTACGACGTGCTGCTGGTGGCCGCGCCCATCCTGGCGTGGACCCGCTTCGCCATCGCCTCGGGCGCGATCCCGGCCGATATCCTGAGCACGCTGTCGGCGCACTTCTCGGCCCATTTGCTGGCCGACGGCACGCACATGGCGATGTCGCCGACGCTGTTCTCGATCGACCAGCTGCCGCGCAGCCATGTCGAGACCTATGCCAAGGTGCACAAGCTGGCGCAGGCCGCGCTCAAGGGCACGGTGCTCAAGCCCGACACCAAGGTGCCGGAGACGGCGCCCTTCCTGGCCGACACCCGCTACCTGCTGGTGGCCGTGGTGACGCCGGCGGGCGGCCCGCTGTTCCGCTGGCAGATGCCGGCCAACCAGGCCAACTTCGTCAGCGAACGCACCAACGCGCTGGAGCAGTGGCGCGCGCAGGTCACGCCGACCATCAACCGTTTGCTGCCGGGTTGCGGTGTCGAGCTGCTGCTGCCGGAGGCCTACTACATGGCCTGCCGCGAGGCGGACAAGCTGATCCGCCCGGTGTCGATCCGCGCCGCCGTGCATTACCTGACGCATACGCTGGCGATCGAGCCGTCCGAACTGCGCGCGGTGATCGCCGGCTTCGGCGAGGAAAACGCCGACGGCCAGATCGACGAATACCGCGTGGCGTTCACCCAGCGTTCGTCGCCGGACGTGATCTACGGCGTGGTGTGGCCGCTGTACGGGCAGGAAGATGAGGAAGGCACGCCGCCGGAGGGTCCGCTGCAAGGCGGTCCTGGCGGCATCGTGCAGCAGCCTGTGACGCCGGTGGAGGAAATCATCAACAACCTGAACGAGGCCGGCATCACGCAGATCAAGAAGCACAGCGAACGTTTCGTGGCCGAGTTCTGCGACGACTGCGGCGCGCCGCTGTTTGCCGACCCGGTCGGCGAACTGGCGCACGCGGAAATGCCCGAGGATACGCCCACCGGCACCGAGCACTTCCACTGATGACAAAAGCCCCTCGCGGGGCTTTTTATTTTTGTGGCGGCATTGGCGCGGCCTGAGGTTGTGGCAGGTAGATGACGATGGGTTGCTGGGCTTGCGGCTGAGCTTGCATGGGAAGCGAGCGCACATCCTGCGACCTGTTGGCGGCAAAATACAGGCCACCAAAACCGATAAACATACCGACCATCGATGCCACCATCCAACGGTAGCCCTCTGCCGACATCTTGTGCATTTCAGCGCGCAAAACCTCAATGTCGGCCTTCGTTGCTAACGTCGGCACGATTGCGTCTATGTGCGCCTTGAGCGCTGCAACCTCGCTGTCCATCATTCCAGATTAGACCAGATCCGGCGATCTACCAAGCCGAAAACGGGTGTTTTATCAGGCTGGAGTTGAGGTAGCGCAGGTCATCCGTGACTTCGTCGCCGATCCAGTCCGGCTTGTCGAAGACCTGGTCTTCCGAGCTCAATTCGATCTCGGCCACGACCAGTCCGGCGTTGACGCCGAGGAATTCGTCGACTTCCCACACATTGCCCGCGTAGCTGATGCAGCGACGGTATTTTTCGATCAGCGGCTGTTCGCACAAACGGTCCAGCAACTCGACGGCATCGGCCATCGGGATCGGATACTCCCACTCGCCGCGCGTGGCGCCGACGTTGCGGCCCTTGATCGTCATCACCGCCCGATCGCCCTCGATGCGCACCCGCACCACGCGCTCCTTGTGCGACGACAGATAGCCCTGGCGAAAAAACACCGGTTCGCCAAGGCTCTTCCACGCATCGCCGCGCAACAGGAACTTGCGCTCGATTTCAACGCCCATCTCAGGCGTCCAGCGACAGCAGGATAGGCTGCAGGATGGACGCGCCCAGCGCCGCGCTGCGGGCGCCGTTCCAGCCCACGTGCGGGTCCGGCAGGTCGGCGTTGTCCTTGAACGGCATCTCCAGGGTCAGCGCCAGGCAACCGAAGTGGTGGCCGACATACTTGGACGCCAGGGTCAGCATGTCTTCCTTGTACTTGCTGGCGGCGTAGCCGTATTTGTCCTGGAAGTCCGGGCTGGCGTTCTTGTAGCGGTCGATGAAGGCCTGCTGCTTGACGCGGCGCTCTTCGCTGAAGTTCTCCAGCATCTCGTTACCGGCCACGAAGTTGTACGGCAGCGCCTCGTCGCCGTGGATGTCGAAGAACATGTCGATGCCGGTTTCGTGCATCTTCTGCTTCACGTACAGCACTTCCGGGCTGCGCTCGACCGATGGCGTCATCCATTCGCGATTGAGGTTGGCGCCAGAAGCGTTGGTGCGCAGGTTGCCGCGCACCGAGCCGTCCGGGTTCATGTTCGGCACGATGTAGAACACGCAGCGCTGCAGCAGCTTGCGGGCGATAGCATTGGCGTCGTCCAGCAGCGAATCGATCAGGCCTTCGACGAACCATTCGGCCATCGATTCGCCCGGATGCTGGCGCGCGATGACCCAGATTTTCTTCTCCGCTTCCGGCTTGCCGATGACGACCAGGTTCATGTCGCGGCCGTCGATGGTGTTGCCGAGGTCGTGCACGCGGGCCAGCGGATGCTCGGCCACTTCGCCCAGCAGGCGCAGGTGGCGCTCGAACGAATACGGCTCGAAATAAGCGTAGTACACGCTATCGGTTTCCGGCGTGTGCTTGATGGTCATGACCTCGCCGTCGAAGGCGGTCGGCACGCGGAACCAGTTTTCGGTGTCGTAGCTGGCGACGGCCTGGTAGTCCTCGTAGCCCTTGGCGTAGGTGGCCTGGCCGGCGTTCAGGAAGCGCATGCGCACCTGCTGGCCACGCGCGCCCTGCAGGCGGAAGTGGAACCACTGGTGGATGTCGGCGTGCGAGTCCTTGCGCAGATTCAGTTCGATCTCCGCCGCGCTGTCCGCGCGCAGCACTTCGATGGCGCCGGAGTCGAAGTTTTGGCTGATTTTGATGGTCATGTTGATCCAATATTAAGTGAATGCCGATGACGCTATTTTACCAGCGCAACTCCGCCGTCGGCGGTTCATGGCGGCGGGCAGGCACTGCGCCCGGCCACCGCCAAGTCGGCCCATTGGATCGGTGTCGGATCAGCGCCAGACCGCCGTGCCAAACCTGCTCTGGGCTTCGCTCGGCTTCAGGTCGGACAGCGAGCAATGATTGGCGTTTTCCTTGAGCGGGGACGTGATCAGACGCCCGGTCTTCAGGCTGGCGGCGCTGGGAATGACGCAATAGGCCTTGAAGCGCACGGGCAAGCCTTTGAGCACGGTCTTTTCATCCGGCGCGTTCGGCTTGCAGTTCACGCTGGCGTCCTCCATGTTGCCGCCGCTGTTCACGCTCTCGCCTGAGAAATCGCACGACGCGCCGGCCGACGTTCCCGATTTACCGGGGGTACCAGGCAGCGTCACGCCGCGTATGACGGCGCCTGAAGTCACAGGTTTGGCGCCGTCGGCGCGGGCGGCAGGCTGGCCAAGCAGAAACACGGCGGCAAACGCGCCCGCGACTACGGTCTCAATTTTTTTCATGGCAAAACTCCTTCGGTCGGTATGGATAGGAAGACGCGCGGATGCGGCGCCTGGGCTCCTATCCGCAAGTTCCGCGCCAGGACAACATGACGTGTATGTGGGGTATTGCCGTCCCAACCCGTGTCAACCGGCGCGTGTTGACACGTCAATGACGTGTCAAGGCGGCAGTTCGTGGATCGCGATCCCTTCGATCGGATCGATCTCGCGGTCCCACGGCCGCAGCGCAATCATGCGCTGGGTGTCTTCGTAGCCGGCCTGCCAGCGGGCGCGGATGCCGGCGGCGCTGAAGTCGATGTCCTTGGTGTGGTCCTCGTTGCCGACCCGCGGAGATTTGAGCGACACCACGTGCATGGTGGTACCGCAGCCCCACGAGGCCAGTTCGCGCACCTCGGGCGACATCGCCGCTTCGTCCGACAGGTGCAGCGTCAACTGGCGGATCACATGGCGCAGCCGGTGCAGCTTGCGCTGCTGTTCGATGTTGCTGGCGCGGCTGGCGTACTGGATCTCCTTGTATTTGTCCAGCACCTGCAACATGCTTTGCGGCTCGCTGCCGTCCGGGTTCCACACCTGCACCGAGAAGATCACCGAGCTGCGGCGCGGCTCGTCGTCCAGCACCGCCTCGATCGGCGTGTTGGAATAGATGCCGCCATCCCAGTAGGGCTGGCCGTCGATGCGCACGGCGGGAAAGGCCGGCGGCAGCGCGCCGGAGGCCATCACGTGCGAGGCGCTCAGCTTGTCCTTGCGGCTGTCGAAATAGCGCATGCCGCCGGTACGCGCATTGACCGCGCCGACCGTGAAGCGGGTGTCGCTGTCATTGAGGCGATCGAAATCGACCAGCGTATCGAGCGTGGTGCGCAGCGGCGCGGTTTGATAGTAGGAGGCGTGTTCGATGCCGACCTTGGCGTCGGGATTCCACCACGAGGACGGATTGGGTTCGAAGAAGGCCGGTATGCCCTGCCCCATCGTCACCGCGTTGGCCAGCGCGCGCGGCATGACGGAAAAGCCCAACGCATTCTGCTCCATGCGCTGCCAGAACTGGCGCAGCCGGTCCATGCGGTAGCGCGGCTCGTTGCCGGCGATGATGGCGCCGTTGATGGCGCCGATGGAAGTGCCGATCACCCAGTCCGGCTCGACGCCGGCTTCGTGCATGGCCTGGTAGACGCCCACCTGGTAGGCCCCCAGCGCGCCGCCGCCTTGCAGCGCCAGTACGACTTGTCCCGGCATCGAAGGCGACGCGAGGCGGGCGGGTTTGCGATTCAAGTGTGACCTCCGGAAGGATGCGGGCTACGCTGCATTGCACCATGCGATTGTAGTGCAATTCAGCGCAGCCCGCAGTCTTCCTTTATGCCTCGACGACACCCTTGGCCGCCAGCGCGGCGCGCACGCCGGCGCCGTAGGCCGGGTCGGCCTGGTCGAAGTGGACCAACTGGCGGGCGATGATCTCGGCGTTCACCTGGCTCAGGGGACCGGCGATGTTGTCGAACAGGTTCTGCTGCTCCTGCGCCGGCATCAGGCGGAACAGATTACCGGCCTGGGTGTAATCGTCTTCCTGGCCGCGGCCGTCGTAGCGGGCCGCGCCGCCTTGCAGCGCCAGCGCCGGTTCGCCGTGGCCCAGTCCCTGCGGATGGCTGCCGCCCGCTTCGGTGGCCGCGTAGTTCTGCTGCGCGCCGCCGTTGGCGATCGCCATCGCGCCGTCGCGCTGCTGGTTGTGGAAGGGGCAGCGCGGCGCGTTCACCGGCAGGTGCTGGTGGTTGGTGCCGACCCGGTACAGCTGGGCGTCGTGGTAGGCGAACAGGCGCGCCTGCAGCATCTTGTCCGGCGAATAGCCCAGGCCAGGCACCACGTTAGCCGGCGACAGCGCGGCCTGCTCCACTTCGGCGTGGTAGTTCAGCGGATTGCGGTTCAGTTCAAACACGCCGACCGGGATCAGCGGGAAGTCCTTGTGCGGCCAGACCTTGGTCAGGTCGAACGGATTCCAGCCGGTGCGCGCTTCCCATGCGGCCAGTTCGGCCTCGGTGGCCACTTGCAGCTTGACGTCCCACTGCGGGAAGTCGCCGGCGGCGATGGCGCCGAACAGGTCGCGCTGCGCGTAGTCCGGGTCGCTGCCGGCGATGCGGGTGGCTTCGGCGGCAGGCAGGTTCTTGATGCCCTGCCTGGTCTTCAAGTGCCATTTGACGTAGACGCGTTCACCGGCGGCGTTGATCATGCTGAAGGTGTGGCTGCCGAAACCGTCCATGTGGCGGTAGCCGTCCGGCGTGCCGCGGTCGGAGAACAGCATCGTCACCTGGTGCAGGCTTTCCGGCGTCTTGCTCCAGAAGTCGAACATCATGGTCGGCGATTTCAGGTTGGTCTGCGGATCGCGCTTTTGGGTGTGGATGAAGTCCGGGAACTTGATGCCGTCCTTGATGAAGAACATCGGCGTGTTGTTGCCGACCAGGTCCCAGTTGCCTTCCTCGGTGTAGAAGCGCATGGCGAAGCCGCGCGGATCGCGTTCGGTGTCGGCGCTGCCCTTCTCGCCGCCGACGGTGGAGAAGCGCACGAAGGTGTCGGTCTGCTTGCCGATCTCGGAGAACAGCCTGGCCTTGGTGTATTGGGTGATGTCGTGGGTGACGGTGAAGCTGCCGTAGGCGCCCGAACCCTTGGCGTGCACCACGCGCTCGGGGATGCGCTCGCGGTTGAAGTGCTGGAGCTTTTCGATCAGGTGGAAGTCTTGCAGCAGCAGCGGGCCGCGCGGGCCGGCGCTGGCGGAGTTCTGGTTGTCGGCGACCGGGATGCCGGAGGCGGTGGTAAGACGTGGTGGCTGGCTCATTGCGGGGCTCCTGTTGGGGTGAACGATGCAATGATTCTAACCAGATCGCGTCATAAATAAAAACTATATATTCCTATAAATTCGATAGTATTTAACAATTAGCCAGGCTATACTTTCCTCCACGCTTTATTTCAAGCGGGAAATTTGCGGGCAGCGCAACAACAGCCGCGATTGAATATTTTTATTATTTATATAGCTACTCAATTTGATATTTAAATTCTGCTATCTTATGCTTTCCCGTCAACCAAAAAAAGAGAAAATCATGTCTATTTCCCGTTACTTGACTGTCCTTGCCGTCTCCCTGTCCATCGGCCTGCTGGCGATGGGCGCAGCCCGGGCCGAAACTCCGGTGTTTACCTCGTCGGCTTATGCCAACATCGCCAACCCCTCGGTTTACGGCTGGTGCTCCGATTGCGGCGCCGGCCAGCACATGATCGACCAATT
The DNA here is from genome assembly GCF_059418605.1 of Duganella sp. GW821-FHT07G03. Classification (NCBI taxonomy): domain Bacteria; kingdom Pseudomonadati; phylum Pseudomonadota; class Betaproteobacteria; order Burkholderiales; family Oxalobacteraceae; genus Duganella; species Duganella sp. GW821-FHT07G03. The sequence goes on from NZ_JBWKQE010000001.1 coordinate 816,134, forward strand.
CTCCTTGACGTCGTCGGCCACCTTGTCCAGCACTGATTTCGCGATCACCGGCAGCTATGGATCGAACTGGAATATCGAAGTGACGATCTTGGACAACAGCATGAACCTGCTGTACTCGCACATCAACCTGGCCGGCTCCTACGGCGTGACCTACGTCACCGACGATGTCGCCAGGATCCACGCCACGATTAGCGGTGTCTCGCTGGGTGCGGGCAACTACTTCATCGGATGGTATGACCCCGACAACATGGGCGTGCCCGGTTACGCTGGCGGCAATACGCTGGTCACCTCCGACGGCGCCTATACCGACACCGTGGCCGCGTTCCAGGTCAACGCCGTTCCCGAGCCGGAGACCTATGCCATGCTGCTGGCCGGCCTGGCGATCGTGGGCGCGCTGCGCCGCCGCGCCGCCAAGCAAGCCTGAACGGCCCGCACAAAAAAAACCATCAGCACTGAACGCGATCTTAAGCGCGTTCAGGCTGATGGTTTTTTTCGACTGCTGCGGTAAGGCTTACGCTTCGGCGATGCGCTTGGCGATGTGCGCCAGCGCCTCCTCCACCTGGTCGACCAGGATCAGGCACAGGTCGCCCGCTTGCAGGCGGCCCAGGGCCGTATCGATGGCGAGGAACTCGCCGTAGATCTCCTGGATGTGCGTGGTGCGCGCGGCGCCGTTCAGGCCCGAACGCAGCAGACCCACCACTTCGCCGTCGACACGGCCGCGCTGGCAGGCGTCTTCGTACAGGATCACGTCGTCGAAGGCGCGGCCGAGGATCTGTGTCTGCTGCGTGATGTCCTGGTCGCGGCGGTCGCCGGCGCCGCTGATGACCACCGCGCGGCGCTTGGCCGGCATGGTTTCCACCGCCTGCACCAGCGCCAGGATGGCGTCCGGATTGTGGCCGTAGTCGGCGATCAGCGTCGCGCCCTTGTAGTCGAACACGTTGAAGCGGCCCGGCGCGTTGTCGGAATCGTTGGCGAAGGTCTTCAGGCCGAGGCGGATCGCGTCCCAGCTGATGCCCACGCCCCACGCGGCGGCGACCGAGGCCATCACGTTCTCCACCTGGAAGCCGATGGCGCCGTTGCGGGTGATCGGCACTTCGGCCAGCGCGATGCGCTGCAGCTGCTTGCCTTCGGCGGCGACCAGATGGCCGTCTTCCACGTACACGGTGCGGCAGCCCTGCGCCAGATGCGTGGCGATCACCGGGTGGCCGCGTTCGGCGCCGAAGAAGATCACCTTGCCGCGGCAGTTGGCCGCCATGCCGGCGACGATGGGATCGATCGCGTTGAGCACCGCGAAGCCGCTCTCGGAGACGTTCTGCACGATCACGCGTTTCAACACGGCCAGGTCTTCCACCGTGGTGATGTAGTTCAGGCCGAGGTGGTCGCCGCTGCCGATGTTGGTGACAACGGCCACCTGGCAGCGGTCGAAGGCCAGGCCTTCGCGCAGCACGCCGCCGCGCGCGGTTTCAAACACGGCCGCGTCGACGTCCGGGTGCAGCAGCACGTTGCGCGCGCTGCGCGGGCCGCTGCAGTCGCCGCTGTCGGTCTGGCGGCCTTCGATGTAGACGCCGTCGGTGTTGGTCATGCCGGTGCGCAGGCCGCTGGCGGTCAGCAGGTGGGCGATCAGGCGCACGGTGGTGGTCTTGCCGTTGGTGCCGGTGACGGCCACCACGGGGATGCGGCCGTTCTCGCCCGGCGCGAACATGGTGTTGACGATCGCTTCGCCGACCGCGCGGCCCTTGCCGAACGACGGCGCGAGGTGCATGCGCAGGCCGGGAGCGGCGTTGACTTCAACCACGCCGCCGCGCTGGTTCTCGATCGGTTGCAGCACGCCGTCGCAGACCACGTCGACGCCGCAGATATCGAGGCCGATCATCTGCGCCGCTTCCACCGCGCGCGCCGCCACTTCAGGGTGCACGTCGTCGGTGACGTCGGTGGCGGTGCCGCCGGTCGACAGGTTGGCGTTGTTGCGCAGGATGACGCGCTGGCCCTTGGCCGGGATCGAATCGGCTTCCAGGTCCTGCAGCGCCAGGCGCGCGAGGGCGATGTCGTCGAAGCGGATCTTGGTCAGCGAGGTCGAATGGCCGCTGCCGCGGCGCGGGTCGGCGTTGACGATGCTGACCAGTTCACGCACGGTGTGCACGCCGTCGCCCACCACTTGCGGCGGATCGCGGCGCGCGGCGGCCACCAGCTTGTTGCCGATCACGAGCAGGCGATAGTCGTGGCCCGGCAGGTAGCGCTCGACCATGATGTCGTCGCGGAATTCCCTGGCGGTGTGGAAGGCCTTTTCCAGGTGCTCCTTCGACATCACGTTGACCGTGACGCCCTTGCCCTGGTTGCCGTCCTTGGGCTTGACCACCACCGGCAGGCCGATCTCCAGCGCCGCCGCCCAGGCGTCTTCCGCGTCTTCGACCGAGCGGCCGATGGGCACCGGCACGCCGGCCGCGTGCAGCAGCTTCTTGGTCAGTTCCTTGTCCTGCGCGATCGATTCGCCGATGGCGCTGGTGCTGTCCATTTCGGCGGCCTGGATGCGGCGCTGGCGCGAGCCCCAGCCGAACATCACCATGCTGCCTTCGGTCAGGCGGCGGATCGGAATGTCGCGCGCGACGGCGGCGCTGACGATGGCGCCGGTGCTCGGGCCCAGGCGCACGTCTTCATCCAGGTCGCGCAGTTCGTTGAGCGCGCCGGTCAGGTCGAACGGGGTGTCGGCCAGGGCGGCGTTGATCAGGTTGTGCGCCAGGGTCATCGCCAGGCGGCCGACCGCTTCTTCGCTGTACTCGACCACGGTTTGATAGATGCCGTCTTCCAGCGTGGCCGTGGTGCGGCTGAAGGTGACCGGGCAGCCGGCCTGCGCTTGCAGGCTCAGCGCCGCCACTTCCAGCACGCGCGCCAGCGGCACGGCGTCGGTGTGGCCGGTGGTGTGCAGGGCACCGATGGCGGGAAAGCGCGCGTGCAGGCGCTGCTCGAAGCCGGGCAGCGTGGCGATCGACTGCTCCTCGGGCGGGCACGATACGATCACTTCCACCGCCGTGTGGTGGCTCCAAAGATTCGGGCCGCGAAGGGCGCGGGTGCGGATGACTTCCATAAATCTGCTTGTTCTTTCCGTGATGTATCAGTGATGAGTTCGCTTTGGATTCGCATCGAAGGTGCGCAGGCCGGCGCCGATCAGCTCCGGCGACAGGCCCAGCGCCCAGCCGGCGGCGATCGCGGCCAGCACGGCTTCCGGCGGCACCAGCGGCGACAGCGGCAGGCTGGCGACATCTTCGTGGCCTTGCGCCAGCACGATGCGGCTCGCTTGCTGGTCCTGGCGCTGGAACACCACGCGCTTGCCGTCCTGGCGGTGTTTGGCGATGGCGGCCAGGTGCTCGTCGACGCCGTAGAAGATCACTTCGCCGTCGCACAGGTCGGCCATGTCGACCACTTGCGCGTCGGCGGCGTTGAGCACCGCCACGCCGCTCGGCAGGATGACGTCGACCTGGGTGCGCAGCACGCCGTACAGCTTGTCGTGGCTGTCGATGTAGAACTCGGCCACGTCCTCGAAATCGCTGACGTCGGTGACCACGCCGACCGCGCACTTGTCGTAGGCCAAGCCTTCGGTCAGGATCATGCGGGCGCTGGCTTCGAACACGCCGGCTTCGACGTTTTTATTCAGCAGCAGGCGTTCGCCGGTTTCCCAGTCGCTGAAGCCGTCGCGCGGCAGCAGGCGGCCGTTGACGAACAGGCCGTCGGCGCAGGCCAGGCCGACCTTCTTGCCGCTGATTTGCAGCAGCCAGGCGATCAGGCGCGAGGCCATGGTGGCGCCGTGCTTGCCGGCGATGCCGACGATGGGCATGCGGCCGCTCTGCTCCGGCGCGAACAGGTGGTCGACGATGGCTTCGCCGACGTTGCGCGGCTCGCCGCTGGCCGGCTTCAGGTGGGCCAGCAGGCCGGGACTGGCGTTGACTTCGATGATGGCGCCGCCCTGCTCTTCCAATGGACGGGAGATGTCGGCCGCCACCACGTCGATGCCGGCGATGTCCAGGCCGACCACGCGCGCGGCCAAGGTGGCCATCGCGGCCACTTGCGGGTGCACCTGGTCGGTGACGTCGAAGGCGACGTTGCCGTTCGGCTGGATCAGCACTTTCTGGCCGTCCTGCGGCACGGAATAGGCGGTCATGCCCTGGCGCTCCAGCTCCAGGATGATCTCGGCGCCGTGCTCCGGCGCCAGCGCGTTCAGCGGCGAATCCTCGGTGGTGCCGCGGCGCGGATCGGTGTTGATCTGGTCGTCGACCAGCGCGATGATGTTGGAGCTGCCGTTGCCGGTGACCCACAGCGATTCGCCGGCGGCGGCGGCGATCAGGCGCTTGCCCACCACCAGCAGGCGGTGTTCGTTGCCGGCGATGAAGCGCTCGACGATCACGCTGGTGCTGTCGCCCTTGCGCGCGGCCAGCGCGTAGGCGGCGGTGACGTCGGCTTCGGTCATCAGGTTGAGCGAGACGCCGCGGCCGTGGTTGCCGTCATACGGCTTGACCACCACCGGCACGCCGATGTCCTTGGCCGCCTCCCAGGCCGCCTCGGCGCTGGTGACCAGCTCGCCTTCGGGCACGGGCACGCCGCACGAGGCCAGCAGCGACTTGGTCAAGTCCTTGTCGCTGGCGATGCCTTCGGCGATGGCGCTGGTTTCTTCGGTCTCGGCGGTCCAGATGCGGCGCTGCATGGCGCCGTGGCCCAGCTGCACCAGGTTGCCGTCGGTCAGGCGGATCGATGGAATCTTGCGCACGGTGGCGGCGTCGACGATGTTGGCGGTGCTCGGCCCCAGGCAGACCGACTCGACCAGGTCGGTCAGGTCGATGACGGTGGCGGCCAGGTCGTAGGGCTTGTCTTCGATCATCGCCATCAGCAGGTCGCGGCCGGCGGCCAAGGCGGCGCGTCCCACCTGCTCCTGGCGGGTGCGGAAGGCCATCTTGTACAGGCCGGTGCCGTCGCCGATCTGGCGCGTCTTGCCGAAGCCGGTCTTCATGCCGGCCAGGTTTTGCAGTTCCAGCACCACGTGTTCGAGGATGTGGCCGGCATACGTGCCGTCGCGCAGGCGCTCGAGGAAGCCGCCGTGCTCGCCCACGCCGCAGCGGTGGACGATCAGCCCCGGCAGGATCGCCGTCAGGCGCTCATACAAGCCAGGCAACAAATTCGAGGGAAATTTCTCCAGTTCGCCAATATCCAGCCACGCCTCGATCACCGGGCGATAGGTCCAGATGTTGGGTCCGCGCAAATGGGTTACGCGGAGAACTTCTATGTCTTTCTTCTTGGTCATGTTTCTATTCTTGTATCTTTGTTATCAGCCGTGGCCAGCCCGCGCCGTATTTTAACCTCTGTACCACCGCCTGCGGCCAAATTGCATTTGGCCCACCCTGCGCGTGCGTTATACTTGCCGCCAACAAAACACTGGTTTTTCTTGATTTCTGTCAAGGATGTAACCAATGACAGAATACCGTAAATAAAGCACTTATATCAGTCGCAACTTCGACTAGTTCCACCTTTGTTCCACCTTTTCGCCACCGGAGTACGCTGCACGATGACAACAGAACAACTTTCCTCCAACTCCAGCCAGAGCGAGCTTCCTGAACGCTGGCGTTCCGAGATACAGGCACAACTTTCCCAAGAGGAAAACGTTGTAAGTGCCCTGGAGGTTGACTTGGATGAACAACTTCGTTTCGCCAAGGGGATAATTCTCGTCACCGAACGTGGTGTGCTGGCGCGCGCGCCGGGCCGCGGCGACTGGCAACGTTGGCCTTTCGCCAAGGATCTGCTGCTGAAGCACCACGACCACGCGGGCGTCGGCCACCTGGAGCTGATCGACGACAGCGGCCGCCTGGCCGCCTGGCGCTTCACGCTGGGCCAGAACCTGCACGCGATCCGCCTGGTCGAGCAGTTCGGCGCGCACCGCGACAGCCATGCGCTGGGCGTGCCGGTGACGCGCGAGGAAAAGAATGTCTGCCCGAGCTGCAAGGCGCCGCTGGAGCCGGATCAGGAAGAATGCCCGATCTGCACCAAGGTGGTCTACACGCCGCCGTCGACCTGGACCCTGTTCCGCCTGTGGCGCTTCGCCAAGCCGTACAAGCTGCCGCTGGGTTTCGGCTTCGCGCTGATGCTGCTGTCGACCGGCGCCCACATGATTCCCCCTTACCTGACCATCCCGCTGATGGACAAGGTGCTGATTCCCTACCAGAACGGCCAGCCGGTCGATGCCTCGCTGGTGGCGCTGTACATGTCGGGCCTGGTGGCGTCGGCGGTGCTGGCGTGGATACTCGGTTGGGGCAAGACCTATGTGCTGGCGCTGGTGTCGGAGCGCATCGGCGCCGACCTGCGCACCGAGACCTACGACCACTTGCTGCGGCTGTCGCTGGAATACTTCGGCGGCAAGCGCACCGGCGATCTGATGTCGCGCATCGGCAGCGAGAGCGACCGCATCTGCGTGTTCCTGTCGCTGCACCTGCTGGACTTCGCGTCGGACTGCCTGATGATCATCATGACCGGCGTGATCCTGTTCTCGATCGATCCTTGGCTGGCCTTGTTCACGCTGCTGCCGCTGCCGTTCATCGCGTGGCTGATCCACGTGGTGCGCGACCGCCTGCGCACCGGCTTCGAAAAAATCGACCGCGTGTGGGGCGAAGTGACCAACGTGCTGGCCGATACCATTCCCGGCATCCGCGTGGTGAAGGCGTTCGCGCAGGAGTCGCGCGAAGCGTCGCGCTTCCGCACCGCCAACAAGCACAATCTGGCGGTCAACGACAAGCTCAATAAAATCTGGTCGCTGTTCTCGCCTACCGTCTCGTTCCTGACGGAGCTGGGCCTGCTGGTGATCTGGGTGTTCGGCATCTACCAGGTGTCCAAGGGCCATATCACGGTCGGTGTGCTGTCGGCCTTCATCGCCTACTCCAGCCGCTTCTACGGCCGCCTCGATTCGATGAGCCGCATCGTCTCGGTGACGCAGAAATCTGCGTCGGCCGCCAAGCGCATCTTCGATATTCTCGACCACGTGTCGTCGGTGCCGGAGCCGGTCAATCCGGTCAAGCTGGCCAAGGTCGATGGCAACATCACCTTGCGCGAAGTGGGCTTCCGCTACGGTAACCGCGCCGTCAACCGCGGCATTTCGCTCGACATCAAGGCCGGCGAGATGATCGGCCTGGTGGGCCATTCGGGCTCCGGCAAGTCGACGCTGGTCAACCTGATCTGCCGCTTCTACGATGTATCGGAAGGCGCGATCATGCTCGACGGCGTGGACATCCGCTCGTTCGCTGTGTCGGACTATCGCCGCAACATCGGCCTGGTGTTGCAGGAGCCGTTCCTGTTCTTCGGCACCATCGCCGAGAACCTGGCCTACGGCAAGCCGGAGGCGACGCGCGCCGAGATCATCGCCGCCGCGCGCGCCGCGCATGCGCACGAGTTCATCCTGCGCCTGCCGCAGGGTTACGATTCGATGGTGGGCGAACGTGGACAGGGCTTGTCCGGCGGCGAGCGCCAGCGCATCTCGATCGCGCGCGCGCTGCTGATCGATCCGAAGATTTTGATCCTCGACGAGGCCACGTCCTCGGTCGATTCCGAGACTGAAAAAGAAATCCAGCGCGCGCTGGAAAACCTGGTGCAAGGCCGCACCACGATCGCCATCGCGCACCGCCTGTCCACCTTGCAGAAGGCGGACCGCCTGGTGGTGCTGGACCGCGGCGTGGTGGTGGAAGAAGGCGCGCACGACGACCTGATGGCGCGCGAAGGCGCCTACTTCCGCCTGTATCAGGCGCAGGCCCGCAACGTCGACACGGATCTCGACGACAGCGCCAGCAAAGAATAAGAGAACAAGCATATGACGACGACATTTGATTTGACCCGTAATCCCTTTGGCCGCCTGGTGTTGACCACGGCCGAGGGCGAAGTGCACGAGAGCGTGGCGCCGGTGCGCGCCTTCCCGGTGCAGGCGCCGGACGACGGCATCGCGCTGGTGAGCACCGATGGCAAAGAGGTAGGCTGGATCGACCGCATCGAGGACTTGCCGGCGGCGGTGGGCCAGCTGGTGCGCGAGGAGCTGGAGGGACGCGAGTTCATGCCGGAGATCGCGCGCATCAACAGCGTGACCAGCTTCGCCACACCGTGCACCTGGTCGGTGGCGACCGATCGCGGCGACACCGAGTTTGTGCTGCGCGGCGAGGAGGACATCCGCCGCCTGACGGTGGACACGCTGTTGATCTCCGACATACACGGCATCCACTACCTGATCCGCGATGTGCGCGATCTGGATAAGCACAGCAAGAAAATCCTCGACCGCTTCCTGTAAGCGCGTGCCGTCAGTGCGGCCGGCGGCGGAACCAGCCGGCCAGCGACAATCGGTCGTGCGTGGCCGGCAGCACTTCATGCGGCATGTCGGCCGACATGAACAGCACCAGCCGGCTGCCCATCGGCGCGATGTCGCAGCTGGGCGCGTCCTGCGGATACACCCGCAGCGCACCGCCCTGCTCCACCTGCCAATCCGGATTCAGATAGATCACCACCGAGACGGTACGCAGGTCGTCGTCGCGAAAGCGGTCCAGGTGTTTGTGGTAGGCGGCGCCGGGGGCGTAGTGCGCGAAGTGGCTTTCGTAGCTGTCGAGACCGAGGAAGAACTCCCGGTTCAGCGCCAGTCGCAGGGACTCCATCACCAACAGATAACTGTCGCAGGCGGCGGACTGGCCGGCTTCCAGCCACAGGATGCGGTCGCCGCGTATCTCGCTGCGCACCGCCTGCGCGGCGCCGCGGCCGACGGCGGCCAAGGCCAACGCGCCAGCGGCCGCACCGGCGCGGCATTCGGCGGCCAGGGCCAGCGTCAAATCATGGGATAAAAACAGGTTCTGCTGCGACCAGCCGTGCAAGGCCAGTCCATCGAGTGTCAATTGATGCAGGCCATCGGCGCTGGCGGGGAGTTCGTTGGGCATAGGACTCCTGGTGAGCGGCCATAGTATCACCCCAATTCGCTGACCAGTCTGGCGCACTGCTGATTTGGCACAAGCCGATCTCAGAAAGCAGTCGCAAGATGGATTCGCGCGCCCGTCAGTCCGGGCCCGAAAGGCCTACAATGAAGCTCCCGGATCCCAAATCCTTTGTGCCTCCACGCACGATACCCTAGCCCAAACGCCGGAAGCGCAAACCCAAGCCGGAGCAGCCTCAGCCGAAGAAAGGGGAATGACATGGAACTGGACAAGGAGCAATTACAGATTGAGTTGCGCTACGCACAGCGCTTTTGCCAGCGCAGCGTGCGCTTCTATCGACGCATTCAAACCACATTCACATTTATCAGTTTGTTGGCCGGCAGCAGCGCCATTGCCGCCATCGCGGCACAAATGCCGGTCGCGGCGACATGGATGCTGGCAGCGTTCTCCATTTTTGGGATCCTCAATTTCGCGATACGACCGGCCGAAAGGATTGCGGCGTTCCATGCTGACGTGCGCAAATATGCGGCGTTGATCACCAAGTCTGACCTGCTGGACGCATCCGCCATCCAGCATCTGTTGCATGAAGCCAGACAAACCGATGCCGAGGAAATCGAGCCTCTGCGCGCGGTCGCGTACAACGATGTCATGCTCGAAATCGACGAACCGAACTCGCTGATTGAACTGAGTCCGATGCAAAAGCTGATGGGCGTTCTAGCCTGATTCCACCAGCCGGCCGCGCACGGCGTCGATGAAGGCGTCGGGCTTGTCCAGGCTGATGCAGATGCGGGTGATGGCTTGCGCACGGCCAAAGGCATTGGCCAATGTGCTGCCGGGTTTGAGGCGCAGCTCCACGTTCATGCTGCCGAACTGGCGGTAGCGCAGCAGGCCGCGCTGGCGGTGGATGTCGTCGCCGCAGCGCGCCACCGATTCGATCAGGTGAAAAGGCAGCGCGCGGTCGGCCGCGAACACGCCGTAGCGTATCAGGATCGCCTTGTCGTCCAGCGACACCGGCCGCCACTGGCTGGCGCGGTATTCCGCCACCAGGTACAGCACCGACCACACGCTAAGCACATCGACCACCCATGCAAACACCGGCCGCACCGCCACCAGGTGCAGCATCAGGTGCGACAGCGGCATCTCGAACAGCATCACCATGATCAGCGCGAACTGGTTGGAGACGTTGCCGTCGTTCTTGTCGTAGCTGAAGTGCTGCTGGCCGGCGAAGCGCAGCTGATCGCCGCGCCGCATGAACAAGCCGTAGTACCAGATCCGCGCCTCGAACAGCGCGAACGGCGCGAAGCCGGTGCCGGCGAAGCGGCCGTGGATGGCGGTCGCCAGCGCCTCGTCGGCATTGCCGCTCAAGCGCATCAACGCCCTGATACGACGCACCATGTACACCAGCAAGAACAGCTCCAGCGCGCCCTGCGCCACCGCCAGCAGCGGCCAAAGCCGCTCGACGCCGCGCCACAGGTCCTTGCTGCCGTTGGGGATAATCAGGCTGCCGAAGGCGAATCCCGCCATCGCGAACACCACCCACTTGAGCAGGAAGGCCTTCCACGACGGGCGGAACATGAAGTAGTACAGCAGCGGGAAGCTCACCAGCAGGTCACCCAGCAAAGGCCAGTCGACCATGTTGCGGCCGTAGTCGTTGGCGATGAACGGCACGCGGAAGTAGAGGTAGTGCGCCGACATGGTCAGCAAGACGATCAGCGCGAACCAGTGTTTTCTTCCGATGCCTGCAATCATGGACACTCCCCGTGTGGTGGACACGGAGAGTATAGCCGTCTATTTAAAAGCTTTCACGAGCGCGTCCAGTTTCACCTTCAGCGACTGGTCGTGATGGCTGACGGGCGGCACTTCGCGCTTGACGCCAAGTAGCTGGTACACCGCCATCTGCGCCGCACGCACCGAGTATTCGACGGTGAACACCACGTCTTCCGCCACCTCGACGAACTGGCTGACGAAGGCCAGGTTGCGCGAGTTGGCAGGCACCGGCAACGGACGGTCGCTCTTGAAGCGCGGCATGAACATGCTGGTGATGTAGGGCATGCGGCATGGGATGCAGTTCGCCTTGGCCATGATCTCCATGTCGAAATTCAGGTGGCCGCACAGTTCGCGCAGGATCTCTTCGCCGCTGCAATCGGCCATGGGCTTGGCGACGAAATTGCCGATGCGGTCGGGGTGCAGCGAGTAACCCCAGAACACCTGCACGCCTTCCGGCTGGCCGGCGAAGTGCGGCTGGTGGGCCAGCACGATCGACATCAGCCAGCTCGAATCCTTGAACGTCACCAGTCCGCCGGTGCCGGCCACGTTGCCGCTGAACTGCTCCATCTTGTCGAAGAACGCCGGGTCTTTCAGCGTGACCGTGAACGACTCCCACCACGATTCCGGAATGCTGGAATTGAAGGCGGCCGGATTGCCGAACTGCGGACGGTCCACCGCCAGCTTTTCCCACAAGGCCCAGCCCTGGCTATCGCGCTTGTCCAGCTTGGGCGGTGCGCTGCGCATGCTGCCGAAGCTGGAGGCATCGGTCATCGAACCGTTCTGGAAGAACACCAGGTCGTGCGGGGCGACGGCGATGGTCATGGCTTCGCCGTTGCGGGTGCACTTCAACGCGGTCACGGTCAGCGTGCCGCCCGCCTCCAGCAGCTCGATGTCGTCGACCTTGCAGTTGCGGACGATCTGCACGCCCTGCTGTTGCAGCCAGTGCTGCAAAGGACGCACCAGCGAGTCGTACTGGTTGTAGACGGTGCGCTTGACGCCGGCCAGCGTTTCGATGCGCGAGAACTCCATCATGAAGCGATGCAGGTAGCGCTTGAACTCCAGCGCGCTATGCCACGGCTGGAAGGCGAAGGTGGTGGCCCACATGTACCAGAATTTGGTGTCGAAGAATTCCGGCGACAGCCGGTCGGTGATGGCGCTGTTGCCCAGTTTTTCTTCGTCGGCTTCGGCCAGCGCCAGCAGCTCGGTGCGGTCCTGCATGCTGAAGCCCATCGACGTGACGTCGACGCGGAAGCGGTTGCGGTCGACCAGGCGGGCCTGCGAGTGCGATTTGTGCATCTCGTTGAAGGCCACGGTTTCGTCGTAGACGCTCTGGCCTTCGTGCTCCAGCGACGGGATGTTTTTGAACAGCTCCCAGGTGCATTCGTAGTTGTCGGTGGTGAGCATGCGGCCGCCGCGCAGCGTGTAGCCGGTGTCCGCGTTGCCGCCGCCATCGAGGCTGCCGCCGGCCAGCGGCATCGCTTCGAAGATGGTGATGTTTTTGCCTTCGACGCCGCCGTCGCGGATCATGAAGGCGGCTGCGGACAGCGAGCCGATGCCGCCGCCGACCAGATATGCTTTGATGTTATTGCTCATGGCACTGTCCTTTTAGTGTAAGTAAGTTGCCATGATAGTGGGGGTTATGTTGTCAAAAATGCCGTACGTTACACCAAAGCACTACTTCCATGCGCCAGATCAAAAATTGAAAAATAATATAGGCCATCACTCGAAGGCGACGTCTTCGAGCCGGAAGCGGAATTTTCTGCGCTCGGGCTCCGTCCAGCCTTGGCCGGGGATGGTGTTGCGAGGTGGGGGCGATGATGGGACAGCAGGCGGCGCTACGCACGGTGCGCTGGCAATGAGCGGGGCCGGCGCGGCGGCTGGGACGCTCGCGACAGCGGATGTGGGCGGTGCTACTGCTGTTGCGCGCGCCAGTTCGCGGCGGCGCACGCCGGCCAGTTTCCAGTGCTTTTCGCCGGGCATGCGGATGGAGATGTCTTGCCATGCGTTGCGCACGCTGTCGGCGTAGCCACTGGCGAATTGGTTGGGCGAGATGGCGCGGCCTTTGTACATGAGGTGGTCGCCTTCGACGATGGCGTATTCATGGTCGCCGCGGTAGGCCATGCGCAGCCAAGTACCTTCGGGCAGGAACAGCGTTTTCCACTGGTAGCCGCGCGGTGCGGCGTCAGGTGCATGGCCCGATGTTGCGAGCCAATGGCGAATCGCGGCATCGACCGCTTCGGCCGGATCGATGCTCGCTCCGGTCTCGCGCAGCCGTTCCATCAGTGCGAACAGGGTGGAGGGGGAGACGTTCACACTCATTGTAGCAACCATGCTGTTCTCCTTACTGAAACCTGCTGAATTCTGCTTCCGGCTACTGAGTTAGACCGCAGCAGCCCAAGGAAGTTCAATTCAGTAGAATTCAGTAAAAAATTCAGCAGGTTTGCTAGAAGGAGCGCGCGGGTACACCCATGGTGGGTATACCCGCGGCAAATTACTTCTCCGAATACATGCCGGCGTATTTCAGGCCGAAGTACAGGATGAAGGTGTAGCAGGCGGCGGGGACCAGGAAGGACATCTGCAGGCTGATGGTGTCGGCCAGCAGGCCTTGCGCGAACGGCACCAGCGCGCCGCCGACGATCGCCATGCACAGCACGCCCGAACCCTGGCCGGTCAGTGGGCCGAGTTTATTCAGCGCCATCGAGAAGATGGTCGGGAACATGATGGAGTTGAACAGGCCGACCGCCAGCATCGCCCACATCGCCAACTGGCCGCCGCTGAAGATCGCGATCAGCACCAGCGCGATCACCGCCGCCGAGTTGAAGGCCAGCGCCTTGCCAGGGCTGACGTAGCGCATCACGGCGAAGCCGATGAAGCGGCCCACCATCGCGCCGCCCCAGTAGTAGCTGACGAAAGGCGCCGCGTCGGCAGGCGACAGGCCGGCCACTTTCGCATCGCCGATGAAGTTGATCATGAAGCTGCCGATACTGACTTCGCCGCCCACATACAGGAAGATCGCCACCGCCCCCAGCACCAGATGGCGGTGTTGCAGCACGGCCGACCAGCCGGCGCTTTCGCCGTCCGCCTGTTCGGCGTCGACGATCTTGGGCAGGCGCGCCAGCGCGAACAAGACCGCCAGCGCCAGCAAGGCCGCCGCCAGCACCAGGTACGGGCCTTGCACGCTGGCCGCCTGGGTCGTATGGTAGGCCGCCAGCTGCTCGGTGGTCAGCTTGGCCATGTCGGCGGAGCTCATCACGCCGCCGGCCAGGATCAGCATGCCGCCCAGCGTGGGCGCTACGGTCGTGCCCAGCGAATTGAAGGCCTGGGTCAGCGTCAGGCGGCTCGACGCCGTCTGCGGATCGCCCAGCACCGTCACGTAAGGATTGGCCGCCACCTGCAGGATGGTGATGCCGCCCGCCAGCACGAAGAAGGCGATCAGGAACAGCGTGTAGCCGCTGGTCGCCGCCGGGTAGAACAAGGCGCAACCGGCGGCCGCGATGGTCAGGCCGGCGACGGCGCCGTTCTGGTAGCCGATTTTCCTGATCAGCATACCGGCCGGCAGCGAGACGATGAAGTAGGCGCCGAAGAAGCAGAACTGCACCAGCATCGCCTGCACATAGGTCAGCGTGTAGACCGCCTTCAGGTGCGGGATCAGCACGTCGTTCAGGGAGGTCAGCAGACCCCACATGAAGAACAGGATGGTGACGATGATCAACGGACCGGTGTTACCGCCGGTCTGGGTCTGGCCGCCCGACATCGGGACGGCTGGGGAATATTGTTCCATGCTTTGAGAGTCTCCTGATTTTTATTTAAAGTCGCCGCACGCCAGCGCATCCTTGTCCCTGGCGGCGCCGCCAACGATCTGGATGTTGGCGAAGCTCGCGGCGAACGGCGCATCGGCGGCCACGCTGAACGGCGTGCTCAATGCCGCCAGCGACAGTCCCTTGGCGCTGAAGCAGGCCAACGGGATTTTAACCGTCTGCTTGCCCTTGCCCGCCAAGCGCTGGAACACGGCGCTGGCGTCCAGCTCCACCGTTTCGATGCCGACGCTGACCTTGCCCTGCGGCGCAGCCGACACGATAGCATCAAATTGCAGCGCGCCGTCGGTCGCGGCGAAGGCCGGCAGCTTCTGCGCCTTGGCCGCTTGCGCTTCCAGTTTGGCCGCGCCGGTCCAGGTGAGGCGCTTGGCGTCCTGCTGGGTGTTGATCTGCGCGGTTTCGACGGTGACGGTCGACAGCTTGAAGACGGCGTTCAGGTCCGCGCCCAGGGCCACGCGCTGGCCGCCGCTGCTCACATACAGCGCATAGGTCGAACGGTCGGCCGGCGCGTACACCGGCACCGCCGTGGTCTTGCCGCAGCCGCCGGCCGGATAGCCGGCGTCCAGCAGCGGCAAGGCGCCCTTGCTCGCATAGGTCAGACCGTAGCCGTATTTGAACAGCGGATCGTAGGCCGCGTCGCCGACGTTTAGCGGCGACTGGCAGGCCGACTTCGGCCACGAGAACGACAGCTTGCCGTGGAAGTCCACATTGACCTTGCCGTCGGCCTTGCGGAACAAGACATCGGACACGCCCTTGCCTTCGGTGCCAGGCAGCCACGCCGAAACGAAACTGTCCGACAGGTTGAGCAGGTCGTTGACGAACAGCGGACGGCCGGTCACCAGCACCGTCACCACCGGCTTGCCCTTGCCCGCCACCGCCTGCAACACCGCCAGGTCCTCGGGATGGCGGCCGGTCAGGCGCAGCGTGCCCGATGGACCGATGTCGCCGTCGCCTTCCGCATACGGCGTCTCGCCGATGACGGCGATGACGGCGTCGAACTTGCCGAGGTCGACGCCGGCGGCGTTTTCGCTGAAGGTGACGTTGTCCGCACCGGCGGCGTCGCGGATGCCGGCCAGGATGGTGTCGCTGACCGGATAGTCGCTATTCTTGTTGTCGGTGCCCTGCCAGGTCAGCGACCAGCCGCCCGACTGGTTGGCCATGCTGTCGGCGCTCTTGCCGACCACCAGGATCTTCTTGCCGCGCGCCAGCGGCAGCACGCCGCCGTTGTTCTTCAACAGCACCAGCGATTCGCGCACCGCCTGGCGCGCCAACGCGCGTTCCTGCAGCAGCTCCTGCTTGCCGGCGTAGATGTTCTGCGACGGCTTCTTGCCGTCGAACAGGCCGGCGCGCAGCTTCACGCGCAGGATGCGGGTGACGGCGTCGTCGATGCGCGCCATCGGGATCTCGCCCTTCTCCACCTGCGCGATGGTGTTGGCGATGAAGGCCTTCCAGTGTTCCGGCACCATCACCATGTCGACGCCGGCGTTGATCGAGGCGGCGCAGCTGTCGTTGGCGCAGCCCGGCACCTCGGCGATGGCGTTCCAGTCGCTGACCACCAGGCCGTCGAAGCCCATCTTGGTTTTCAGCGCGTCGGTCAGCAGCTCTTTACTGCCGTGCATCTTGCCGTGGTCGACGCCGCCCTTGACGTCGTTCCAGCTGTTGAAGGACGCCATCACCGTCTGCACGCCCGCTTGCAGCGCCGGGTAGTAGCCCTGGGCATGGATGTTGATCATGTCCGCCATGGTCGCCTGGTTCTCGCCGCGGTCCTTGCCCTCGGCCGTGCCGCCGTCGCCGATGAAGTGCTTGGCGGTGGCGACCACGGTGTGGTCCGATTTCAGGTCACCCTGCAGGCCCTTGACGTAGGCGCCGGCGTAGTCCTTGACGATGGCCGGATCTTCAGAGAACGATTCGTAGGTGCGTCCCCAGCGGTCGTCGCGCACCACGGCCAGCGTCGGCGCGAACACCCAGTCGATGCCGGTGGCGCGCACCGCCTTGGCCACCGACCTGGCCATCTGGCCGATCAGCTTGGCGTCGCGCGCGGCGCCCAGGCCGATGTTGTGCGGGAACAGCGTGGCGCCGTACATATTGCTGTTGCCGTGCATGGCGTCGATGCCCCAGATGACGGGGATCCGCACCTTCATGTCGGTGGCCATTGAGGCGTCGTAGTAGGCGTCGGCCAGCTTGACCCAGTCGGCCGCGCTGGCGTGCTTGTTCCCGTCCGGCCAGCTGCCGCCGCCGTTCAGCACGGAGCCGATGTAGTACTTGCGGATGTCGTCCGGCGTGCTGAATTTGATTTCCGGCTGCGTCATCTGGCCGATCTTCTGCGCCAGCGTCATGCCGGCGACGATCTGCGCGATGCGCGCCTCCATCGCTTTGTCCTGCTTGACGGCGCTGGTGAGGTGCGGCCAGTCGGCCAGCGGCTTGGCGGCCGGCGCGGCGGCGGTTGCGATGGCGCCGCCCAGCGCCAGCGTGGCGGCCAGCACGGCGCGGCGCAGGATGTGGTTATTGGTTTTCATTCGGTGCTTGTCTCCGTTGTTGATGGTGTTTTATGCGTCGCGCAAGAAGGCGCTGTACCACTGGCCGCTTTGCTTGAGGATGCGGCGCTGCGTCGGGTAGTCGATATAGGTCAGGCCGAAGCGGCGCAGATAGCCTTCCGCCCATTCGAAGTTGTCCAGCAGGCTCCAGGCGAAGTAGCCCTTGATGTTGCCGCCGGCGGCGATGGCGTCGCGCACGGCGGCCAGGTGGCGGATCAGGTAATCGCGCCGCGCCGTGTCGTTGACGGCGCCGTCCGCGCCCAGGTGGTCGTCGTAGGATGAACCGTTTTCGGTCACATACAGATCGCCGGTCGGGTAGTCGCGCGCCACGCGCGCCAGCAGTTCGACCAGGCCTTGCGGCGACACTTCCCAACCGAAGTCGGTGCGCTGGCGGTCCTGTGGATAGACGATGGCGGTGCGCAGCGGATACTGGTCCGGCGCGTCCTTCACCACCTCGGGGAAGTAGTAGTTCACGCCAAGGAAGTCCATAGTCGCGGCGATCGCCTCCATATCGCCCGGCAGCACCTGCGGCGCGTCCTGGCCCACCAGCTGCAGCGCCAGCGCGGGATAGCCGCGTCCATACAGCGAATCGAGGAACCAGCGGTTGCGCAGCGCGTCGTGACGCGCAACGGCCTGCTGGTCGGCGGCGCTGTCGCTGGCGGCTTTGACCGGATGCAGGCTCAGGGCGATGCCGACCTTCGCGCCCGCCACGTTGGCGCGTATCAGCGGCACCGCCAGGCCATGAGACACCAGCACGTTGTGGCACACCTGCAGCGCCAGCGGCAGGCTCTTGTTGCCCGGCGCGTGCATGCCGTCCCAGTTGCCGTGCATGGCCGTGCACCACGGCTCGTTGTGCGTGATCCAGTGCTGCACGCGGTCGCCCAGGTGCTTGCTGACCACATCGGCGTAATGCAGGAAGGCATCGACGGTGGCGCGGTTGGCCCAGCCGCCCTGGTCCTCCAGGTACTGCGGCAGGTCCCAGTGGTACAGCGTGCACCACGGCTGCAGGCCGCGCGCCAGCATGCCGTCCACCAGCTTCGAGTAGAACGCCAGTCCCTTGGCGTTCGGTTCGGCGTCGACGCCGTTGAAGATGCGCGGCCAGGCGATTGAGAAGCGGTAGGAGTTCAGTCCCATGGACTGCGCCAGGTCCAGGTCCTCCTCCCAGCGGTGGTAGTGGTCGCAGGCCACGGCGCCGCTGGAGCCGTCGCGCACCTTGCCCGGCGTGGCGCTGAAGGTGTCCCAGATCGACGGCACGCGCCCGTCTTGCGCGGCGGCGCCCTCGATTTGATAGGCCGATGTCGACACGCCCCACAGGAAGTCGCTGGCAAAGTCGGAACGCTGGATCGCCGTAGGCAGGTCGGTAAGAATCATGGTCATGGTTTTAGTTTTTGTGGGCGAAGGGAGTGGGCGGTACGGTGGCGTTCATCCATTTGATGACGGTTTGCTGCGGTTCGTAAGGCACGCTGCCGAACAACCGGAACAGGTTTTCAATCTCGGCCAGCGAGGCGGTGTTGAAATCGAGCTTGGGGATGCGTGCGCCGGGCGCGTTGGTCACCATGCCCCAGCTGCCCTTGCCCTGCCCGCCCTGGTTGGTCAGCAGCTTGTAGGCCCAGGCGGTCGAGGCCCAGCCGTTGGCGACGTAGCTGTCGTAGCTGGCGCGCGTGACCTGGCCGCCCAGCTCCGCGCCCATGGCGGCCCACGGCTGGAACTCGCCGATGAAGTAGGCGGTGTCCAGTTTTTCCTGCTGGGCCTTCCATGCGCACACGCCGCCCTTGCCGCCAGGGCCGCATTGCAGCCAGTCGCGGTGCACGTCGACGCCCGGCTTGCCCCAGCCAAAGTGGCCGGGATAGGGATGCATCTCGAACGCCACGTTGACCTGGCCCTGCTCGGACGGTTTGCCGTAGGCGTCTATGCCCTTGCTATGGCCCGGCAGGATGATCACGTGGTTGGGATCGACCTTGCGGATCTCGCGATACAGCGTGCCCATGACCACGGCCAGGTTGTCCGGCGTCGTGCCCCACGGTTCGTTGAGGATGCTGTAGCCGGCCACCGCGCCGCGGTCCTTGTAGCGCGCGGCGATCCAGTTGTCGCGGTACAGCGCATACAGGCGCTCGCGCTGGGCGTAGCCGAAGCGCCGGTCCAGCACCGCCTCCAGCTTGCACTGGTCGTCGATGCCGGCGCCGCCCTGGCCCATCATCCAGAATTCCTGGATCAGGTAGTTGCCCAGGTTGACGCCGCGCAGCGCCGGCGCGCTGCCGTCGGCCGCCAGCCAGCGCGTGCCCGCCGTGTGCAGCATGGGCAGCGCGGCCTGCGCCTCGGCGGCGCCGGCCAGCAAGGCTGTCGCCAGCCAGGCGGTGCTCAGCAATCGTGTCGTGACCATCCTGCGCCTCCGTGTGTGGAATCGTTTCCAATATACTACAAAAAAAGAGCGTGCGACCGGCGCACACCCTCATTCTTTACCGCTGTTCAGCGGGCGGCGCCAGCGACGCGCGCTGCGTCACGTGCACGCTGTAGGCCCGCTCGACCGGCCGCTGCAACGCGTAGCAGCGGTTGAGCAGGAAGTTCAGGCCGTTCAAGGTCATCTCGCTCCACGGGATATGCACGCTGCTCAGGCGCGGCGCGGTGAATTCCGCGCTGTGCGTGTCGTCGTATCCCAGCACCGAGACCTGCTCCGGCACCGCCACCCCCGCCTGCTGGAAGCAGGACAAGGCCCCCACCGCCATTTCATCGTTGGCGCAAAACACCGCCGTGAAGGCGTAGCCCGACGCTAGCAGCTGCTCGGTGCAGGCCCAGCCGCCCTCCGGCGAAAACTGCCCGTCCTCCATCCACACCGACGCCGGATCTATGCCCGCCGCCGCCAGCTCCGCCATGAAACCGGCGATGCGCTGCTGGTTGTCCGGCGCGCTGGCGCGGCCGGCGATCACCGCGATGCGGCGGTGGCCCAGCTCCAGCAAGGTGCGCGCCGCCAGCCGGCCGCCGGCCTCGTGGTCGACGGTGAAGCACTGCTCGGCGATGCTGGCGAAACCGTGGTTGATCACCGCCACCCGCGACTGGAACGGCCCCAGCGCCTCAAAGTCCTGGTCCTCCAGCGCATTGCTCATCACGATCAAGCCGTCGCTGCCGCGCTCGATCAGGAAGTTGACGCCCTCGATCGCCTGCTGCCGCGCGTCGCCCTCGCCGACGCCGAAGGCCACCACCATGTTCAAGCCGCTGGCCCGCAGCGCCGTGTAGATCGACTGCAGGATGGGCGTGTAGAACGTCCCGCTCAAATACGGGATGTACACCCCTATCATCTGCGAGCTGCCCGACAACAGCGAGCGCGCCGCGTGCGACGGCCGGAACTCCAGCTCCTCGATCGCCTTGCGCACCTTTTCCAGGGTCGCCTGCGACACCGAACCCTTGCCGCTGATCACGCGCGACGCTGTGCCCAGCCCTACTCCCGCCAGGCGGGCTACGTCTTTGATGGTTGCCACAGCTTCCCTTATCCGTTCAGTCGGCGGCAAGCATACCCCATCGCGCCCGGCGGTGACAAGCGCGCCGGCGGGTTCAATCGCGCAGCGCGGCGGCGATGCTCTTCTGCGCCTTCTCCACCGGCATGCGGGTGTTCCAGAACGCCGTCAGCACATCCTGCAGGGCGCCGTTCTGGTCGGGCGTCAGGTAGACCTCGACCATGCCCAGCGGGCGCGCCTTGTCCTTCATGATCGCCATGCCGGCCTGGGCGCAGGCGTCCATCGACGACACGTCGATGTCGCTGCGCACCGGCAGCGAGCCTTTCAGTTTGCTGAACGCCAGCTGCGCGGCCGGCGCCAGCATGGTCGTGGCCAGCAGCTTCTGCGCCTTGACGGCGTCGGCGTTGGACGTTTTCGGGAACACGAAGGCGTCGCCCGAGATCAGGTAGGGCACGGCCGGACCCAGGCCGGCGATGCAGCCGTAGTCCTTGCCGGCGCTTTGTTTGGCGGCGGCGAACTCGCCCTTGGCCCAGTCGCCCATGATCTGCACCCCGGCCTTGCCGCTGATGAGCATGGCGGTGGCGTCGTTCCAGTTGCGGTTGGGCGAGCCGGGATCGACATAACCCTGCAGCCGCTTGAAGGCCACCAGCACCTGCTTGAACGCCGCCGAATTGAGCGCCTTGGGATCGCGCTCGCGCAGCACCTGCAGGTACAGCTCCCGGCCGCCGACGTTGGCCAGCATGGCCTGGAACACGATGTTTTCCTGCCACGGCTGGCCGCCGTGCGCCAGGCCGACCAGGCCGGCCGCCTTGAGCTGGTCGAGCGCGGCGAACAGCTGCTCCGGCGTGGCCGGCTCGGCGGCGATGCCGGCCTTCGTGAACGCCGCCTTCGAATACCAGATCCAGGTCGACATGTGGATGTCGACCGGCAGCGCGTAGTAATGGCCCTTGACGCGGACCACGTCGAGCAGCGGCGCCGGCATCAGCTGGTCCCAGTGGTCGCGCGCGGCGATGTCGTCGACATTGTTGAGCGAGCCCTGGTCGATCAGGTCGCGGAACTGCTTGGTGGTGTTGAACTGGGCGGCGGTGGGCGGATTGCCGCCGACGATGCGGTTGATCGCCACCGCCTTGGCCTGGTCGGCGCCGGCCACGGCGGTGTCGACCCAGACGCCGCCGGCGGCGCGGTAGGCCTCGGCGAACTTGCGCACGGCGGCCGACTCGCTGCTGGAGGTCCACCAGTGCATCACTTCGGCGCGCGGCCCGGCGGCCGGCGCGGCCGCGTGG